>CAYXWB010000058.1:10808-20733 GCA_964468515.1 uncultured Bradymonadales bacterium | reverse complement strand
GGCAAGGGCGCGTTCACCGTCGAGGGGATGCGCTTTCACATGCAAGGCCCTGGCGAGGATGGGCGCTGGGTGCTGGAGCTGGTCATCCGCGATGGCGAGGTGATCGACCGCGCCACGTTTGATCTGCAATGCTGTCGCTAAGACACATCGCGCCGCTGGCGCTGTGGATCGGGTGGGGGCTAGGGTGCGAGCGCGCGCCTGCGCCTCAAGCCGCGCAGCCTGAGCAAGCGCTGTTCAGCGCCAATGAGATCGCCCTCATCGCGCGCATGACGCTGACGCCCGCGCCCCCCACCGATCCCACCAACGCGCTGGCGCACGATCCGCGCGCGCAGCAGCTCGGGCAGCGGCTGTTCTTTGAGCCGCGCCTGTCGAAGAATGAGCGCATCAGCTGCGCCTCGTGTCACAGCCCAGGCCACGGCTTCTCGACGCCGCAGGCGATGGGACACGGGGTTGGCGTGACGACGCGCCATCCGCCCAGCCTGCTCAACGCGGGCTATCAGCGCTGGTTCAACTGGGATGGCAGCGCCGACTCGCTCTGGAGCCAGGCGCTCGGGCCGCTGGAGCACCCGCATGAGCACGGGATCGGGCGCGTGGCGCTGGCCAAGCGCATCGCGGCGATCGATGAGCTGCGCGCGCCCTATGAGGCGTTGTTTGGCCCGCTGCCCGAGCTGAGCGATGAGGCGCGCTTTGTGCCCCATGCGCGCCCTGTGCCTAGCTCGCCTGACGATGAGGCGCACGTCGCGTGGCTGACGATGGGTGAAGAAGACCGCGCGGCGATTGATCAGCTCGCGGTCAACGTCGCTAAAGCGCTCGGCGCCTATCAGCTGCAGCTGGTGCAGCTCAACGCGCCCTTTGATCGGTTCGGGCGCGCGCTCGTGGGCTCGGGGCCGCGCGAGGATCTGGAGGCGCTCTCACCCCAGGCGCAGCGCGGCCTCAAGCTGTTCTTAGGGGAGGCGCGCTGCGCGCTGTGTCACACAGGCGCGATGCTCAGCGATGGTGACTTTCACAACCTCGGCCTGACGCCTCACGCGGGCATGAAGCCTCGCGACGCGGGGCGCGGGGCGGGCACCCCGCTGGTCAAGCGCAGCCCGCTCAACGCCGCAGGCGCGTTCAGTGATGATCCTCAAGGTGATCGCGCCGATTGGGTGAGGTTCTTGGCGCGCACGCCCGAAGATCATGGCCAGTTCAAGACCCCCTCGCTGCGCAATGTGGCGCTGTCTCCGCCTTACATGCACGGGGGTCACTTGGACACGCTCGCTGACGTGATCGACTTCTACGACACGCTGCCTGGCGAGGCCGAGCTTGGACACCGTGAGGAGCTGCTGCGCCCGCTAGGTTTAACGCTGGAACAGCGCGACGCGCTGGTGGCGTTCTTAGAGGCGTTGACCGGTGAGCCGCTGCCCGAGGCGTTGACGCGCGCGCCGCCATGAGCATGAGCGCCACGCGCGCGCCCTCCCATCACTCCACCAGGAGCGCCCATGGCTGTCCAGCAGCTGTCCCTGCGGATCACCCTCACCGCGCTGCTCACGCTCCAGGCAGCGGGCTGCTGCATCCCAATCCCGCGTGAGACGATCATTCGCCCCGCGACGACCCTCACAATCCAAGGGGAAGATGGCGCGCCGCTTGTTGGCACGCTTGTGCGCGTGACACGTTTGGCCGAGCACCCGCACTATGGGCAGGTGCATGAGGAGTGGGAGCTGATGAGTGATACGCGAGGCGTCGTGCGCTTGCATCGCGAGGCCGAGCGCGAGTGGGTGATGCCGCTGATGATTCATGGCGTGGGGTTTCGCATGTGGCGCGTCTGCGTCTCGCACCCCGACCACGTGACCCAACAGCTCGCGCTAGCTCACGATCACACGCTCAGCCAGGAGGGCAGCGCCGCGCCCCTCACCGTCAAGCTCGCCAAGGGCGACACCTCCCCGTGCCCTGTGCGCTCCAGCGAGCCGCGCTTGCGCCAAGGTGAGGTGATAGAGGGGGCGGCGCACCAAGCCTCGTCGCTTGCGCCCGACAGCGCCACCCCTTGACCCCCCTCGGCCTCGCAAGCGTCGATGACGTATGACGCAAAAAAATGCGCGCGATGTCAAAAAGCGCTTGCGCACCTCGCGCCCCGTTGCTAAATACCTCCTCCACGCTGAGCGGGCGCATAGCTCAGTGGGAGAGCACTTCCCTCACACGGAAGGGGTCGTAGGTTCAATCCCTACTGCGCCCATAGAGCACGAGCTGCTCTTGAAGCACCAAAGAGAGAGGCCGCTCAGGTTAAACCTGAGCGGCCTCTCTCTTTGGTGCTTGTGCTTATCAGGGAGCTGGCAAACGCGGCGGCTTGCGGGCGAGGTTTTGGGCGAGGCCCTATCGACTAGAGGTGGTCAAAGCGTTGATACGATTCGGTAACGCGCCGATTGACATGGTCGCCTCGGCGAGCAAATCTGAACATAAGTTCAACTGAGCGGGCCACAACGTCTGCGATGAGACATGTTCAGATGAGGGAGGTGCGAGGGATGTCGACGCGCGGCTGGTACGAGCTTTATGTGGTCGATGAAGCGTCCTCGCGTATGGAGCTCGCGATGCAGTTCTACAAGTGGGGGGACGCGACGCCAGGGAACGCGCTCTACGAGCTGAATCGGTTCGAGGCGCTGTTCGATGTACTTCAGGGGTGCGTCCCGGTCGACCTGGTTGACCAGCTCCTAGAGTTCAGCGTGGGCGCAGCGCGCGCCCACCTGCCTCGCGCGTTCTCGCTCGGCTACTACCTGTTCTTGCTCCTTCGCGCTGACGACGACACCAGCTCGCCGTGGCGCGCCTGGGAGTGGGCTGACCTCCCGAAGGAGGAGCGCCCAGATTACCAGCTCGGCTATCAGGTAGGCCTTGAGAGCGTGCGTCAGGGCGTGAAGCTCGCCGCTAACCTTCATCCTGTGCTCGACCGAGCGCACTTCTCACTCGCGGTGGGACGGCTCGTGCACACTTGGCGCAAACACCAGCACGAGATGAACTTCCTCAAGTGGCTCCATTGGATCACGATGATCAGCGATAAGAGGGTCGACTTCGGCCACATCGCTGGCGACTACAGGCAGGCTTGGGATATAGCCTACCTCTACAGGTTCTTTGTCCACGTCCCACGGCTTGATGGGGCGCAGCAGATCGAGGCGATCACGCTCCAGCTGTGCGAGGCCAACGGCGACGAGCTGGACGCGGCGCGTGGGCGCGCCGATGAGGACGCGCTGGATGAATGGGAGATAGAGCAGGCGCGCGAGCATGCCAAGATCTTGTCAAGGCTAGGGGACCGACGCGAGGCGCTCGATGTGTTGCGTCGCACCTATGACTTGGTGCCAAGTCCGCTCTGGCTTGGGGAGGTTCCACGGGGGGATTACCTCGGGCCGTGAGATGACCTTGGGAGAGGCGTTCAGACACGCGCTATCGTCTTCATCTCATCAAGACGTACACCCACAGCGGCGTGGTCGGATTTGGCGTGCGCTGACCAAGTGCGCGCATCACGCGTCGATAGGTGAGCGCGATACGGTTGAGGCTTCACGCCTTGGGATTAGGATCATGGGGTGGTTGTCGCACGACGCTGACGCGCCCCTCCTATGATGAGGACGGCGCGCGCTGAGCACGACGCGTGAGGTTGTGGACTGAGGCGTTGAGGCGCGCTGGCGAGGTCAAGCGCGCGAGGGAGCAAGAGCATGGGATTTCAAGGGATGCAGCTGATGAGCGTGCCGCTCATCACGCTCGCGATGATGGGGCTGCCTTGCTGTGGGAGCACGCCAAACACGGACAATCCTGGCGAGACGACGCGCCCAGAGGTGGCGGTGGACGTGCGCGCGTTTGAGGGGCGTGAGCAGAGCGGCGTGGTGGGGCAGCCCGTCGCGGTGGCGCCGGCGGTGATCGCTGTGGACGCGCAAGGGCGCGGCGTGGCGGGGCTCACGGTGACGTTCCGCGTGATCGATGGCGGCGGTCAGCTCAGCGGCGAGGAGGTGACGACGAATCAAGAAGGCGTCGCGCGCGTGGGCGGCTGGGTGTTGGGGCCTGCCCCTGGTCTCAATCGCATCGCCGCGCGCACGCCGGGGTTACCTGAGGTGCTGTTTGAGGCCACTGGCGAGGCGACGGGGCAGCCGACGATCGCGTGGCAAGAAGGGGCGGGGCAGACCGCGCCCGTGGGCCAGCCTTTGGCGGTGACGCCCACCGTGATCGCGCGCGACGCCGAAGGCGCCCCGCGCGAGGGGCTGGTCGTGACGTTCGAGGTCGTCGAGGGAGGCGGCGCCGTGACGGGCGCGCAGGCGACCACCGACGCGCAGGGGGTCGCGCGCGTGGGCAGCTGGACGATGGGCGCTGAGCCTGGGCGCAACGCGCTGGAGGCGCGCGCCGAGGGGCTGCCCCCCGCGCGCTTGGAGGCGACCGCCCTCTCCGATGAGGCGCCCACCCTCAGGCGCGAGGAGGTGCTCGGCGGCTTGAGCATCCCCTGGGGGTTGGCCTTCTTGCCCGATGGCGCCTTGCTGTTCACTGAGCGCGGCGGCCGTGTGAGCAAGCTCGACCAAGGATCGACGCAGCCTGTGCGCCTGCTGGAGCCGCCCAGCGATCTGGCCGCGCAAGGCCAGAGCGGGATGCTCGGCATCGCGGTTGATCCGGAGTTTGCATCCAATCGATTTATCTACACGTATCAATCGTCCAACCTCTCAGGGAGCATGGACAACCGCGTGGTGCGCTGGAAGCTGTCGCCCTCAGGCGACGCGCTGACCGAGCGCGAGGACCTGCTCACCGGGATCGCCTGGGGCGCAAGCGGCGGTCACTCTGGCGGCAGGCTGCGCTTTGGCCCAGACGGCTACCTGTACGCGACCACCGGCGATACGCGCACTGGCCCCGTGCCTCAAGACCTCACGGGGCTCGGCGGCAAGGTGCTTCGCATCGATCGTGAGGGTGCGATCCCCGCTGACAACCCGTCGCTTGGGCCAAACGCGCAGCCCGCCATCTTCGCCTATGGGTTTCGCAACCCGCAGGGCTTGGCCAAGCGCCCTGGCACCGGCGCGATGTTCATCTGTGAGCATGGCCCCAATGACACCGATGAGGTCACGCAGCTGCGCCATGGCGGCAACGGCGGCTGGAACCCGAACGGTCCCGAGGGCCGCTACATCGGCTATGAGGGGGCGAAGATGACGGACACCGAGCAGTTCCCCGACGCGATGCTCCCCACCTTCACCACGCCCGGCTCGGCGGGCATGGCGGGCTGTGATTTTGTCAGCGGCCCTGACTGGAAGGCCTGGGACGGCGCGCTGATCGTGGCGTCGCTCGCCGGGCGTAACCTGGACGTGCTCCAGCTCTCCGCAGATGGCAGCCAGGTCGTCAAGCACACCCCCATCTCAGGCGATGGGGAGCGCCTGCGCGAGGTGCTGCTCGGCCCTGACGGCGCCCTCTACGTCACCACGGACCAGCGCAATGGCGGCGACGCCATCTGGCGCTACTCGCCGCAATAAGGCTGCGCTGACGCTGGCGCGCGCTGACGCGCGCGCCAGCGCGCGCCTAGATGCAATAACAGCAGCAGCGTGGGGGCGGCGTGCATCACCACGTCGAACATGTGCAGCGGCTGCGTCAGCGCGCCCGCGCGCAGCAGCTCCCACTGCTTCACTCGGACCAAGCGATGTGAGGGGTGGCAGATCCACCGCATGACGATCAAAGCGCGCACCATAAGAAATTATCATTTAAAGATCAGATAGATAGCACCAAACACAAAAGACTACACTGCGCCGAAGAGTCGAGGTATAGGGGGAGCGTTCAAGGCGTGATGTGCGCGGGCTGTGAGGCGTCAGGGAGCGAGGGGGCTCATGGCGCGTCATACCCCCCACAGAACAAACGCCAAAGATGCGCGGGGCGTTGTGCGCCCGCGCGAGGTTCCAAACCGCTTAATTGAAGCAAGGTGAATGATGAAGATGACGCATGTGAGCGCGAAGTGGGTTGCGTTGAGCGCGCTGGTGGCAACGATGATGGTCCCAGGGGCGGCGTGGGCCGACCGCAGCACCTCGCTGCAAGGCAACCGGCTGATCGAGGACGCCGATGATGTGTTCGCGTTCCCGCACCTGGCGACACGCTATCAAGATCGCATCACGTTCGACTTTGGCACGAGCGCGGCGCAGGGTAACGCCTTGTTCCTGATGGACTCGGGCATGTTCGTGTGGGGCGTGGCGCTGCATCGCGGCGGGCTGTTCGACGCGTCCTCGCTGGATCGTAATGAGCCCGCGTCGCTGCCCGGCCTGTCGCTGCCCGCGCTGGACGGCTACGCGCCTGGCGCGCCTGCCCCGCTGACGATCGCGGACGTGCTGTTCGGCTTTGGCGATCTGGGCCTGCGCTTGAGCTTGGGCACAGGCTATGATGAGACGACGCCGCCGATGGGCGGCGCCACTGGCGAGAGCACCAGCTACGTTAACGCGGCGTTCAGCTTTGGCGGCGTCGAGGGCTGGGATCTGGGCCTGCACTTGGGCTATGTGGGCTCCGACATCACGGTCAACGGCGACAGCACAGCCGACGCCACGCAGTTTCGCTCAGGGCTGTTAGCGCGCGGCTTCTTGCCCATGAGCGAGACGGTGAGCTTGGGGCTGCTCGCGCGCGCGGGCTTCATCGGTCAGGGCACAGACACTAACGTTGGCATGTCGACCGTCAACAGCAGCGCCTCAGAGTTTGAGGTCGCGCTGGCCGCAGGCCCGCGCATTGAGCTGAGCGATCGCGCCTCGATCGCGGGCTACGCCTCGCTCGGGTTCATGACGGAGAGCGTGGATCCCAACACCAACGTGAACAATGACTCCTTCAGCGCTCAGTCGGTGCTGCTGCCAGGCGCGAACCTCGCCATGGAGATCCACCTCACGAGCTGGCTGCGCGCGCGCGCGGGCGCCTCGTATGAGCACGCGCTCGTGATGAGCTCGCAGCTCAGCGGCGCGGGCGAGACGAACAACTCGCAGAACGTCGCGGGCTTCAACTGGAACGCGGGCATCGGCATCGTCTACAAGAGCTTCCGCTTTGACGGCACCTTCTCGCCCACCTTCTTGACCGAGGGGCCTGACTTTATCGGCGGCAACGCGCCGCTGTTCGCGATCGTGTCGGCGTCGTACCTGTTCGGTGATGCGGCGCTTGAGCCCGTGATCGCGCCCAGCGTGGAGACGCGCACCACCACAGCGCCAGCGCGCGTCGCCCCGCGCCCCGAGCCTGTGTCGCCTGATCCCATCACGGAGCCCGCGCCCGACTATGATGGCAGCCCCTCGTACTGAGCTGACTTGAAGCGCGCTGGCCTGTCGGCCAGCGCCGTGTCAAGCTGTGTCAAATCGGCGCGTCTTGGAGGCCCTGGCGTCTAGACGAAGATGAAGAGGTCGCCTGAGCGCTAGGGCGCGCGCCGCAGCCGCTGCCCGACGTGGCGCGCGCCCGCGATGTTGCGCGCGCCGAGGCGCAGCTTGAGGTGTCGCAGTGGCAGCGCGGCGATCGCGATGAGACGCTGCTGGTGTGCGTCGATCGCCACGAGGGCCGCGCCTGCCACGCCTCATTCCCGCTGGCCGCCGACGCCAGCTCGCCGATGCACCTGCGGCGCGCGCTGCGCCAGGGGCGAAGATAGCGCGCACCTCGCGCGCGTCATGGTGCATCATTATCAAATGAAGCATCATGACCCATCCGTGAGGTCGCCCATGAACGATGTCAGCCGCCCGCGCTTCGCGCTCCTCCTCGCCAGCGCGGGGGCGCTCTTGAGCTTGGTGGGCTGCGAGCTGGCGACAGACGCGCTGTCGCGGGCGTGGCCCAGGCGTCAACCGCCGCGCAGCGGCCCAAGCTCGCGCTCAGCGAGCACGCGTGGCGACGGCGCGCGCTCCTGCTCATCACCCCACATCACGAGCACGCCCCCACGCGCACAACCCTTGAGGCGATCGCCGCGCGCGCGCCTCTATCACCTGAAGCCAAGCGCGAGGCGCTGCGCAAGCGCAAGGAGAGCGCCTCACCCGGCGTCTATAGAAGCGCTGGAAAGTAGTCAGCGACACATCACCTGCACCTCGCCATCATCGCAGAGCACTCACCCATGCGCTATCGCCTCCCGCTCCTCCTCTGTGGCGCCCTCCCCTTCGCCTACAGCGCGCTCCTCACGCTCGCCTTTTTCACCCAACGCCGCTTGCTGTTCGCGGCGTGGGGCGATGGTGGGGAGCCTCAGCTCGCGCCCGATGTCGAGCGCTGGACGCTGCCCACGGAGGCGGGCGAAAGCTACGGGCTCTTCATGCATGACCCGTCGTGGCGCTCCCCAAAGCCGCTGGTGGTCTACCTGCATGGTAACGGGGAGCGCGCCGATCAAGAGTTCGACGCGCTACGCCACTATAAGGACGCAGGCTATGCAGTGCTGGTGCCCGAGTATCGCGGCTACGGCGCCTGCGATGGCACGCCGAGCGAGCGGGCGATCGCGGCCGACGCGCTCGCGCTGGTGGCGCGCGCCGAGCGCGATCCGCGCGTCGATCCGGCGCGCATCATCTACCACGGGCGCTCGCTTGGTGGCGGCGTCGCAGGGGCGATGGCGCGCGTGAGGCCGCCGCAGCGGCTGATCTTGGAGTCCTCCTTCACCTCCTTGCGCGACATCGCGCGCGGCTTCTACGCGCCCGGCATGCTCGTACGCGATCCGTTCGACACCAGCGACGCGCTCGGCGCGCTTAATGGGCCCACGCTCATCTTGCACGGCGCCCATGACCGCGTGGTCCCCTACAAGCACAGCCTCGCGCTGCGCGAGGTCGCGCGCGACGCCACGCATGTGCGCTTTGAGGCCGAGCACAACGATCTGAGGTTCGCCGACCCTGAGCGCGATTATTGGACGATCGTGCTCGACTGGCTCGCCGCGGCGCGCTGAACCAGCGCTGGGCACGCGACGCAGAGGTCTTCGCAACAAAACATCTCATACCCGCATGACATCAGGGGATCACAAACGATGGAGCGGCGAGGCGTCACTCTGGTAGCCTCTCAGCACGTTAGTGACTCACGGTCAACCGCTACCCCGACCCGGGCAACACCTCGCTCGATCCCACCCTCGATGGCAACGCCTGTCACCCTACGGGCGACACCTCGGCCTGCACCTGGGAGGAGCTCGTGGGCTGGTGCAAGCAGGAGGTCGGCAACAACGTCTTCAACCCCGAGGCCCCTCGCCACGCCGACTTGGGTGACGCGCTCAACCAGACGCTCGACTGGGGCGAGGAGATCGGCTCGCAGGTCTGGGAGACGGGGCAGATGTGTATCCATGGGGAGCCTTGGTACATGGGGTCGCAGAACGCGAGCGGCTCACTGGAGCAGCTCGACTGCATGTATCAAGACCCCCAGACGGGCACCACGCACACCTTCGCGTGCGCCAGCGCCGACACCGCGCTGCTGGGCATCTGGGGCTGCCTTGACACTGACCTCAACATCTACGCCACGCAGCTCGCCGTCCAAGCAGGCCCTGGCGTGACGACCAACAGCGGCCAGCAGCTCAACCCGCACGCGCTGATGAGCGACCCCGCTGGCGAGTTCGCGGTGCATAACATCAGGCCGCAGCACCTGTTCGCTGGCATGGGACCGCCCGTGGGCTATTTGTGGATGCTGACCGTCGAGCAGTGCGATGATGGCAACACTACCCCGGGCGATGGCTGCTCCTCGTACTGCGCCAAGGACGACGGCGGCGGTGAGCCGCCGCGCACGGGCGCGCGCGGCGCGGTGACGGCTACACCTGCTTGACTGACTTGAGCGCGGCGGACTGCGCCAAGTACGACGGCGCGACGCACGCCGCTGGCCTGAGCTGCGATCAGGTGCGCTGCCCCGCGCCCTGACCAAAGCCCCTGAAGCGAAGCCGCGCGCCGTCAGGCGCGCAGACGCGGCCCGCGCGCGTAGCCCCAGGGGCCCGGGTGTGTGCGCGGCGAACCCCCAGCGCGCGGGGGCGGTACCCCCCGTAGATCAAGCGCTG
>CAYXWB010000058.1:0-10798 GCA_964468515.1 uncultured Bradymonadales bacterium | reverse complement strand
GGGCGCGCGTCTGGGGGCGTAGAGCCGCCCCACGGGCTCCGCGCTTGGCCCGCGTCTGGGTGCGCTGCAAGTGACAGGCTCGCTTGGACGATCCCCGCTTAAGATCAAGCGCTGCGAGGCGCCGCGCCCGAGGTTGTGGGTGAGGAGAGGGCGCGTCTCACACATCGCGCTCCACCGCGACGTGGAGCCAGAGCGTGCGCGCCGACGCCTCAGGCGCGTCAAGGAACGACAGCGCCACGCGCCGATAGTTGGGGTCAGCCAGCTTCAGCGTGAGCATCAAGCGCAGCGCGCTGCGCAGGCTGCGCTGGTAGCCTGGCAAGGTGTTGTGGCGAGCGCGGGTGGGCGAGGTGGAGCGCGTGGGCATAGCGTGATCCTGGGGCGGCAGCGCGAGTGATGGGAGCCGCGACAGACGCGCTTCGCGCGCCCTCGCTGACACCTCCCATCATGGCACCGGGCGCGGCACGAACCGTGCCGCGCCCGGTGCCTCAGCGCATATCGGGCGCGCTTGCGAGGGCGCGCTTGCGCAGCTTCGCCCTGCACCCACCAGGGACATCAGTAGAACCCCTGGACCCTGATGAGAGGGGGATGATGTGCGCTGTGCGCGTGGGCATGACACCTCGCCACGCGCGCGCTACATTGCGCAGCCTGCGAGCAGACGCGCGACTGAGCGATGTGAGGTGGCCTGATGATGATGAACAGCCTTGAGACGTGGATGATGATCAACCCCGTGCGCGTAGGGTTGCAGCGCTACATCGCCGCGCCGCGCATGCTGGCGATGGGCGGCCCGCTGCCACCGCAAGCGCGCGTGCTGGAGATCGGCGCGGGCCACGGCGCGGGCGTAGCGATCATCCTCGATCGCTTCGGGGCCGCGCGCGTTGACGCGCTGGAGCTTGACCCCGCGCTGGTCAAGCGCGCCCGCGCGCTGACGCGCCCGCTCGGGGAGCGGGCGCGGGTCATTGAGGGCAGCGTGAGCGCGATCGACGCGCCTGATGGCGCTTATGATGCGGTGTTTGGCTTTGGCATCATCCATCACATCCCCGACTGGCGCGCCGCGCTCGTGGAGCTGGCGCGCGTGCTGCGCCCTGGCGGCAAGTTCTACTCTGAGGAGTCTTACGCGGCGTTCATCACGCACCCGCTGTGGCGACGCGTGCTGCATCACCCCCAAGAGGATCGCTTCGATGACGCGACCTACTGTGAGGGGCTAGAGGCTGCGGGGCTGCGCGTGCTGGCGGTGGACACGCTGTCAGGCGGCGGCCTGGGCTGGGTCATCGCCTCGCGCGGACACAGCCCAGGCTGATCTGCGACGCCGACCAGATAGGGCGCTTGAGGCGCCCCGCGACGCCACGTGCCAAAGAGCCAGTCCCACACCCCGGTGAGGTGGCCGTAGTTGACCTGCGCTTGGCGCGCGTCGAGGTCATGATGCCAGCGGTGAAACTCAGCCGTCGCGAGCCACGGCGCGAGCCACCCCGAGCGCACCGCGATGTTGCTATGCTGCACCAGCAAGTGCGCCGCGCTCACGCTCGCCGCGAGCGCCACGACCTGGGGTGAGACGCCCACGAGGGCCGCCCAGGTGAGGTTCGCCAGCGTGGAGAGGGCCGCGTCGAGCGGGTGCAGACGGAACGCGTTGAGCCAGTACAGCCGCGTGGCGCGGTGATGCGTCGCGTGCCAGCGCCACAGCGCGCGGTGCTGGTGCATCAAGCGGTGGCTGCCATAGCCCAGCAGCTCGATGATGAGCAGATAGACGACGAGCTGCGCGGGCCAAGGCCACGCGTGCGGCCACAGCGCGCGCCCCACCCCCCAGCGCGCGCCCACCAGCGCGCCGCCCCACAACAGCGCTTGGCTTAACACCAGCCCCACAAGCGCCAGGGCGGCGTCTTGGCGCGTATCAGCGCGATCCTGCGTCCAAGCAGCGTCAAAGGGCGCGACGCGCTCTAGGCCAAACACCACGAGCGCGACCCCCAGCACAGGGGCTGCGATCGCCGCAGGCTCGCCAAAGCCCGCGCCAAGCGCGGCCACGCTCGCGCCGAGCGCGAGCGCCATCAGCGCAGGGTGCAGCGCGCTCATCATGACACGGCGCGCCGCGCTCATTCGCGCTCCCACGGCAGCTCGCGCTCCCACGGCGCGCGCAAGATGCACGCCGCGCGCAGCAGCCGCAGCAGCGGCACCAGCGGCAGCGCCGCTGGCGCCGCGATGAAGCGGTGATGTGAGCGCCCCTCAAAGCGCAGCTTCACGCGGGTGAGGTTGCCCATGGCGTGGAGCTGATCGGCGTAGCGGCTGCCATGACGCGTCAGCGCCCGATAGAGCCCGTTGCTGGGCAGCCCGTGCGGATGATCCACCTCATGGAACGCGCAACCGCCCAGCGACAAGGCGCGCGCGCCCTCGGCGCGAAGCAGCGGCATGAGCCACACCACCACCGCCAGATAGACGCCCCACAAGCGCGTCTTCGAGAAGCGCAGCTGATTGAGCTGGGCGCCGATGCGCTCCCCTGACGCGCGCCATGGGTCCAAGGTGAAGAACCCAAGCAAGCGCTCACGCCCCGACGCATCAGGCGCGAACATGAGGAACAGGCGCACCTCCGGCTCAGACGCCATGACCATCGCGCGCGCGATGAGCGGCAGCTCGCGTCCGGCCTGCGAGCGGCGCAGGAAGTCCTCATTGATCGCGCGCATTTGCAGCAGCATCGCCGCTGAGAGGTCTGCGACGCAGGCCTCCTCAAAGCGCAAGCCCGCGCGGGTGGCCTGGCGCGCCGCGCCCCGCGGGGCGCGCGGCGGCTCAGGCGCGCCTGTGTCGAGCGACACGACGTGCTCCGTGCCAGTGCAAGCGAAGCGCAGGCGCGAGGAGGCCGCCCCCGCCCACGCGGGGGCGGCCTCCTCGTTCAGATCGACGTAGAGCGCGCGCGGGTGGGCCTGTGAGAACGCCGCCAGCAGCGCCTCGCGCTGCGCGGGCGGCGCCACAGGCGCCCCAAGCGCCACAGGCGCGCCTAGCGCGCGCCGGTAGGCGATGTAGCCCGCTGGTGTGTCAAAGTAAGACAGGCCCTGCTGGAGCGTCGCATAAGCGTTGGGATCATCGGCCCAACGCGCGAAGCGCTCATAACGCGTCATCATCACCGCCTGATCCCAGCTCAGCGCTGCGGCGTGCTCGCCGCGCCATACCACGCCTTGCCCGCGAAGGTGTGGAGCGTGGTGCTGGCGCCCGTGCTGGGGTTGATCTCGACAAGCTGGCCCGTGCCTGTGAGGCCAAACAAGATGTCCCAGGCCGCCGTGAGCGCGTAGATGTCCTCGTGATTGGTGGCGCCCACGCGCGCCCCCACCCCGCTCTGACCGTTCACGAGCACGAGCACGTCATTGCCCCCGAAGATGCCCGTGCCCGTGGAGGTCATATAGAGGGTGTTGCCCTTGGTGACGACGCAATCCCCGCTGGAGCTGAAGCCACCGCCCATGTTGCCTACCAAGGTGCTGCGCGCGGTCATCAGATCGATGCGATAGAGCTGATTGCCCCCTGTCACATAGGCGACGCCTTGACCGTCAATGGCGAAGCCGTTGGCGTTCGTGCTGGCGCTGATCCCATGGGAGCCGATGGTGCGCCACGACTGGCTGGCGGGGGTGTAGGCGTAGAGGGTCGAGGTGGTGATGCCGTAGAGGGTGCCGTCAGGGTGGGTGTCAATGTCAAACAGCCCAGCGGGCGCGCTGGCCAGCTGGGTGGCCTGACGCGCGAACGGGTCGACGGTGTAGAGGTGGGTGCTGGTGTGCGCGTAGAGCTGACAGGTGATGCCACCGTTGACGACGCCATCGCAGCTGTTATCAACCGCATCACACAGCTCAATGGCGCCTGGGAAGCGAGCGGGGTTGGTGTCATCACAGTCGCCCGCCGCGCTGGCGTAGCCCACGCCTGGCTCCGCGTCGGCGCAGATTTGTCGGTTGGTGGCGGGGTTATCGACGCCCACGCCATCACCATCGCCGTCCAGGTAGGCCGTGATCATCGTGCAGTCGGCGTCGGGGGGCTGGTCCATCGGGCCAGGGGCTTGATCGGGCGCCTGATCCAGGGGCTGATCGGGTGACATGTCATCGCGATCGCGCGGCACATCAGGCTCAATGGGCGGCGTGACAGCGCGCGCGATGCACTGATTGGTGATAGGGTGACGCACCTGATCGGGGGCGCACGCGCCGGACGTGTCAGGGCCGTCATCGTTGGCGTCTTCGCCGCAAGCGGCGAAGGCGACGCAGCACCCTAACGCGATGATGAGAGTGGACAGGTTCGAGCGGATCATCAGGCACCTCCAGCGCGTGAGCATAAGCGATCTGGCCGCGCGTTTGAAGCGTCGCGTGCGAGGCTTGTAGCGACGCGGCGATGAGCTGTGCTAAGCTCAAACGCGCCGTCTTAACGGCGACCTCACCACCGAACAAGGGCGATCCCAAACAAGCGCATGAGCGCAAGCGTGAGGGGAGCTTATGGCCGGTTGTCACCCACCAGAAGGTCACGCTCATGTCAGCTCGCGCGCGTCTTGTGTGCACGCTCGGACTCTGCCTCACGCTGCTCAGCGCGCACTTAGGCTGCGCGACGCCCGCGCCCAAAACCCCAGCCGCGCCCACGACGCCTGAGCCCTCACCCGAGGTGAGCCAAGCCCAAGCCCCCGAGCCAGCGCCTGCCACGACGCCGCTGCGCGCGGCGCCTGCCCCTGCGGCGCAAGAGCCCACGCGCGCGTCGCTGCCGACGCCCCCCCAGGGGCCTCACATCACGGCGCTGCGCTGGACGGCCAAGGGCGAGCTGCACGTGGGGTATAGCCATGGCCAAGCGGCCAAGCTCGACGCCAAGGGCAAGAAGGTGGCGTGGTCAAGCTTGGGGGGGGCTGATGAGCCGCTGCTGGCGTTCTCGCCCGATGGCGCGGCGGCGCTGCTAGGAGGATCGCCAGGCAAGGTGGTGCGCCTCAAGGATGGGGGGGTGCTGCTGCCCTTTCAGCACTTCACGCGCCGCGCGCTCACGGGCGCGTGGACGCCCGACGGCAAGACGCTGTTCGTGGCCGAGGAGGACGGCCCGCTCTACATCTGGCGCGACGCTGATCAGCTGCCCGCGCTCTTGGACAAGCGCGAGCGGCTTGAGCGCTTCTTGCATCGCCAAGAGGGTGACGCGCGAGCGCGGCTTGGCGCCATTGAGGGCAAGATGCTGGCGGGCGATGGCCCAAGCCTGATGTTCGAGCGCCCTGACGGCCAGCTCATCTGGTGGCATCTGACGCGCCCTGGCGAGGCGCTGCAGGTGATCAAGCTGCGCGCGCCTGCGACGTTCATCGCGGTGTCGGGCGGCAAGCTCCTGGTGACCAACGCGGCTGATCAGCTGCGCGTCTCGCAGATCGAGGAGCGCGGCATGTTGGGCTGGAGCCGCGACGCGCGCGGCGTCATGATCGGCGCGGATGAGGCGCTGCCTGAGGTGTTCTTGTCGTGGGATCGCGACAAGCTGGCGCTGCGCCGCGTGGAGGATGGCGAGCCGGTGTGGCAGATCGACTGGCAGGGGCGCTGGGGCTGTGGCATCGCGCTTGATCCGAAGCGTGAGCGCGCGGCGGTCTGCGTTGACAACACGACCCAGGTGATCGCGCTTAAAGATGGCAAAGCGCAGCCCGTCACGCTCACGCTCCCGAGCAAGGGCGCGACCAAGCGCTGAGACAGCGGCCTGTGGCGCGGGTTTTCACACCTCTAAAAAAGAGGTCAAGAATAATCTTGCGCGAGACCCTGTGAAGTGTGAAGGGTGGAGAGGTCCTGGGCCCGCCCCCCTCGTCACCCGCATGTGATAGCGCGATGAACCGCACGCCGCCGCAGCCCGACACCCTCTGGACCAGCAAGCCGATACAATGTGTGTTGCTCTTTGGGGTCTTCTGCGCCCTGGCGACGGCGACGCAGAGCCCCTGGTGGTCAGGCGCGCTGCTCAACGTTGAGCCAGTGTGGCCTGCCAACTGGGCGGCGTTTGGGCTGCACAACGCGCCAGCGGCGCCCGGCGCGCCCGAGGCGCCGCTGACGCCCGCCTCCGCCGAGCCGATCGAGCCGGAGCTGCCGGAGGTCGATCTGGTGGCGCTTGAGGCGCAGCTCAAGGCCAAGCAAGCGCAGGCGATGCAAGCGCGCGCCGAGGTCAAGGATCGCAGCACGCAGCGCGCGCAAGCGAAGGCCCTCATGGCCAAGCTCGCCAAGCCGCTCAAAGCAGCGGGCCAGCCCGTGGTCATGCTAGAGCGCCCCTGCCTGGCCAGCGCCAAAGATGGCACCTGCACCGCGCGTGCGATGGACGCGTTCTATGATGAGCTCATCGCGCTGATGAGCGGCGCGCGCACGACGCCCGTGCGCATGGCCCAGTTTGGCGACTCGCTGATCGCGGGGGATGGCTTCACGGGCGAGCTGCGGCGGCTGATGCAGGCGCAGTTTGGTGACGCGGGGCACGGCTTCGTGGCGCTGCGCGCGCCGAGCCGCTACATCGGCCACGAGGGGCTGCGCGTGAGCGACAGCGAGGCGTGGGCGCTGGACACGATGAACAAGGGGGGCAGCGCGCGCGCGCTCGGCTTGGCGGGCATGAGCTTTCGGCGCGACGGCGCGCCGTCTCTGTCGCTGCGCGCCACCTCAAGCGCGCGTCAGTTTGATCGCATCGGGGTGCTCCATGATGGGCAGCCCGGGGCGCTGGAGATCGCAGGGGGTGAGGGGCGCCAGCTGCTGCGCTTTGAGCGCGGTGAGGGGCCGCGCGTGACGTGGCTGAAGCTGCCTGCGGCGAGCGATGAGATCAAGCTGGAGCGCTTTCAGGGCCAGGGCGCTTATTATGGGGCGCTGCTGGAGCGCGATGTGCCGGGCGTGATCGTGGACAACTTGGGGATGTTGAGCGCCCGCGAGGCGTCGCTCGCGCGCATTGATCGCGCCCACTGGGACGCGGCCATGCGCCAGCGCGGCGTGAACCTCGCCTCATTCGCCTTTGGGACAAACTCTGCGGGCAAGAGCGCCCCTGGCGAGCGATGGCTGAGCCGCTATCAGAGCGGCTACACGAGCGTGCTGGGCGGGGCGATGAGCGTGGAACATCAGCGCGACTGTCTGGTGTTAAGCATCCTGACGCGAGGCGCGCGCGAGGAGGGTGAGATCCGCGAGTATCCTTCGGTGCAGCCGCTCATCAAGGCGCAGCGCGAGGCGGCCAAGGCGGCAGGCTGCGCGTTCTGGGATATGAACGCGGCGCTCGGGGGCGCGCAAGGCGCGGCGCGCTGGTATGAGCGACAGCCGCGCTGGCTAGGCGCAGACCTGACCCATCCCACGCGCGGCGGCTATCAGCAGATGGCGCGCATGTTTTATGCGGCGCTGCTGCATGATCTGAACGCGCATCTTGAGGAGCGCGCCCGATGAGACGAGCTAGACGAGCGAGCTGCTGGGGGATGACGCTTGCGCTGATAGTGAGCTGTCACAGCGCCACGACCCCAGGGGCGGCGGCCGAGCCCGGCGCCGATGGCGGCGCGCGCGCGCGCGCACCCCAAGCGCTCACAGGCGCGCCCCAAGCCCACTTCGAGGTGATCGAGGATCGCGCCGCGCGCGCGCCGCTCGATCGGCTGTTCATGCGCCTGCAAGCGCTGGAGCAGCCCTCCAGCGCGCGTCAGCATGTGTCGATCTTGCATGTGGGCGACTCGCATGTCGCCAGCGACACGATGACGGGCGAGCTGCGCCGCCAGTTTCAGCGCCGCTTCGGCGACGCCGGGCGCGGCTATGCGCTGGCGGGCAGGCCCTGGCGCAGCTTCCGACAGGATGGACTGCGCCAGCAGATGAGCCGAGGCTGGGTCACGCATCACGGCATGAAGCGCGGGGTCATAGGGCCGTTCGGGGTCAGCGGCGTGCGGCTGAGCGCGAGCAAGGCTGGTGAGCAGCTCACGCGCAGCGGCGAGCCCTTCACGCTGGTGGAGATCGCCACCTTGCAGACGCGTGAGGGTGGCAGCTTGCGCGTCTTCGCCGATGATCGCGAGCTGGCGACCCTCACCACGCGCCTGCCCGACGATGCGCCCGAAACACAGGCGCTTGAGCTGACCACGCTCGACATTGAGGAGGGCGCGTCTACCGTGCGCTTAGAGGTCGTGGGTGATGGCGAGGTCAACCTGATGGGGCTGTCCACGCAGGGGGCGAGCTCGGGGGTGATGTATCACAGCGTGGGCCTCAACGGCGCGCGCGCCCAGACCTACTTGAGCTTTGACGCGACGCTCACCACCCAAGAAGTAGCGCGCTTGCAGCCCGATCTGATCGTGCTGGGGTTTGGGACCAACGAGGCCTACAACCTGCGCAAGACGGAGCTTGAGCCTGCGCACGCGCAGGCGCATGAGGCGCAGCTGCGCGCGCTGATCGCGCGCTACCGCGAGGGAGCGCCCGAGGCGGCGTGTCTGGTGCTCTTGCCTATGGATCTGGCGCTCAAGCCTAGCGACCCGAGCTGCTACGAGCGCAAGCGGGTCAAGCGCGGCAAGCGACGCGTGTGGGAGCAGGTGCTGCGCGAAGACATGGACGTGAGCGTCGCACCCCAGTGCATGTGGGCGCCACCGCCGAGCTTGGCGCTGATCCACGCGGCGAGCGCGCGCGCGGCGCGCGAGAGCGGCTGCGCGGTGTGGGATCAGCAGGCGGCGATGGGGGGGGCTGGGGCGATGCGAGCGTGGGCGATGCGGTCGCCCGCGCTGGCGAGCACCGATGGCGTGCATCTGCGCTTAGACGGCTATCACGTGCTGGCGCGCCAGCTCTATGGCGATCTGATGGAGGCGTATACACGCTGGGGGCGTGGCGACCACGCTGAGTTGATGACGACCTCGCCCGCGCCCGAAGAAGATGAGGACGCGCTCACGCTGACACCCTGAAGGATTCGGGGGCGCGCCGCCTAGCCGCTTGATGAATTGCTAGGCCCTGGGTCTGTCGCCATGTTGTTCGACTCCGCGCTGTTCTTGTGGTTCTTCGCCGCCGTCTACCTGATCGCCTGGGCGCTCTTTGAGCGGCTCACCGCGCGCACGCTCTGGCTCTTGGGGGCGAGCTACCTGTTCTATGGCAGCTGGAACGCGAAGTACCTGCTGCTGATCATCCTCTCCTCAGCCATCGACTATGCGCTGGGCCGCAAGCTGGGCCAGAGCGATGACCTGCGCGTGCGGCGCACGCTGCTGTGGAGCTCGGTGGTGATGAACCTGGGGATGTTAGGCGTCTTCAAGTACTTCAACTTCTTCTCAAGCTCCATCAGCGCATCGCTCGCCGCGCTCGGCGTCGAGGTCAGCACGCTGCGCTTAGACATCCTGCTGCCGGTGGGGATCTCGTTTTATACGTTCCAGACGATGAGCTACACGATCGACATCTACCGGCGCGAGCTGGAGCCGGTGAAGCGACCGATCGACTTCGCGCTGTTCGTGGCGTTCTTCCCGCAGCTCGTAGCGGGGCCCATCGTGCGCGCGCGCGACTTCTTGCCGCAGCTCTTGACGCGCCCCACGTTCTTGGCGCGCGAGCACATGATGGGGATCTATCTGATCGCAGGCGGGATGTTCAAGAAGGTGGCGATCGCCAACTACCTGTCCGTGAACTTGGTCGATCGGGTGTTTGAGACGCCGCACGTTTACTCTTCGCTGGAGGTCTTGTGCGGCATCTACGGCTACGCGCTGCAGATCTACTGCGACTTCTCAGGCTACAGCGACGTGGCGATTGGGGCGGCGCTGATGTTGGGGTTTCGGCTGCCAGAGAACTTTGATCGGCCCTATCAGGCGACCAACTTGCAGGAGTTCTGGCGGCGCTGGCACATCTCGCTGTCAACGTGGCTGCGTGATTACCTCTACATCAGCTTGGGCGGCAACCGAGGCGGCGGCTGGCGCACGTACCGCAACCTGGCGCTGACGATGGTGCTAGGCGGGCTGTGGCATGGGGCGTCGTGGAACTTCGTGATCTGGGGCGCGCTGCACGGCGGCGCGCTGGCGGCGCATCGCAAATATCGCGAGTGGATGAGGGGGCGGCCCACGCTCGACGCGCTGACGCGCACGCGCTGGTTTAAGGGGGGGGCGCTGGTGGCGACCTTCCACTTCGTGTGCTTGGCGTGGGTGTTCTTCAGGGCGCAGACCTTGCCTGAGGCGATGGCGGTGCTGGAGGCGCTGGGGCCGCTGAGCCATGACGCGGGCAACATCAGCGCCACGCTGTGGCTGGTGCTGGTGGGGGCGCTGGGCTGGCATCTGACGCCGAGGCTGTGGGCGCTGCGCTTGAGGGAGGGGTTTATCCGGCTGCCTACGGCCCTTCAAGCGCTGCTGTTGGTGACGCTCACCATCGCGCTGGCGCGCGTCAAGGGGATCGATGTGGTACCGTTCATCTACTTCCAGTTCTGAGCGCAGCCTTGAGCAGGTGAGGTCACGATGCGAGCGAGCGAGGGTGTGTGGATGAGCGCGTGGGTGATGGGCGCGGCGCTGGTGCTGGCGGCGTCAGGGTGCGCGAGCGCGCCACCGGATGAGGTCGTGGGGCGACCACCGCAGCAGCTGCAGACCTCAGGGCGAGGCGCTGTGCGCATCGCCACGGCGCCCGCCCCTGCCCGAGGCTCGGGCACGCCCGATGCGGCGCGCTGGCGTCAGGCTGTGGAGCGTCGCTTCGCCAGCGACGGCGCGCAGCTTGAGCCTTGCGCCGCGCGCGAGACGGGCGGCGCCACGGGCGCCACCTTCGTGGTGGACATCACCGTCACGCTGAGCCCGCGCGGTGAGCTTGTTGACATGCAAGCGCAGGTGCCAGGGCGCAGCGCAGATCAGACGCCCGTGCTGCTGTACTGTGTGCGCGAGGTGGTCCAAGGCTGGGTGATGCCCCAGGGCCCC
>CAYXWB010000057.1:0-21035 GCA_964468515.1 uncultured Bradymonadales bacterium | reverse complement strand
CGCTCGCGTGTTGAGCTGTGCGCGAGTGGCGCCGACCTGCTGTCAGCCGATCGGCGCCTCTCGCTTTCTTGTCCGCTCACACATCGCCCCCACCTGGCGACGCGACCGGCGCATGCGCCGGTCGCGTTGGCGCTTCGATGCGCTCCAGTCAGGAGGGATGCCCACACGCTTGTGCTCCCCCACTTTTAAGCGATGCGGCGCCGTTGATAGAGCGCACCGCTCACACACGACCTCCCGAGCGGTGCGTCGCAGGTTTAGATTTTATGCGGGGATCGTCCAAGTCACGCTGGCGCTTGCAGCCCACGCGCGCTCAACGCAGGCCGCGAAACGGGGAGATCGTGAGCGGAAAATCGGAGGGCAAGGTGATGGGCTCATCGCGCTCAAACAGCCGACGCTGCGCGTCGGCCGCGCGTCGGGTCAGGTCCTCAGGCGGCGCGTCAGCGCAGCTCCCGATCGCCAGCTGCTCCAGCGCGAACTGCACGGCGATGGCGTGGGACGTGTAGCGCTCTTCATTGGCGCTGCACGCTTGGTAGAGGGCGATGGCTGCGCTGCCCGGCGTGGCGAAGCTCGCCAGATAAGCCGACAGCTCGCTGCGCTGGCTGCGGTTCAAGCTGAAGCAGCTCGTACAGCTCAGCCTCACCGCATGATCGCCGCCGCGCTCATCCAGATCGGCCGCGTGGCGGATCTCATGGGCCACGATGGCGCGCGCGAGCAGCGCGCCTAGCGCGGCCAGCGCGTCGGCCACGCCGGGCTGCGCGCGGATGGCCTCCGAGGTGCGCATCAGCGCCTCCAGCTCCTCGGCCTTGAGGCTTGGGCAGTCCTCGCGCGCGTCACGCGTGACGAAGCCGCTCATGCGCTCATAGTCATCGGCGGGCAGGCCGCTCCAGGGCAGGCCGACGGCGAAGGTGAAGCTGCTGCCACAGCCGTGGCGCGCGTGGACCGCGTCGATGGTGCGCATCGCCTCACGGCGCAGCCCCGCGCTGGCGCGCAGCGCCTCGCGCTGCGGCCCTGAGAGCGCCTGATCGAGCTCGCGCCACAGCGCGCTGTGATGGGCCGCGTCGATCGGCGGTGATTCTGCGTCGGGGGTGGCCAGCGCGGGCCAAAGCTCATCGAGCGTCGCGTCTTGGACACGATCGATCAGCACCATCCCGCCCTCCTCGACGTCGCTGTTGTGGCCCAGCATCGCCTCCACCACGTTGGTCCTGTCTGCCCGCGCGATGAGCCGCGCGCGATAAGAGGACGCGCCCACCCCCACGCGCATGTCATGCAAGACGCGGTAGGTCTTGACGAGGATCATCGCGCGCCGCAGCGAGGCGCTGATCCACCAGGGCTGTTGGCTCGCCTCCATGTGCGTGTTCCAGCGCTTGATGGTCTGGAACACAAAGTCAGCGCGGGCTTGCAGGTGGTCGGGCTCCTCCACGACCATCGCGCGCAGCGCGCGCCAGATGTCTTGGCCGCCCGGATCGGCGTCCAGCGCCTCAATGAGCGCTTGATAGGCTTCCACCTCGCGCGCGCGCTGCTCCTCGGTGTCGCGATAAGCGCTCGCGATCGCCCAAGCGGGCAGCACCTTGGCGTGAAATTGGGTGAGCGCGTCATCGGGCAGCGCCACCGCCGGGGGCACCGTCGCGCGCTGCTGCGCCCACCACGCGCGCCAGGTGTACTGGTAGGTGTCCGTGAAGGAGAACGCCCAGGCGCCAAAGCCCAGCGCACCGCACAGCGCGATGAGCATCGCCACGCGTGAGGCGCGCGCGCGCCTTCGCATGCTCGCCTGAAGCTGCTCAAAGCCCTCGTCTTGATCGTGCTCGCTCATCGCGCAGTGCCCCGCTCACGCCTCGCTCATGTCTTCATGATCAGGGCGCAGGATATCATGAATGGGCGCGACGTCGAGGCGCGCGGTGCGCAAGAAGACGCCGAGCGCGTGCTCGATGATGCCGGCCAAGCGTCGCATCCGACGCAGCCGCTCGAGCGCCTCGGGGGCGACCCCCTCGCTGAGCCGAGCCAAGCGCTCGGCCTCGGCCAAGTCCTGCAGCACGCGCTGCACCACCACGACCTCGCGCTCGCGGAACACATGGCCGATCATCTGCAACAGATCAACCTGGGCGCTGAAGCGCCATGAGGCGCTGTCAGGAGGGCGCGAGCGATGAATCACCCCCCAGCCCTCAAGCTCGCGCAGCAGCATCGAGGCTGCGCCCTTGGATAAGCCGAGCGCGTCGCGCAGGGCGGCGGCGTCCATCGGATGACTGCGCAAATACAAGAGCCCCCAGACGCGGCCCTGGTTGCGCTTGAAGCCCCAGAACTCGATCACCGCGCCCACGGCGTTGACCACCAGCGACTCCCACATCGGCAGGTTGTCATCAAGGTCGTCCTGGGGCGCCTCCTCAGGTGGGGTGGTGTAGCCCTTCATCGATCGAGCTGGGTCGTGGCCAAGTAGAGCTGACATAGGGCGTTGGCCCAGTCGATGATGTCTTGGCCGCCGGGGCGCTCGCGGTAGGTGCCGAGCGCGTCGAAGGCCGCCTCAATCTCGCGCAACATGGCGTCGCGCGTGGCGGTCGCAGCCCCCGTGTCGAGCACGCGCAGCCCCAAGGCGGTGGCGTCCTCTGGCGAGATCTGCTCGCGCGCCCACAGCGCGCGGAGCTCGCGCGCGATGGCGTCGCTGCCCGCAGCCGCTGTCAACAGCGGGAACGAGGGGTTGCGGTTGATGAGGTCCGCGAAGCGATCCTTGCCCTCATCCACCGCCAGATCCTTCAGATCATCAGCCAGCTGAAACGCCAACCCCAAGTGCTCCCCGCACACAGAGAAGCGACGCATCGCCTCCTGATCGCCCGCCAGCTGCGCGGGGCTGCGCCCGCACCAGCCAAACAGCGCGCCGGTCTTGCCGCGCGCGATGTGCGTCCAGGCGTCCAGGCCAAGATCGATCTTGCCTCGGCTCTCGACCTCCAAGATCGCAGCCCGGCTCATCGTCGCCACCACCTCCACGGCCTCATGCGTGATGACGCGTGGCAGCGACGCCAGCGTCTGGATGCTGATGCACAGCATCACGTCGCCGCCCAGCACCGCCACCGCGTTGTTCCAGCGCGCGTTGACCGTGGGACGACCGCGCCGCAGTGAGGCGTCATCCACGATGTCATCGTGCATCAGGCTCGCGCCGTGGATGAACTCGCCAGCCACCGCGATCGGCCACAGCTGCTCGGCGTCGATGCCCATGATCAGCCCGAAGGCGTGCGTCAGCCTCGGCCGCGCGCGCTTGGCCCCAGGCGCGCTCGTCAGGTGTTGCCCAGCCTCAAGCAGGATGGCAGAGCGCTCAAGCCCTGGCGGCCCTTGGGCGTGCAGTGCGGCGTTGATCTGGCGCTCGACCAGAGCGAGGAAGTCATGAAGATCCATCAGTCGCGCTCGACGCGAGGGGTGAGCCTGAGCGCTCACCAGCTTGAGAGGAGGGGACAGCGCGACCTGTGCGCGCAGTAGATGAGTTCAAGGCGCCTTGAACTCACCCATGCACGATAATCGACACCCCCCGCCATTGGCAAATGCTGAATCGCGCGCTCACCCTCATCTGCGCGGAAATGCGACGCGCCCTGCGCGCTGTTTGGGCGTGCGCATGGGCGCTTTGAGCCTGGCCTCCTTGACGCGCTGGAGCCGCTGCTCCAAGGTTGTCGCAACGTGTATGCTCAGAGCTCAGCCCCCCATGCGCGCTTGCGCCTGCCCCTTGATGCGCGTCACGCGCTCGCCAACCCAGCTCATCCAGCCCGCCACGGGCGTCGACGATGACGCACCTTGAGGAGACGCCCGACATGATCGTGATTGACGCCAGCATGGGCGAGGGCGGCGGCCAAGTGCTGCGCACGAGCCTCGCGCTGTCGATCCTGACGCAGATGCCCATCACGCTCGATAACATCCGCGTCAAGCGCAGCAAGCCGGGCCTGATGCGTCAGCACCTGACCTGCGTGCGCGCCGCAGCCGCGCTGTGCGAAGCGGCCGTCACGGGCGATGAGATCGGCTCAACGCGCCTGGTGTTTGAGCCCGGCACGCCGCGCGCGGGTGACTACCACTTCGCCATCGGCACCGCAGGCAGCACCATGCTCGTGCTGCACACCGTGCTGCCCGTGCTCATGCTGGCCGACGCGCCCTCGACGATCATCTTGGAGGGCGGCACGCACAATGATCGCGCGCCGAGCGTCGACTTCATGCGCGAGGTCTTCGCCCCGCAGCTCGCCAAGCTCGGCCCCACGCTCACCCTAGAGACGCAGCGCTACGGCATGTATCCGGCAGGCGGCGGCCTCGTGCGCGCCACCATCGCGCCTCGCCCGCGCGCCTCATTGGCCGCGCTCGCGCTGGAGGAGCGCGGCGCGCAGGAGGCCATCCGCGCGTGCGTGCTGCTGTCTAGCCTGCCGCGTCGCATCGCGGAGCGCGAGCTGAAGACCTTGCAGCTTGAGCTGAGCTGGGGCGAGCATGACGCTGAGATCCTCATGGTCGACACCCCCGGTCCGGGCAACGTCTTGTTCGCGTCGCTCGTCTATGAGCACGTCACCGAGATGTTCACCGGCTTTGGCGCGCGCGGTAAATCCAGCGAGGACGTCGCCCGAGGCGTCGCCCAAGAACTCAAGCGCTACCTCGTCGCAGATGCGCCTGTTGGCGAGCATCTGGCCGATCAGCTGCTGCTGCCGCTGGCGCTCGCAGGCCGTGGCCGCTTCATCTGCTCGCCGCCCTCGCGCCACACCCTCACCCAAGCCGAGCTGATCGAGAAGTTCCTGGAGGTCGAGTTCACCATCGCGCCGCTTGAGCGTGAGGTCGGGCGCGCGTGGTCTGTCGAGGTCAGCGCGTGAGCGCGCCCGTCGCGTCGAGCAGCGCCTTCAAGGCGCTGTGATCGAGCACCTCGCCAGCGATCGCGTCGTCGAGGTCGAGGTAGCGCATGAGCGTCGCGGGGCCGCGCCCGATGGGCTCCCAAGCAGGAGGCGGCTGAAGCCAGCCGCCGCTGCCATCGCGCATGTGCGCGCGATCCGAGCTGAAGGTCGCGGCCAGCGCGTCGTGGGGGACGATCCGAAACATGGGCTGATAGTCAGGGGGCAGGGCGTCGAGCTGGATCGGGAAGGTCGCGCGCCACCACGCCTCATGGTCGAGCGGGCAGCCGACCGTGCAGTCAGGATCAAAGAGCTGCGCGCGGCCTGCGAGGGTCAGCGCCACCACGTGATAGTCCCAGATCACCGGCTCGCCAGGCGCGGGGGCCGCGCGCTGGCTCCACAGCGGCGTCGCCCGCGCGCGGCTCGTGATGAACAGCGCCGCAGGTTCGCGCCCGCGCAGCGCGTCGTGCTGCGTCAGGTGCCACGCGTTCTCCTCGCAATAGAAGGGGTGGTACAGGAACATCAGTCGGCCTCGCTCGCTGCGGCGCGCTGCGGTATAGAGGTGGGGTTGTGTGGTGTGTGTTCTTTTAGAGGTCTGCGAAGATGCGCGTCTGTCTGGGCCTGCTCGGCCCCACCCTCGATCGTGGCTTTGACGCTGAGCGATGGCAAGGGTGGCGTCCCACCGTCTCGCTGTTTCAACACGACGGGCTGCTGATCGATCGCATGGAGCTGATCTATCAGGCCTCCTACACCAAGCTCGCCAACCTCGTCATGGACGACATCCGCAGGCTGTCGCCTGAGACCGAGGTGCGCGGTCACCTCGTCGAGCTAGACGACCCGTGGGATTTTGAGGCCGTGTTCAGCGCGCTGCACGCCTTCGCCAGTGATTATCCCTTTGAGCCCGATGATGAGGAGTACCTGCTCCACATCACCACCGGCACCCACGTCGCGCAGATCTGCCTCTTCTTGCTCGCTGAAGCCGGGCACATCCCCGCGCGCCTGATCCAGACCTCGCCGCCTTCTCGTGGTAAGATTAAGCCGCCCGGCGGCTACTCAGTGATCGACCTCGATCTGAGCAAATACGATCCGATCTTCGCGCGCTTTGTGCAGCGCCAGCGCGAGGGGGTGTCCTTCTTAAAGGCTGGCATTGAGACGCGCAACGCGCCGTTTAACGCGCTCATCGCGCAGATCGAGCGCGTGGCCATCGCGTCGCAAGACCCGATCCTGCTGATGGGTCCCACGGGGGCGGGCAAGACGCAGCTGGCCGGGCGCATCTGCGAGCTGAGGCGCTCGCGGCGCCAGCTCCAAGGCCGCATGGTCGAGGTCAACTGCGCCACGCTGCGCGGTGATGGCGCCATGAGCGCGCTGTTCGGTCACGTCAAGGGCGCGTTCACAGGCGCAGCCAGCGCCCGCGCGGGCTGGCTCAAGGCCGCCGATGGCGGCGCGCTGTTCTTGGACGAGATCGGGGAGCTTGGCCTGGATGAGCAGGCGATGCTGTTGCGGGCGCTGGAGACGGGCCGCTTCATGCCCGTGGGCGCCGATGAGGAGGTCAGCAGCACCTTCCAGCTCATCGCGGGCACCAACCGCGATCTGTGGGAGTGCGTCGCGCAGGGCCTGTTCCGCGAGGATCTTTTGGCGCGTATCGATCTGTGGGCCTTCACGCTGCCGGGGCTGCGCGACCGGGTCGAGGACATCGAGCCCAACCTCGACTATGAGCTGGAGCGCTACACCTCGCGCACGGGCCAGCGCGTGACGATGAACCGCGAGGCGCGGGCGCGGTTTTTGGCGTTCGCGCAGAGCCCGCAAGCGCTGTGGCGCGGCAACTTCCGCGAGCTGAACGCTGCGGTCATCCGCATGGCGACCTTGGCCCAGGGGCAGCGCATCAACGCCGAGGTGGTCGAGGAGGAGATCGCGCGCTTGAGCCGCTCCTGGCGCGCCGCTGCGTCGCCGCAGACCACCGCCTCAAGCGCGCTGCTGGAGCGGGTCTTGGGCCAAGAGGGCGTCTCACAGCTCGATCGCTTCGACCGCGCGCAGCTCGAAGACGTGGTGCTCGTGTGCCGCGAGTCAGCCTCGCTCAGCGAGGCCGGGCGCAGGCTGTTTGAGGCGTCGCGCCAGCGCAAGAAATCATCGAACGACGCCGATCGGTTGCGCAAGTATCTGGCGCGCTTTGGGCTCGACTTCGCGATGATCCAAGGCGCATGAGCCGCTGGCGGGTAGCGCTGGCGCTGGCGCTGGCGGTGGGGGCCATCTCGACGGCGGCGCTGCTGTTTCGCTTGGCCGCGCCGACGCACCCGCTGGTGATGGCCGCGCTGCGCCTCACGTTGGCGGGGCTGATGCTGTCGCCGTGGCTTGCGCGCGCGTGGCGTCGTGGCACGCTGAACGCCAGCCAGCTGCGGGCGAGCGTGTGGGGAGGCGCGCTGTACGCGATCCACTTTGGCGCTTGGGTCGCCTCGCTCACGCTGACTCACATCGCCGCCTCCATGACGCTGGTCACCGTCACGCCCCTCATGCTCGCCGCGTGGGGCCTCATCACGGGCCGCGACAAGCCGAGCGGGCGGGTGATGCTGGCGCTTGGGATCGCGATGACCGGGGTGCTGCTCATCGGCTGGCGTGATCTGAGCGGCACGTCCGATGCGCTGTGGGGCGACGCGCTGGCGCTGGTGGGGGCGGCCTCGATCGGGGTCTACTTCGCGCTGGTGCGCGCGCAGGGGCCAAAGCTCGACGTGCTGGCGTTCTCCGCTGGGGCGGCGCTGGCGGGGGCGGGGTGGCTGTGGGCGCTGGCTTGGCTGTGGGGCGCGCCGCTTCACGTAGCCGGGACGCAGGCGTGGGTGGCGCTCGCGCTGTGCGCGCTCGGCCCCCATGTCATCGGCCACAGCTTGCTCACCTGGTCGCTGCGCTACATCTCGCCCACGCGCGCGGGCGTGGCCGTGCTCGCGGAGCCCGTGATCGCCATCGCGCTGGGCTGGGTGGTGCTCGGTGAGCGCGTGGGCGCGATGGCGCTGGTGGGCTGCGCGATCGTGCTGGGAGGCGTGATGCTGGCCATGAGCGCGCGCTCGCGCGGGGTGGCCCCCGCGCCCAGTGATTCTTAGTTGGCTATCGCATCTTGTGGTGCATCTGCGCGTGTGACATGCATAAAAGGGTCTACGTATGGTGGTGTGTTTTTGTTGTCCCTGTCGCGACGTAGGATGAGCGATGCGTGAGGTGATCCTGTCCTATCCTGGTGATGAGGCGCTGGCTGACGCGCTGGCGAGCGCGCGCGACGCCGCGCGAGGCGCCCTGCATGTGCGCGCGTTCCCTGATGGGGAGTCGCATGTGCGCGTGGACGCGGAGGTCTTGGACCGCGTGGTCACGCTGGTGTGCTCGCTGCACAGGCCCGATGTGCGCATGGTGCCGCTGGCGCTGGCCGCTTCGACCGCGCGCGACTTGGGCGCGTCGGGCATCTACCTAGTGGCGCCTTATCTGCCATACATGCGCCAAGACGCGCGCTTTGTGCCAGGGGAGGGCGTCTCATCGCGCTATGTGGCGCGCTGGCTTGATGGGCTGGTGGACGGGGTGGTCACGGTCGATCCTCACCTGCACCGCGTGGCGTCGCTTGGCGAGCTGTTCCACAAGCCCACCCAAGCGGTGAGCGCCGCTGGCGCGATCGCGCGCTGGGTGCGCGGCTTGTCGCGAGAGGTCGTCATCGTGGGCCCCGACGCCGAGAGCGCGCAGTGGGCGCAGGCGCTGGCGCGCGAGCTCGATGTGCCCTGGCTCGTCATGGAGAAGGTGCGTCGCGGCGATCGTGACGTGTGCGTCCAGGCGCAAGGGTTGGAGCGCGCGTCAGGGCGGCTGCCGATCTTGATCGATGACATCATCTCCACCGGGCGCACCATGGCCCAGGCGGCGGCCGCGCTCGTGGAGGCCGGCTGTGAGCGGCCTGTGGCGGTAGGCGTCCACGCCGTGTTCGCCGATGACGCCGTCGCGCTGCTGCATCAGGCCGGCTGCGCGCAGGTCGTGACCTGTGACACCATCCCACACGCGACCAACGCGATCGCCCTGTCAGAGACGATCGCGCTGGCCTATGACGCGTTCATGCGCTCGCGCTGAGGCGCTGTGATTCAAGCACCAGCGACGCCTGCCAAGCGCGCGCGGCGTCAAGCCCAAGCTCTTGCAGGCGCGGGATGATCACCTGCATCACCGTCTCGTAGAACAGCGCGCGGGCGTCGTGCCCATCACACACCCCATAGGATGCGGCCAACGCGCTCGGTGACTTGCGCGCGGGCAGGTGCGCAAGCTCGTGGGCGCGCAGGTGATAGAACGCCTCCACCAGATAGTCGGACAGCCGCTCGCGCAGCGCGGGCGTGAGGTCTGGCTGGTGCGCCTCCAGCACGCGCCAGCCAAAGCGCGCGTGTTGCACCTCGTCGGCCAGGATCTCGCGCAGGATCGCTTGCAGCGCCTCGGGGCCTGCCTGCGCGCGCTCCGCGTCGATGAGCGCCACCGCCACCGTCTCGCTCAAACAACTAATACTCAAGATGTTGCGCAATAAGCCCTCCAGCGGCGTGGCGTCCTCGTGCATCGGCACGGGCTCCAGGTCGCCGACCTCCATGACGGGCTCACCGCCCAGCGCCGCGACCACCGCAGCGCACAGCCTGCCGTGGCTCAGCTCCTCGCCGATCATCTGCGCCACCATCGCCTGCTCGCGGGCGGGGGAGCCTGCGGCGATCATCTGGCTCACCAGCGCGGCGAAGACGCGCGCCGAGACGTGCTCATTGCGCATGCGCGCGCGCCATGTCGCCAGCGCCGCCTCGCGCTCAGTCGCGCTCAGCGTCATCGACTCCGGCAAGCTTAACCCTATCTCACGCGCCGCCTCGCTCAGATCAAGCACAGGCATGACGCACCTCCAGCGTGTGAAGCCCCAGCAGCGCGGTGATCGTGGCGCCGCGCATGCGCGGCGGCGCGGGCGGTCCCCACGGGGAGCAGCCTGCCTGCGCGTAGCGCTCCCAGTCTCCAGAGAGCGCCTCGCAGCATTGGCTGTAGTCTTCAAACCCCTCGCCATCGGCGCCGCCGCGTGCGTCCCAGCATGACAGGCAGGCGCGCGGTCCATCGGGGCTGTGCGAGTCATCACACAGGCCGCAACCGAGCGCCTGGACGTCGCTGTCGATGTGCGCTGCGCAGCAGCGCCAGTCCGTCGCGCCCGCCTCGCTCACGCAGCTTGGCGGCGCGTCGATGGGGGTGGGGGTCGTCTCAGGCGCTTCGGGGGCGGTCATCGCGGGGGTCGTCTGGGAGGTTGTGTTTGGCGCCGTGTTTGGGGTCGTGTCGCTTGAGCTGAGCGTCCACTCAGGCAGCGGCGCGTCGCTGGGGCCACACGCGCCGAGCGGCATGACGAGGGCGCTGGCGAGGGCTGCAGGGGCGCTGAGCCTGCGGGCGCGTCCAGTGACGGCGGCTGCGGCGCGCAGGGCGCGGGCTTGGTGGGGGGCGAGCTGGTGGGTCATGGCGAGGCTCCGTGGCGAGGGTGGGGGGCTTCCCACAGGCTTGAGCATAGCGGGGTGGTTTGTGTTGTGAATTTGTGATTTTTTGACTATTTTATAAGGGAGAGATTTATAATCGAAGGTGTCCGGGATGAGCCCCGATCTGGAGAATCTGCGCTGCTTTGTGGCGGTGGCGCGGCACTTAAATTTTCGGCGCGCGGCCAGCGAGGTGGGGCTGACGCCACCCGCGTTTGGGCAGCGGATCAAGGCGCTGGAGGAGGGCTTAGGCGTGACGTTGCTGACGCGCACGACGCGCCACGTCGCGCTGACTGAGGCGGGCTTGCGGCTCGTGCCCGCGGCCCAAGAGGCGCTGGCGGCGGCCGCGCGCTGCGCGCAGATCGTGCGCGATGATGACGCGCCTCAGCACATGCTGCTGGGGACGCGCGTGGAGCTTGGGCTGTCGTGGGTGGTGCCGTGCGTGATCGAGGCGCAGCGCGCGCTACCGTACCTCACGATCGAGCTGTATTTTGGGGCGAGCGAGGACATTCTGGAGCGGTTGGGGGATGGGTTGTTGGACGCGATTATTACGAGCGCGCCACGGGCGCAGCAGGACTGGGTGAGCTTGCCGCTGCATCAGGAGGCGTATGTGTTCGTGGGCGCGCCCGCGCTGCTCGCGCGCTTGCCGCTGACGACGCAGGCGCACGCCCAAGCGCACACGCTGCTCGACGTGGACGCCTCACTGCCGCTGACGCGCTACCTGATCAACGCGCTGCCTGCGCCGCTGAGGTTCGCGCAGGTGCGCCGCTGTGGCGGCTCAGGCGCGATGCACGCGCTGGTGCTGGCGGGCTTAGGGGTGGCGGTGCTGCCGCGCTATGTGGCGCAGCCGGACCTCGACGCGGGGCGTCTCATCGCGCTGTGGCCTGAGCTGTCTCTCGCGAGTGACACCTTCCGCTTGCTGCATCGCAGCGACGCGCCCTGCGCGCGCGCCTGCGACCAGCTCGCCGCCCTCATGCGCGAGCTCCCGCTGCGCTGAGGTGGCGTGGTTGTCACGGGCGGTTGAGGTCGCGCTGAGGTGGAGGGTAGGTTGAGGGGAGGCGCGCTGCTTAAGCGAAGGGCTTGAGCAGGTAAGTGGGCTGGCAGGGCCAGCGCTCAGGCGCGCTGAGATCGGGCATGAACACGCCCGTGGTGACGAGCGCGGAGGCCATCCCAAAGTCAATGGCGCCGCGGATGTCGGTGATGAGCTGATCGCCGATCATGACGGCGCGCGCGGCGCTGGCGTCGGTGCGACGCAGCCCCTCCTCGTAGATGTAGCGGTGCGGCTTGCCAAGGCCCGTAAAGCGCAGCACACGCTCAGGATACCGATCGCGCAGGATGTGCTCGATCATGGTCGCGGCGCTGCCCGCGGTCAAGCCCACCTCGCCAGGGCTGCGCGGGTAGATGAGGTCCGGGTTGGGCACGATGAGGGCGACCTCGCGGCCCGTGTCGAGCGCGCGCAACAGCGCGCTGATGGCGCGCTGCAAGACCTCCAGGGTGTCGGGCTGGGGCAGCTCCGAGAGCACAAACGCGCGCATCGCGTCGGCCTCATCAAGCGACAAGAGCGCGGCGCCCGCGTCGCGCGCGTATTGCATTGAGTCGTGTGAGCCGAGGTTCAGCGTGGGCGCGCCGATGAGGTCGTGCTCGGCGTAGTAGCGCTTGAGCAAGCTGCCCGAGGTGATGATGCGATCCTCGGGGATGTTCAGCCCCAAGCTTTGATAGCGCTGGTAGGTGGTGCTGATCTGGCGCGAGGCGTCATTGGTGACGATCACGTAAGCCTTCTGCTCAGCCTCCAAACGCTCGATGAGCGCGACGGCGCCAGGCAGCGCGCCATCCTCGCGCACGAGCACGCCATAAGCGTCAAAGAGCAGCGCGTCATAGCGCGCGATGAGGTCGTCAATGTGGGCGTTCTGCATAAGCGAATCATTCCTCTTAGCGAGCGTCTCGCGGTGAGACGGCGACAGGGGAGCCGACGGCGAACATGGTCACCAGCGGCTCAGCGTCCTGCAAGAAAGCCCACTGCGGCCCGTAGAGCATCGCGAAGTCCAGCTCGAGCGACCAAGCTTGCAGCGGATACACCTCCCACACGGGGTGTTGCACCTCGTAGCGCAGGGGTTTGCCTTGGCGCGTGGCGCCGTGGCCCCACTGGTGCTCCTTGAAGTAGTGCTCGCGCGAGGTTGCGGCGGGGGTGTACGGGGGGACGCTGCCCGTGGCGCGCACGATGTGCTCGCGTCCGCCCCAGGTCACAGCCAGCTCAAAGCTCTCCAGGTCGTCGTGCGTGCGCGCGACGCTGCGCATGGGGGCTGCGACATAAGGCTCATTGTAGAGGCTGCGCGCCATGCGCGCGATGAGGCGCTTGGGCACATACTCGCGGATGAAGAACACGCCGCGCTCCTCGCCCCGCTTGACATAGCTGCGCAGGTTCAGCTCGGGGAAGTCGCGGTAGCCCGGCCACGGCACGCCGAACACGCGCGTGTCCTTGAAGTCAAACGCGACCAAGCTCACGAACGCGTGGCCGTCTCGCACGTCGAGCGTGACGCCGGGGGGCGTCAGCGGCTCCAGCAGGGACACGGGCGCGGCGTAGGTGAGGTTGATCAGGTGGGACCAGGTGGCGGTCAAGAAGGGGCGCGCCATAGCGTCATCGTCCTTGGGTGCGTCGTTTGCGCGGATGCGTCGCACCGTGCCACGCGCCGCGCGAAGATGCAACGCGGCGGCGCGTCGCGCGCGAGGGCCAAAGCGCGCGCGAAGATCGCTCAGCGGCGCGTCAGCGTCAGCAGGTTGAGGTAGCCGAAGCGGCTGGTGCCTTCGGGGCTCACGCCGATCGTGACCGTGATGTGGCCTTGCGCGTCAGCGCTGATGTTGTCAAACGTCGCTTGCTGGCTGGTGTTGTCGCTGGCGTCGAGGTCGAGGCTGAGCTGGTCGACGGTGTAGCGCGTCAAACGCCCGGCGCCGTTGTCATCCTCTGCGCGCGAGGCGAACAGGAGCAGATCATAGCTCGCGCCGGGCAACAGACCGCTCACGCGCAAACGCGCCGACTGTAACAGCGCTTGCTGGTGTCCCTCGAAGCTGCCTACCCAAAACATATCGCTGGTGGCCGTGTAGGGGTAGCCCAAGCTGTTCTGCATCGCGCCTTGCTCATTGACGCCGCTAAAGGCGCTGAGGCGCTCTAGCCGGGTGGATGTGGGCAAGCCCCGATCATCGATCAATGGCGAGCTGACGCCGACGCCAGGGTTTGAGATGTTGTTCCACCCGCCCGGCGTGGTGAGCTGGTTCGCACCAAAGTCCACGCGCAGCGTGCGACCCGGGGCTAGCGTCACGTTGGCTTTGTGCTTGGAGAGCATCCAGGCGTAGATGTCGTGGCCCGCGCTGCCATCGTAAGTTTGCGTCCATGAGTCATGGCCGCCGCCGGGATAGATCGTGAGGAGGGCCTCCTGGCGTGGCGGCGCAGGGCAGGCCAAGAGCCCGTTCATCGGCGTCAGCGTGCCTTGCACGTTCACCGTCTCATCCATGTCGCCATGAAAGCCCCAGATCGCCACCTCACCCAAGGCGCACCTGGCGCTGTTCCAAGGCCCTGACCCGTCGCCCGCGATGGGCACGGCGGCCGCCACCACGCTGCCACGATGCGCGCTCAGATAGTTCCACAGGCCGATCGCGCCGCAGCTCAAGCCCGTCAGGTAGACGCGCTGCGGATCGATGTCATAGCTGGTCATCGCGTGCGCGATGAAGTCGCGGAGCTCACCCGCGCTAAAGCAGCCGGCGCCGGGATGTTGCGGTGACAGCACCACGAAGGGGCGGCTAGAGGGCCACGCATCGCGCTCGATCAGGTGCGGCGGCCCGTGATTCAGCACCTTAGGCAGGTTCGCCTCATCGCCCGCGCCGTTCTCACCGATGCTGTGTAAGAAGATCAGCAGCGGGCGCGCGGTGCCGTCGCCGTAGCCTGGTGGCAGGTATTCGTAATAGCCAAGCTCAGACGCCGTGGTGCCGACAAAGCGCGGCGTCTGGCGCGCGCTTGAGGGGCTATCAGGCGCCTCGTCCATGTCGTCTGACGCATCGCCTAGATCGTCTGGCACATCGAGCATGTCGTCTGGCGCATCGAGCATGACGTCTGGCACATGGTCGAGATCAACGCGGGCGTCGTCGTCTGGCACATCGACAAGATCGGGCGCCTGGTCGGCGCTAGGGGGCAGCGCGTCGACGCGCCACACGCCCTCTGTGCAGCGCAGCGCGCCGTAGGTGTCCCCCTCCCGATCGCAAGGTGCGCCTTGGAGCGCGCGCCAGTCGGGCGGCTCGATCGGCTCGAAGAGATGACAAGCTCCCAAAAGCGAGAGCAAGAGCAAACCTAAAGGAGGTGTTGCTGGATGTTGCATGCTGCGTGCTCTCTTGCGCCCAGATGATTGGCCCCGAGATGAGGGAGCATACTCAAAAGCCGAGCGGATGTCAGCAGAGAGGGGGAGCGCAGCAGGGCTCCTCACGAGCGCCTGCGCGCGGCCCCTGATGCGGCGAGAAGCGGGCAGGGCGTGAGCGACGAGGCGGTGGCGGATCAGCGGCGTCTCAAGGTCAGCAGGCTCAGGTAGGCGAAGCGGCTGGTGCCGGCGGGGCTCACGGCGATGGTGATGGTGATGTGGCCCTGCGCGTCGGCGCTGATGTTGTCGAAGCTCGCTTGCTGGCTGGTGTTGTCGCTGGCGTCGAGGTCGCGCGTGGTCTGGCCGACGCTGTAGCGTGTCAGGCGCCCGGCGCCGCCGTCATCGCCCGTGCGCGAGGCGAACAGGCGCAGATCATAGCTGGCGTTGGGCGTCAGGCCGCTGAGGCGCACGCGCGCCGACCTGGCGAGCGCCTGCTGGTGGCCGTCAAAGCTGCCCAGCCAGAGCATGTCGGAGGCCGCGGTGCTGGGGTAGCCCAGGCTGTTCTGCGGCGCGCCCTGCTCGTTGACGCCGTCGAACGCGTCGAGGCGCTCCAGCGAGGCGGTGGTGGTGGCGCCTTGATCATCAAGCAGGCGCGCGGTGGAGCCTGTGCCTGCGCCCGTGATGTTGTTCCACGCGCCCGGCGTGGTGCGCGCGGGCGCGCCAAGATCCACGCGCAGCGTGCGGCCTGGGGCGAGCGCGATGGGCGGCGTGACGGGGGTAGCGTTGGCTTTGCGCTTGGAGAGCATCCAGGCGTAGATGTCGTGGCCCGCGCTGCCATTGTAAGTGCGCGTCCAGGAGTCGTGGCCGACGCCAGGATAGATGGTGAGGAGGGCCTCCTGACGCGGCGGCGCGGGGCAGGCCAAGAGCCCGTTCATGGGCACCAGCGTGCCTTGCACGTTCACGGTGCCATCATTATCGCCATGAAAGCCCCAGATCGGCACCTCGCCCATGGCGCAGCCTGCGTTGTTCCATGGGCCGCGCCCATCCCCCGCGATCGCCACGGCGGCCGCGGCCACGCTGCCACGGTGCGCCGCCAGGTAGCTCCACAGGCCGATCGCGCCGCAGCTCAAGCCCGTCAGGTAGACGCGCTGCGGATCGATGTCATAGCTGGTCATCGCGTGCGCGATGAAGTCGCGGATCTCACCCGCGCTAAAGCAGCCGCCGCCGGGGTGTTGTGGCGACAGCACCACGAAGGGGCGGCTAGAGGGCCACTCATCGCGATGGATCAGGCGCGGGGGGCCGTTGTTCAGCACCTTGGGCAGGTTCGCTTGATCGCCCGCGCCGTTCTCACCTAGGCCGTGGAAGAAGATCAGCAGCGGGCGCGCGGTGCCGTCGCCGTAACCGGGCGGCAGGTACTCGTAATAACCTCGGCTCGACGCCGTAGAGCCCACAAAGCGCGGCGTCTGGCGATCGCTTGAGGGGCCGTCTGGCAATCCCATCGGGGGTGGGTCAACAGGATCGGTGGGATCTGTAGGATCGACCGGATCTTTGGGATCGACTGGATCCGTAGGATCGACAGGATCCGGAGGGTCGACCATGTCAACCTCGTCATCCCCGTCGAGCGGCGCGTCCAGGTCAAGCGCAGCGTCTGGCGCGTCTGCCTCAGCGTCTGGCGAGAGGGGGGGTGTCCCGCTGTCGGCTGGGGCGTCTGGTGGGGTCGCGGCGAGGTCGTCGCCAAGATCGCGCGTCGTGTCGTCGCCTGGTCGCACCGCGAACTCTTCGTTGCAGGCGACCACCCCAAGGAAGAGCAGGAGGATGAGCGCGCGCGTGACGCGTGGACGTGCGTGAGCTGAGGCCATGGCGTGACTCCTGAGGTTGCGCGAGCGCGATCGCATCGGATGGGCGCCGCCTGCGCGGCGTGCGGGGCTTAGATGGGCTGGTCTGGCTGAATCCGTCTCATCAGTCATATCATAGCGAGGTGTCAAAGCGCTAACACCAACGCGCATGGTGAGCGCAAGGAGGTTGCGGCGAGGGGAGCGCAGAACGGCGCCTTGTCGCGCGCCTCAGCGTCGCATAGAATCCGCGCGCGAGCGCCACGCCACCACGCGCTCGCTCAGAGAGAACCCTACAAGAGCCTTCACGGAGTGAGACGGATGGATTGGAACGGGCTTGCGGACAGAGTGATCGCCGGAGAGCACGCCACGAAGGAGGAGCTGATGTCGGTCGTCAGCTCCTCGGATGCGGAGCTGCTGGCCGTGATGCACGGCGCGTTTCGCGTGCGCGAGCGCTTTCACGGGCGACAGGTCAAGGTGCACGTCCTGCAGAACGCCAAGAGCGGCATGTGTCCGGAGAACTGCTCGTTCTGCAGCCAGTCGGTCCACTTTAACGCCGACATCACGCGCTACAACATGCAGGACGTGGAGGAGCTCGTCGATGGCGCGCGCAACGCGCACAAGCTGGGCGCCATGACCTACTGCATGGTGACCAGCACGCGCGGGCCGACCAACCGTGAGGTTGAGATCATCTGTGAGGCGACGCGCCAGATTAAGGCTGAGCTGCCGCTGCGCATCTGCGCCTCGCTGGGCTTGCTCAAGTCAGGTCAGGCCGAGCGGCTCGTGGACGCGGGCGTTGATCGCTACAATCACAACATTGAGACCAGCGAGCGCCACTTCCCGAGCGTCGTCTCGACCCACACCTGGGGCTCGCGCGTGGACACCGTGCGCGAGGCCAAGGCCGCAGGCATGGAGGCGTGCAGCGGCGGCATCATGGGCCTCGGTGAGTCGCTTGAGGATCGCGTGGACTTGGCCCTGGCGCTGCGCGAGATCGACGTCGAGAGCGCGCCCGTGAACTTCCTCGATCCTCGCCCCGGCACGCCGCTGGATCATGTGTCGCGCTTGACCCCGCACGACTGCTTGCGCGCGCTGGCCATGTTCCGCTTCGCGCTGCCGCGCGCGGATGTGCGCGTGGCGGGCGGGCGCGAGGTGTCGCTCGGCGTGATGCAGCCGCTGGCGCTCTACGCCGCCAACTCCTTCTTCACCAACGGGTACCTCACCACCCCCGGCGCCGAGGCCAGCGATGACTGGCGCATGATCGAGCAGGCCGGCTTCGTGGGCGTCACCGCAAGCGCGGGGTGACCATGAGCTACCCCACACACGATGACAGCCCCGATCGCGCCACGCTCGTGGCGTGGGATGACGCCCACGTCTGGCACCCCTTCACCCCGCACACGGTCTACCGTGACGAGGACCCGCTGATGGTCGTGGCCGGCGACGGCCACCACCTGATCGACGCCGATGGGCGGCGCTACCTCGACGGCGTCGCCTCCATCTGGTGCAACGCCGTGGGTCATCGTCGCCCCGAGGTCGACGCGGCCGTGCGCGCGCAGCTCGACAAGATCGCGCACGCCACCTTCTTAGGCCACGCCAGCGCCCCGGCCGTGATGCTCGCCAAGCGCCTCGTGGACCTCGCGCCCGCCGGACTAAGCCGCGTCTTCTACTCAGATAATGGCTCCACGGCCACTGAGATCGCGCTCAAGATGGCCTACCAGTACTGGCAGCAGGTTGATGATGGCGCGCGCGCTGCTAAGCGAAAGTTTCTCGCGTTTACAAACGCTTACAACGGCGACACGCTCGGCGCGGTGAGCGTCGGCGGCGTGGACCTGTTCCACGCCAAGTTCCGCGACCTGCTCTTTGACACCATCCGCGCGCCGTCGCCCTATTGTTATCGCTGCCCGATGGGCCAAGATCGCGAGGGCTGCCAGAGCGCGTGCTTGCAGCGCACGCTCTCGCTCATCGAGGACCACGCGCATGAGCTGGCGGCGGTCATCATGGAGCCTGGGATGCAAGGCGCGGGCGGGTTTATCACCTATCCGCCAGGCTTCTTACAGGCCGTGCGCGAGGCCACCCAGCGCCATGACGTGCTGCTGATCCTCGACGAGGTAGCGGTCGGCATGGGCCGCTCAGGATCGATGTTCGCGTGCGAGCGCGAGGGCGTCGTGCCTGACATGCTGTGCTTGGCGAAGATGCTCACCAATGGCTACATGCCGCTGGCCGTCACCATGACCACGGAGCGGCTGTTCGAGGGGTTCTTGGCGCCGCCGGAGCAGGCCAAGACCTTCTACCATGGCCACACCTTCACCGGGAACGCGCTCGGCGCGGCCGCCGCGCTGGCCACGCTCGACGTCTACGAGGCCGAGGGCCTGATCGACGCGCTGCCTGATAAGATCGCGCATTTAGGCCGAGAGCTTGAGCGGCTGCGCGCGTTCGAGGTCGTGGGTGATATTCGCCAATATGGCCTGGGCGTGGGGGTCGAGCTTGTGCGCGATCGCGCCACGCGCGAGCCGCTCGATCCTGCCGAGCGGCGCGGCTACAAGATCTGTCATCACGCGCGCGATTTGGGTGTGTTCCTGCGGCCGTTGGGCGACATCCTCGTCTTGATGCCGCCGCTCACGCTGTCCCACGAGGAGCTGACGCTGCTGGTGGACGCGCTGTGTCATGGGATTCAAGAGGAGTTTAACCTATGAGCCTCGCGCCAGTGATCGTGATCACCGGGACTGACACGGAGGTCGGCAAGACGCACCTGAGCGTGGCGCTGGCGATGGCGCTCACGACGCAAGGCAAGCGCGTCATCGCGATCAAGCCCGTGGAGAGCGGCTTTGACGAGGCACACCTTGAGGCCAGTGATGGGGCGCGCTTGGCGCGCGCCACACACCAAGCGCAGCCGCGCAGCGCGCTGACGCGCCTGCGCGCCCCGCTGGCGCCTCCCGTCGCCGCCGATCAAGAGGGCGTCACGCTCGATCCCGACGCGTGGCTCGATCAGATCGCCGCCGCGCGCCAAGCCGCAGACCTCGTGCTGGTCGAGGGCGCGGGTGGCCTGCTCAGCCCGCTCACTTGGGAGATCACCGCGCTGGATCTCATCGAGGCGCTCGACGCGCAAGCCTTAGTCATCGCGCCCAACCGCTTGGGCGTCATCAACCACACGCGCCTGACCTTGACCGCGCTCGCCATGGTCGAGGCGCGCACGCTCGGCGTGATCCTCAACGACGTGCGGGCCGAGGACGCCTCCACCTCAAGCAACCTCGCCGCGCTGCGCCGTGTGTGCCCCGACATCCCCGCGCTGCGCGTCGGCCACGCGCCCGAGCCCGCGCGCCTCATCGACGCGCTCGCGCCCGCGCTCGCGTGGTTCGCATGACAGACCACCCCTGGGAGGCGTGGCTCGACGCGGCGCTGTCAAAGCGCGACGCGGCGCGACAGCGCCGCGCGCTCGCGCCGCTCACCGTCATCGATGGCCTGCGCGTGACCGACGCCACTGGCCGCCCGCTGGTGCTGTTCTCCTCCAATGACTACTTGGGCTTGTCCTCACACCCGCAGGTCCGCGAGGCGGCAGCCGCAGCTGCCGCCTCGCAGGGCATGGGCCCGCGCGGCGCCGCCCTAGTCTGCGGCTACACAGACCACCACGCGGCCCTCGAACGCCAGCTCGCCGCGCTCATTCACACCGAAGCCGCCTTGTTGTTCCCGACAGGCTTCGCCGCGAACCTCGCCACGATGGCGACGCTCGGCGCGCCGGGCGTCGCCATCTTCTCCGACGCGCTCAACCACGCCTCGATCATCGACGGGATAGGCCTCGCGCGTCGCGCGGGCGCGACGCTGCATGTGTACCGTCACAATGACATGGCGCACTTAAGCGCGCTGCTTGTGGCGAGCGACGCTGAGCGCAAGGTGATCGTCAGCGACGCGGTGTTCAGCATGGACGGCGATCTGGCGCCGCTTGATGAGCTCGCGCGCCTCAAGCGCGCGCACGGCGCGCTGCTTGTGGTCGATGAGGCGCACGGCACGCTCGTGTTTGGACCACGCGGCGCGGGCGTCGCCGCGCAGCTTCGCGCCCAAGCCGAGGTGGACCTGCACATTGGGACGCTCAGCAAGGCGGTCGGCGCGCAGGGCGGCTTTGTGGCGGCGTCGCGCGCGTGGTGTGACCTGCTCCTGAACTTAGGGCGCGCGTTCGTGTACTCGACCGCGCTGCCGGTGCCTGTGGTGGCTGCGGCGCGCGCGGCGCTCACGCTGAGCGCTCACGCTGAGGGCGACGCGCTGCGCGCGCGCCTGTGGCGCCACATCACCACGCTGCAAGCGGCGCTGTCGCAGCCGCTCTTTAGCCCCATCGCGCCCGTCATCCTCGGTGAGGAGGCGCGCGCGCTCGCCGCGAGCGCGCGCTTGCGGGAGGTGGGGTTGCATGTGAGCGCGATCCGGCCGCCTACGGTGCCTGTGAACACCTCGCGCCTGCGCGTCACGCTCTCCGCAGGCCACACCGACGATGAGGTCGCGCGCTTGTGCGATGCGCTGGGGTCGCTGGGCGGAGCGCCATGCGCTCAGCGCGCAGAGCCT
>CAYXWB010000056.1:0-21251 GCA_964468515.1 uncultured Bradymonadales bacterium | reverse complement strand
CGGCGCGCGCAGGTCGAGCGCGCCGAGCAGGCGCTCGGCGTGAGGATGGCCGCGTCACAGCGCGATGCGATCGGGGCGGCGTGGCATGACAAGGTGATGGTGCTGACGGGCGGCCCCGGCACGGGCAAGACGACGATCGTGCGCGCCATCGTGAGCTTGGGGCAAGCCATCGGCGCGCGCATCGCGCTCGCCGCGCCCACGGGGCGCGCCGCGCGCAGGCTCGCAGACGCGACGGGCGCGCCCGCGAGCACGCTGCATCGCTTGTTGGAGTTCAGCTTCCAGCAGGGCGGCTTTCAGCGCGATGAAGCGCGCCCCTTGGCGGTGGACATGCTGATCGTGGATGAGGCGTCGATGATCGACACGACGCTGCTGCACGCGCTCACGCGCGCGCTGCCCGATGAGGCGCGCTTGGTGCTGGTGGGCGACGTCGATCAGCTGCCGAGCGTGGGCGCGGGGCAGGTGTTGCGCGATGTGATCGCCTCGGGGGCTGCGCGGGTGGTGCGCTTGCAGGAGATCTTTCGTCAGGCGCAGACCTCGCACATCGTGCTCAACGCGCACCGCATCAACCGAGGCCAGCTGCCCGAGCTGCCCGAGCGCGAGTCAGGCGCGCTGCGTGATTTCTATATGATCCAAGCGGAGCACCCGGCGCAGGCGCGCGAGACGATCTTGCGGCTCGTGACCGAGCGCATCCCCACCGCGTTCGGGCTCGATCCGATCGACGACGTGCAGGTCTTAAGCCCGATGCATCGCGGGGAGGTGGGCTGCGGCGCGCTGAACACGATGTTGCAGCAGGCCTTGCACAGCGACGCGCCAAAGCTTGAGCGCGCGCAGCGGCTGTGGCGCCTGGGCGACAAGGTGATGCAGACGCGCAATGACTATGAGCGCGACGTGTTCAACGGCGACATGGGGCGTCTCATCGCGCTGGATCATGACACAGCCCAAGCGGTCGTGCGGTTTGAGGGGCGCGAGGTGAGCTATGATTTTAGCGACCTGGATGACCTGACGCTCGCGTACGCGGTGACGGTGCACAAGAGCCAAGGCAGCGAGTATCCGGCGGTGATCATGCCCGTGATGACGCAGCACTATGTGATGTTACAGCGCAACCTCTTGTACACGGCGGTGACGCGCGCCAAGCGGCTGGTGATCCTGGTGGGCACGGCCAAGGCGCTGGCGCTGGCGGTGGATCGCGACGGCGCGCAGCGGCGCTACACGCGGCTTGATTGGCGCTTGAGCGAGGGGGCGAGCCTGCTGACGCAGGGCGCGTCTTCCCTGCGCGCGTCGGGTGGGTTAGGGTGAGGCTGAGGTGTGAGATGAGGCGCGCGACGACAGCTTGAGCGGCGACTATGGTGACCTATTTCGATATCATTCAAGCGTACTTCACGCAGCTCACGGGGCGCTTCGTGATGTTCAGCGGGCGCGACATGGCGCTGCTGGAGGGGTGGCGTCGCCAGGGCGCGTCGGCGGCGCAGATCTGCCGAGGCATCCGCGACGCGGTGCGCCAGATGGACGAGGCGCAGCCGCCGCGAAGCCTCTACAACTGCCGCGCGTTTATTGAGCCTTACATTGAGCGCGCGCGCACGCGGCTGATGGACACGAGCCAAGCGCCGGACGCCCCCTCAGCCAACACGCCAAGCGGTGATCCCGCGCTGGAGTCGCTGATCACGCGCGCGCAGCGCGCGCTAGAGCGCGCGGGGGCGAGCTGCGAGCTGGAGGTGACGCGGGCGGCGTATCGTCAAGCGTGGCATGGCGTGCGGGCGATCAGCCCGCGCGATCCAGTGGAGGTGCAGGTGGAGCGGCTGATGGCGCTGGAGGAGGCGCTGGCGGAGGCGTTCTATCTGGCGCTGGATGAGCGCGCCCGCGGTGAGGTGGACGCGCACGCGCAGCGTGAGGAGGCTGCGCGCGGGCTGTGTATGAGCGCGGAGGCGTGGCAGCGCCACGTCGTCGCGCGGCGACGCCGCGCGCTGGTGCGCGGCTTTGGGATGGTGTCGCTGCTCGACTGAGCGCGCGCGCTACGTCATGTCATGAAGAGAGAGAGGATGAGCCTATGCCGCGACTGTCTCACTGGCTGCTGCCCGCGCTGTGTGCGGCGCTGACGACCCTCACCGCGCCCGCCGCAGCGCGCGCTCAGGCTCCCGCGGCCAAGCCCGTCGGCTTGAGCGGGCTGGCGCGCGAGGTGACGGCTGCGGCGGTGACCTCCAGCGGTGAGCTGCTGATCGCGGGTGACTTCCCAGGCGCGCAGTCGATGGCGCAGGTGGTGGCAGGGGGGACCTTGTTCCAGGTGCAACCTGTGCTGTTTGAGCAGGCCAGCATGGGGGAGCTGAAGCTCAAGCATGTGGCCGTGAGCGAGGATGACGCGACGTGGGCGCTAGCCGATGACGCGGCGCTGGTGCGCGAGGCGGGCCAGCCGTGGCGCTACATCAAGCTGCCGCCGCTCGATCAGGGGGCGTGTCGCGCGCGCCGCACCCAGGCGCCCTGTCAGCGCGTGGTGCCGCTGGGGCAGACCTTGGCGATCGTGCTGCGCCCGGCGTTTGAGGTGCAAGGCAGCCAGCGCGTGCTCAGCACGCAGATCCTGGCCTTGAGCAGCGCGCGCGAGGCGCCTGTGGGCGCGCTGCTGCTGCCCAACGTGACGCTCGGTGAGGCCATCAGTGACAGCGCGGGCGGCTTCTGGGTGGCGCTAGAGCGCGTCGCACAGACGCGCGATCATAGCGATCTGCGCGGCTACCTGCGCTATGTGAGCGGCGGCACGTGGCAGCTGTGGAGCGACAGCGGCGAGGCGATCGAGGGCACGACCTTGATGGGCCGCGTGAGGTTCTTGGTGGACACTCGCCCCGGTCGCATGAGCGCTGATGGGCAGGGCGGCTTCTGGATGATCGGCCAAGATCAGGTGATGTATCGCGTGAGCCGCGATGGCGTGGCGTCGCGCTTTGACGCGGGGGTGGTGTGTCAGTATTGCAAGCGGCTGGCGCTCGCCTATGAGCCGCGCGCGAAGGTGCTGCATGTGCTGACGGCGCAGTGGCGCGAGGGGGAGGCGGGCCAGCGCGCGCTGGAGGCGCCGCTGGGCTGGGCGCGCTATGACATCAACGGGTCGCTGCTAGGCCAGGAGCCCGTGCCGCTGCCTGCGCGTTATGATGAGCCGCGCGCGCAGCTTGCTCTGATGGACAGCGCGCGGCTGCACGCGCGCGCGGGGCAGCTGTGGCTGAGCACGCCACAGCTCTTGATGCACCGCGACGCGCGCGAGTGGTCGTGGCTCGGTGAGGTAGCGCAGGTCGAGCAGGTGATCGCCCAGCAGACAGAGGCCCAGAAGGCCGCGCGCCCCGTGAACCCCGTGAGCGAGCTGGGCGCGAAGGCGACGGGCGTCAGCCTCGCCGCAGGCGGGCTCGTGGGCGCTTATCTGGTGGCGGATCAGAGGCACCAGGGGCGAGGCGCGCTGGTGATGTACACGGGGATGATCAGCTTCGCGGCGAGCCTGTATCCGGCGCTGTGGTATTATCCTTATCTGGTGGAGACGGGCGACCCTGCGCCGCTGCGCTGGAGCTGTCTGGGTGGCGGCGCGCTGGGGTTGACGCTGTTTGGTGGTGCGGGCGCGTGGTGGATGGGCGAGTCGCTGTCGGAGTCGGTGAGCGGTGAGCGTGGGGGGGGCGGCAGGCGGTTCTTAGGGGCGACGGCTGGCGCGGCGGCGGGCACGGCGCTGTCCTCCTTGGTGGTGCGCTGGCTGTATGGCGCGAACCCGAACACGACGCAGTGGTGGGCGGCGGCGCTGGGCAGCGCGATGGTGGGGAGCTTCGCGACGCTAGGCTATGTGTTGGCGGATTGAGGACGTTTTGATGTCGATCAGCCTTGCCGGGTGGGGGCCAGTGGCCTAATTCTGGAGGCTATTGCCGTTGTCACAAACGAGGCGCCCATCAGCGGGAGCTGGTGTCCATGCGCTCTCAATCACGAGCTGGAGGACGAGCGTGGGTAGAGATACGGTCATCGATCGCTTCAAGAAGCACGCCGAGCGTCAGGGCACGAGCCCCGCGCTGTACGCCGTCGAGGGCGGCGAGTGGCGCTCGACGAGCTGGGCAGAGTACTGGAAGCGCTGTGAGCAGTTCGCGGGCGCGCTGGTGGGGTTGGGCCATGAGCCCGGCGGCGCAGTGGCGATCATGGGCAACAACTGCCCTGAGTGGGTCATCGCGGATGTGGGCGCGATCATGGCGCGCGGCGTGCCTGCGGGCGTGTACCCCACGCTGACGCATGATCAGATCTCGTACATCGTGAATCACTGCGAGGCGTCGGTCTTGGTGGTGGAGCACAAGGGCTACTGGGATGAGATCGCCCCTCATCTGGATCAGCTGACGAGCGTCAAGAAGTTCGTGATGATCCGCGACGCGGACAAGATCAAGCATGAGCGCGTGGTGAGCTTTGAGGCCTTCTTGGCCAGCGGCGATGCCCACAAGGCCAAGGTCGAGGAGCGCATCGCGCAGATCACGATGGATGAGCTGGCGACGCTGATCTACACCAGCGGCACCACGGGGCCGCCCAAGGGCGTGATGCTCAGCCACAAGAACCTCGCGTTCACGGCGAAGCAGGCGCTGGAGCTTATCGGCGGCATCACGGAGAGCGATCGCAGCGTGTCGTATCTGCCGCTGTCGCACATCGCCGAGCAGATGTTCACCATCCACCTGCCGCTGTCAGGCGGCTCGAAGGTGTGGTTTTGCGATGATCTCAAGAAGCTCAAGGACGCGCTCGTGGTGTGTCGCCCGACCTACTTCCTGGGCGTGCCGCGCGTGTGGGAGAAGTTCAAGGCCGCGCTGGAGGTCAAGTTCGCGGAGGCCACAGGCGCCAAGGCCAAGATCGTGGGCTGGTCGCGCGGCGTGATCAAGGAGGCTGGCTACAGGAAGCTTGAGACGGGCGCGCCCGGCGGCTTCAAGTATAACATCGCCACCAAGCTGTTCGCCTCAAAGCTCAAGGAGGCGCTGGGCCTCGACGCGCTGCGCGTGGCGGTCGTGGGCGCGGCGCCCATTGGCCTCGACGTGCTGGAGTTCTTCCTGTCGTGCGACATCCCAATCCACGAGGTCTACGGCCAGTCCGAGGGCAGCGGCCCGTCCACGTTCAACCGCCCCGTGCCGGGCGGCACCAAGCTCGGCTCTGCCGGGCTGCCGTTCCCCGGCGCGCAGGTCAAGATCGCCGAGGATGGCGAGATCTTGGTCAAGGGCGACAACGTGTTCTTGGGCTACTTCAAGAATGAGGAGGCCACGGCCAAGACCCTCATTGACGGTTGGCTCTACTCGGGCGACGTGGGCGAGCTGGATGCCAAGGGCTTCTTGCGCATCACGGATCGCAAGAAGGACCTGATCATCACCGCGGGCGGCAAGAACGTAGCGCCGCAGAACATTGAGAAGCTGCTGCGCAAGATCGACGGCATCGGCCAAGCGGTCGTGATCGGCGATCGGCGCAAGTTCCTGTCGGCGCTGTTGACCATCGACCCTGAGCGCGCGCCTGCGCTGGCTCAGGAGCGCGGCTGGCCCACCGACCCGGAGCAGCTCGCCAAGCACGCAGACTTCGTGGCGTATGTGAACGCCGAGGTCGAGGCGGCGAACAAGGAGCTCGCGCGCTACGAGAGCATCAAGAAGACGACCATCTTGCCGGTGGACTTCACGGTCGAGGGCGGCGAGCTGACGCCCACGCAGAAGATCAAGCGCAACGTCGTGCGCGATCGCTACACCGACGCGATCGAGGCGATGTACGCTGAGGCGGGCTGAGCTTCCTCCTCGCAGTCCGACGCGTGCTGCGCACGCGTCGGACTGGCCAGGGCTAGAGCGAGGCATAAAAAATGCGCTTCGCGCATTTTATCCTCTTGACGACGCGCGCGTCGTCGGCTACAAACCCATCCTCGCTCGGCGGTGACACATCGTCCAAGCGAGCCAAGAGAGCCGCGCGGAAGTGGCGGAATTGGTAGACGCACTAGACTAAGGATCTAGCGGTTATTGCAACTGTGGGGGTTCGAGTCCCCCCTTCCGCACCTCAAGAGACGCCCGAGTGAGCCCCAGCTCACTCGGGCGTCTCGCTCTGCGCGTAGGATGCGCTCGGGGCACAGCGTGGACCCCGTGAGCGGCGCTGCTTTGCGCCCAGAGGTGGCTTGAGACAAGCCTCGCTCAAGCGATGCAGCGCTTGGGCGCGCGCGAGGTCGTGGGCACAACCTCCTGAGCGGTGCGTCGATGGCGCATGTTTGATGCGGGGATCGTCCAAGCGAGCGGGTCGCTTGCAGCGACGCGCGCGAGGCGCGCAGGCCCTGGGCTCAAGCGTCGCGACGCGCTGAGGGTGCTGACGCGGCGCGCGAGGGTGGCAAAGCCCAGGTGGCGATGAGGGCGAGCAGGCACAGCGGGACGAAGGCGAGCATGGCGTTGGCGAAGCGTGCGCCGGGGCCAGTGACGAGGTTGAGCAGGGCGCTGGTCTGAGGGCTCTGCAGCTCCACCGCGGCGACGCTCATCGCCACGCCGAGCGCGCCGCCGACGAAGAAGATCATCATGAACATGCCCACGCCCGCGCCCGCTTGATCGCGCGGCACGACGCGGTTGACGGTGCTCACCAGCGGGCTCTGCGCCAGCGCGAAGCCCGCCCCGAGCAAGGTCATGCCCACCGTCAGGCCGATCGGATCGCCGCCCGCGAACAGCGCGCTGACGAAGGCGCCGAGCGCGAGCACGACGAGGCCAAGCGCGATGGGGCGGCGCGGGCCGCGCGCGTCGGCCCAGGCGCCCGCGCGGGTGCTCAAGAGCGTGATGGCGATGGCGCCTGGCAACAGCACCAAGCCCACTTGCAGCGGCTCAAGGTGGTTGAGGTTGATGAGCATGATGGGGGCCAAGATCACGGAGCCAAAGCGGGCGGCGTTGGTCGTGGCGCCGATGGCGCAGCAGGCCACGAACTCGGGCAGCGCGAGCACCTCGCGGCGGATAAACGGCCCCTCATGGCGCCCGATCCAAGCCCAAAACCCGAGCAGCAGGGCCACGCCGGCGCCTAGCAGCGCGGCGAGCAGGGTGAGCTTGTCGCGCTGCTGCACCAGCTCAAAGCCGTAGAGCAGCGCGGCGATGCCTGCGCTCAAGAGCGTGGCGCCGACCCAGTCAAAGCGCTGCGGGATCGTCTCATTGAGCCAGTCGGGCAAGAGCCGCCACGCCAGCGGCAGCGCCAAGAGCGCCACCCCCGTGACCAAGAACACGCCGCGCCAGCTGGAGACTTGCACGATGAGGCCGCCCAAGAAGGGGCCGATCGAGGCGGCTACGCCGACGGTGCTCAAGATGACGCCCACGGCGCGGCCTTGGCGCTCGGGCGCGACGATCTCCTTGAGGATGGAGGTGCCGAGCACGGGCAAGGCGGCGGCGCCAGCGCCTTGGATGAGGCGGATGACGATGGCCGCCTCAATGGTGGGGGAGAAGGCGGTGGCGATGGAGCACAGCCCGAGGGCGCTCAGGCCGATCAGGTACATGCGCTTCTTGCCGATCACATCGGCCAAGCGACCATTCACGGCGTTGAAGATGCCAAAGGTCAGCGCGTAGCCCGTGACCAGCCAGCCATAGGTGCCCTCGCTGACGTTGAAGTCGTGGCCGATATAGGGCAGCGCGACGTTGATCATCGTGCCGTTGACCACGGCGATGAACACGACGCCCGCCAGCAGCGTGATGATCCAGCGGTTCTGCGCGTCGGTCTGGGTGTGAGGAGAGGGGGGAGCAGGCGGCGAGGAGGCGGTGAGCATGGGAGGCGCTCGGTGGGACAGGGGAGATGCGCCAACGGCGCGCTAGCGCTCTATCACTGTCGGGGCCGAGCGGCTAGCGCCGTCTGGGGCGCATCCACCAACAGGCTGTGCGCGCCTTGCATTTCAGGCCCAGGTTGCGCTAAGCAGCTACCCAGCAGGAGCGAGGTTCGCTGTGATGAGGCGCGAGGCGCCTGGGAGGTAGAGAGATGACACGACGGCAAGCTCTGATCTTAGGCCTCGTCGTGAGCGCGGTGATGTTGTGCTGCGTCGCGCCCGCGCTGGCGCAGGCTGGCGCCGACGCGGCCGCCGCTGGCGCTGATCCGCTGCGACCGCTGCCCGCATGGCAGCAGCTGCTTGATGAGCTGCTGACGTTTCGCCTCATGAGCATCCCCGTGTGGCGTTATGTCGTGGCGCTGCTCGTGGTGCTGCTGGGCTTCTTCACGCGCACCACGTTGTTGGAGCGTCTGTTCAGGCCGCTGGAGGCGATCGCCAACCGCACCCAGTCGCAGGTTGATGACACCATGCTCAACGCCGCGCGCAGGCCGCTGGGCTGGATCATCAACGTCCTGGCGCTGTACTTGGGGCTCTTGATCTTGCGCTTGCCCGAGGGCTTGGGCGCGGGCATGGAGCTGCTCTTGCGCACGAGCGGCACGATCCTGGTGGCGTGGCTGCTGTTCAACGCGGTCGAGGCGGTGATGGTGGTGCTGGATGGCTTCACGCGCCGCACCGAGAGCGAGCTGGATGATCATCTGGTGCCGCTGGTGCGCAAGCTGATGCGCGTGGTGATCATCATCATCACCGTGCTCATGATCATCCAGCAGTGGGGCTACGACGTCACGAGCCTCATCGCGGGGTTGGGCTTGGGTGGCCTGGCGTTTGCGCTGGCCGCGCAGAACACGCTGTCGAACCTGTTCGGCTCGGTGATGATCTTCACCGATCGCCCCTTCAAGATCGGTGACTGGGTGCAGAGCAAGAATGGCGAGGGCGTGGTCGAGGAGATCGGGCTGCGCTCTACGCGCGTGCGCACCTTCGCTAACACGCTCATCACGATCCCCAACGCGGACATGGCCAGCACCGCGGTGGAGAATCACTCGAAGATGACCAAGCGCCGGATCATGACCACCATCGGCGTCGTCTACGGCACCACCCCGGAGCAGGTCGAGCGCATCGTGACGCGCATTCGTGCGCTGCTGCGTGACAGTGAGACGATCGATCAAGGGTTCCATATGGTGAACTTCACGGGCTTTGGCACCAGCTCCTTGGACATCCTGATCTACTGCTTCACCAAGAGCACGGTCTGGACGGAGTTCATGCAGGCGCGCCAAGAGCTGTTCTTTGAGGTGATGAAGATCGTGCGCGAGGAGGGCTCCTCGTTCGCCTTGCCCAGCCAGTCGCTGTATTTTGAGACGTCGCTGTCGCTTGAGCGTGAGCTAGATCAGGCGGCGCGAAGCGCCGCGCTGCCAAGCGCGCGGGCGCCGCAGGCGCCCGCGCCCAAGCGCTCCATCCCTAACACCGCCCCGGGCGCGGATACGCCGCATGATGTCTAGTGTCGCAGCGCCAGCTGCGTCAGCGTCAGCTGATCGTTGAGATCGACGTCGATGAGGTTCACGCGCAGGTGCTCCGCGAAGCCGCCCGGGCAGCTCACCTGATGCGGGCCATAGGTGTAGCCCAGCGGCATCACGTCATGGATGTGGCCATGGCACACCAGCGCGTGCGGATCGACCTGACGCGCGAGCGCCAAGAGCGCGTCGGCGCCGATGAGCGGGTTCATCAGGCCGCCGAACTTCTTGGCCGTGGTCTGCGGGTACCAGTCAATGCTCAGGTGGTGGTGGATGAGCACGATGAGGCGACATCCGGCGATGGCCTCACGCTGCGCGTCCAGCGCCTCGATCGCCTCGGGGTAGATGCGGCCGATGGTGTTAGGCAGCCAGCGCTCCATGGCGTGGCGATCGGCCAAGCGATCGCTGTTGGAGTCTAGCTCCCACAGCGCGACGCCGCCTGGCAGCACGCGCACGCGCGGCGCGCGTGATTGCACCACGTCGAAGAAGTCCTCCATGGGCTGATGCGCCACATCTTCATAGAGGTTGAAGCGGTCGTGGTTGCCCGCGATCACGGTGAGGCGCTCAGGCCCACGCCAGCCGGTCACATCAAGCGCCGCCTTGACCTCTAAGAACTCGGTGGGCATGCCGCAGTGGGCCAGATCGCCGGTCAGCAGCAGGTGATCGACCTGGAGCTGTTGCAAGCCTACCAGCGCCTTCTTGAGCAGGTTGACATAGACGCGCCGGCGCTTGCGATAAGGCTGGCTGAACTCATTGGAGATGGCCGACAGCTCGTGAGACAGGTGGCTCAAGTCGCGATGGGGGCGCATCAGATCGCGCAGCTTGCCGGCGAGCGGGATGTCGCCGGGCATGTGCGGGTCGGTCAAGTGCGCCAAGCGCAGCTTGATCTGCGGGGCGCGCTCGGGGCGACGAGGGCGCGTCTTGTCAGTGCAGTCGATCCAGCGAAACATCATCGCTCGTGCGGCTTAAGGCGTCGGATACGTCCGCCGTGAGGTCGAACTGGCGCACCCACTCGGGGTACTTGCGCTCCAAGAAGCGGTCGGTCAGCACCGCCTGCGCGGCCTCACAGATATCATAGACGAGCGCGCCGTTCATCGCGGCGCCGAGCAGGGCGCCCAACAAAGGCAGGGCGCGTGAGGGCGCCGCTTCGGCGGCGCGCCGTTGCAGGTTGCGGCTCACCGCGCGGCGCGCGAGCTCGCTCAAGCGCTGCGTCAGCTGCGCGCCGAGCTGCCCCTCAAGCCAAGCGCTCAGCGCCTTGCCTGTGAGCGGCGACATCACGCCGCGCGACAGCGCGCCCACCATCACTGCTTTGCGCACCATGAACTCGCGCAGGTTCTGACGCAACAGCATCGGCTGAATGGCTGAGGGGCGGCTGCCGCCCAGCGCCACAGCGAGGATCTCCACGGGCAGCTCGGGGTGTTGGCGCGGATCGAAGCCATAATACCAGCAGAAGCGGCTGCACACGTCGGCGGCGAGGCCGAGCAGCACGGGCACATCCGCCAGCGACACGACCCCCCAGCTCATGGGCGCGAGGCCGCCCGCCAAGCCGCCCGCGAGCGCGCCGAGCATGATGCGCTGGGCGCGCCGCTGCGAGATCATCGCCTCCACGCGATCAAGCGTCAGCGCGCCGACCTGCTCAAACCGCGTCACCGGCTCGCCAAGCGCGTTCAGCTCCTGGATGACCGCCTGCGACAGGTCGAGGCGGCGCGTGCGCTCCTCAAAGCGCGCCATCCCGCGCGAGGTCACCTGCTCCATCAGGCCCAAGTCGGCCACGTTCGCCCCGAGCCACTCCAGCGGCGCGAACGAGGCCTCGACCATGCGCGTGACGCTGCCCGGATGCAGCCTGCGCTCCATAAAGAACTTCACGCGGCCTGCGGCGTGCTTGTCCGCGTGGTGCAGCGTCACGCCGTCGTATTTGCACATGAGGTTCTTGAACGCGCGCTCATAATCACCGATGACCAGATACAGCTCCAGCGCCTCGCGCGTGGCGAGCGCGTCAGCGCTGTCCCAGTGGAGGTGGGCGGCCCAGCGGCGCACGAAGGCGACGGCGTGGGGTGAGACGTCGAGGTTCTTGACGTAGAGCTGGGCCAGGGCGCGCTCATGGGCTGGCGCGCCTGGGCCGGGCTCAAGCTGGGAGAGCGCGCGCGGCAAGCGCAGCTCGGCGGCGCGCGCGCCGCGCGTGATAGCGAGCTCAGCCAGGCGCTGCGCTCGCAGCGGGTTGAACGGCGCCAGGCGCGCTATCTCATCGCGCAGGCTCAGGCCCAGCGTGTCCAGCTCGCGCGCTTGCAAGTGGGGCGCATAAAGCGCGCGCAGTCTGGCCAGATCGGCCTCATAAGGGCGCGCCTGGTGGAACGCGCGCAGCGCGTCCTGGCGCGCAGGATCGGCGTGGCTCAAGCGGATGGCGGCCCCCACGACGCGCTCAAGCCAGGGATGATCGAGGTGGCCGCCGATGGCGGCGTCGGCCATGAGCTGCATCCACGGCGCCTCATCGCGCAGGTGCTGCGTGGCGGCCCGGTCGCAGGCGCGCACCATGTGCGGCCCCACGGCGCCTGCGCGCCAGCGACCATAGCGCAGCGTCATGGCGACGGCGCCCAGCAGCGCGGTGGTGTTCCAGGCCTCCGCGTCGTGCTGCAAGCGCGCGAGCTGAAGCAGCCCGCGCGCTTGAGGCTGCTCAAGCTCGCGATGGCGCTCAAGCTCACGCCCGAGCGACATCAGCCACGCGGGCTCATCGGGCAAGGGGCGCGCCTTAAGGCGCGCCTCGGCGCAGGCGTGACCGCCACGCCACATGGCCACGGTGGCCAAGGCGGCGATCGGGTGGAGGGTGGGTCGCGCCTCAGGGGTGGAGCTTGAGAGCGCGCGCAGCACCTCAAGGCTTGAGGCGGGCAGGGCGGCCAGCGCCTCGGGGTTGAGCAGCGCGCGCAGCGGGTCGTGCTGATGTTTGGCGCGCGTGACGAGCAGGCGCGTGTAGCCAAGCTCGCGCGCGAGCCAGGTGAGGATCAGCTCACGGGCTTGCTGGGGCTGGGCGTGCAAGAGCGGCGCGAGCGTCTCCAGCAGCACGGCGCCATCCAGGGCGCCGAGCGCGCGCCAGCGCGCGCGCGCGCTGCGCAGCGCGCGCAGCGTCTGCGCGTCCATGTCTGGCTTGAGCGTCGCGTCGACGTCTGGGGCTGCTGTCGCGGGCTCGATCATCGGCTCTCCTGCGCGGCGCGGCTTGTGCGCCGCCACGATGGGGCGTCACGCCGCGCTGAGGCGGCGGCTCGTGTGGTTAAATGCTTGAAATTTGGTCCCTCTGTTGCTAGGCTCCTGAGCGATGTCAGGGCTTATCCTACCTATGTGTTCGACAACGCTCGCTGCCTGAGGTGGCGAGGGCACATCGTCAAGATCGTCCTGTGCCAGCTAGCTTGGATTGACCCCTTGCGTGACATCGTCAATGTCGCGCACCAGCGACTCACGAGGCGACCGGCTCATGCGCCATCACCCCGCTCCTCTGCGCTCTCTGCTCTTCAGCCTCATGGCGCTGCTGTTCTGCGCCGCTTGCACAGACGATAACATCTCACCAGGCGGCGATCCTCTCCCCGGCACCACCTCTACCTGCGCGGCTGGCGAGATCTACAATCCCGTGCTCGGTCGCTGCGTCGTGGCCGCCATGGCGCCGCCGCCGACTGGCGAGCCGGACATGGACGCGCCACCCGATCAGAACGCGCCAGACATGCTGGATATGTCCGACATCCCCGTGACGCCGCCTCCAAGCGACATGGACAGCGCGCCCGATCAAGACGCCCCGGCCGACATGCCTGATATCACACCCACGCCCGATATGACCACGGGCTGCGGTTATGGCAGCATCATCGGGCGCGCGTGCGCGCCCTCGGGCGACATCCTCGCGGGCGCGACCGTCACCATTCAAGGTGAGGACTGTCACACGGGCATGCCCTTCACGACCACGGTGCAGTCGGCTGGCGATGGCAGCTACGCGTTCACGCAAGTGCCCGCTGGCGCCCATGTGATCGAGTTCTCACAAGGCTCCTTCTCGCGCACCTTCTCGGTGGGCGTGGTCGCGGGCGTTGAGGAGGATCTCACGCTGCAAGGCAGCAAGTTCTGCATTGAGGCTGACACCGTCAAGATCGCCGTCGTCGGCGGCCTCTACGATCACGTCGAGGGCGTGCTCGACGCGCTCCAGCTCAGCTACGACATGAAGGGCGACGATGGCGGCGCCACCAACACCGCAGCCAGCCTCGCCTTGGCCCGAAGCTTCCTCAAAGATCCTCAGGCGATGGCCGCCTACGACATCATCTTCATCAACTGTGGTGAGCTGTGGGGCAGGCTCAACGGCTCCGATCGCACCACCATCGCCACCAACCTCTTCAATCATGTGCGCGCCGGGCGCAGCTTCTACGCCTCCGATTGGGCGCACATGTTCGTCGAGACGGCCGTGCCCACCATGGTCGACTTCTTGGGCAATGACGCCACCCTCAGCGACGCGCGCCAGGGCTACGCCCCCCAGACCATCCAGGCGAGCGTCACCTCCCCAGCCCTCCAGGCTACGCTCGGCCACAACACCGTGGCCATTGAGTTCCCTCACAACCCTTCGGCGCAGCTGTTCAACAACAACTGGACCATCATGGAGGGCGCGCTGCCCACCGCCGTCATTCACCTGCGCGGCAGCGCGCGGCGCTGCGGCGGCACGGGCTGTCCGCCCTCCTCCAACTATGTCCAGAACGCCCCGCTGCTCGTCTCCTACACCGATCCCGGCAACGGCGGCTCCATCGTGTTCACCTCGTTTCACAACGAGCGTCAGCACGAGGTCAACCCCGACATGATGGAGATCCTCAAGTTCCTCATCTTCCAGCTCTGATCCTGATGGCGCGCTTCGCGCTGGACAGCCGTGGCAGCGTCGGAATACCCTAGCGTGCTAGTATGTTTTAAGGCGTCGCATCTCCCCTGAGGTGCGACGCCTTCATGACAAGATGACCCGCACGCCTCGACCCTATACATCACATCGCCGCGCCGTGAGCGCGGCGCGATCATCTCAGGAGCACACGCCATGGCAGAGCTTCGCGTCCGCGGCACCGACCAGGTGCTCACTCAGCCCGCTCAGATCGACGCCTTCGTCAACCAGCACGGCCTCAACTACGAGCGCTGGGACATCGACAAGCTCCACAGCCCCGAGGCCGCTAAGGTCCAAGCCGCCACCGAGCAAGAGCGCATCCTGACGATCTTCCACGACGAGATCGAGGCGCTCAAGGCGCGCGGCGGCTACGCCAGCGCCGACGTCATCGCGCTGGAGCCTGACACCCCCAACCTCGACACCTTGCTCGCCAAGTTCGACAAGGAGCACCTGCACACCGAGGATGAGGTCCGCTTCGTGGTCGATGGGCGCGGCGTGTTCACCATCCATGGCGAGGATGGCACCGTGTTTGATGTCGAGGTTCACCCCGGTGATCTGCTCGTCGTGCCCGCGAACGCGTGGCACTGGTTCACGCTGTGTGAGGATCGTCGCATCCGCTGCATCCGCGTCTTCGAGACGCAGACCGGCTGGACCCCGCACTATCGCGCCGCCGACGAGGCCGCCTCGCACTGAGCGCCCTGATCTGACCCAGCGCGGTTGAATCTGGCGCGCGTCCCTGGCACGATGGGGCGCGCGCCAGCGCTGTTCTTGGCGCCTCCCTCTCGCACGGTGTGACGCGATGTGGATCCGAACCCTCGCCAGCGCGCTCGCGCTGTCGCTCGTGCTGGCCTCGTCAGCCACAGCGTCCGCTCAGGTCGCCATCTGGGGCGACACCACGCGCGCTTACAGCGCGCCGCCTAACTTCATCCCCGTCAACGCGCAGCGCGAGCGCGGCCCCCAAGACACCACCGTCCTGTCGGCCACTGTGGGCACTGAGACCTTGGCCGCATGTGTCATCATCGTCGTCGATGATGCGAGCGCTACCGCCTTCACCTACCGTCATGAGGAGCGGCCCACCCAGTGCGTCGGCGTGATCCCAGGCCCTGAGGGGGGCGTCTTCGTGCGCGGCCTCGATCCTACCGCCGCGATGGGCGTCGCCTCGGGCTTCACCGCGCTCATCGCGCGCGATGGGAGCCTGCGCTGGAGCCTGTCGGATCAGGCGCTCGTGGAGGCGCGCTCCACGCAGCAGGGGGGAACCGGCCAGCTCGTCGGCGCTTACGAGCGCCCGCTGCAAGCGATGGCCTACAGCCCGCGCACGGAGCGCCTCATCGCCTTCACGCGAAGCACGCTCACGCTCGGCGCGCAGCAGCGCGCGGTGACGCAGGCGCACATCGTCAGCACCCCGCTCGGGCGTTTGAGCGTCAGCGGGCAGACCTTCGGCGATGGCGGCCTCGCGCTTATCCAGGGCGCCATGACGCGCCAGAGCGATGGCCAGTTCTTGCTCACGCTCACGCCGCCTGAGCGCGCGGGCTCCCTCTTCGTCAGCTATGATGGTCGCGCGCTCGTCAGCGCGCAGCAGCCGCTGAACACCTCCTGGACCCAGCGCGTTGTCATCCAAGTGGCGCCCGCGCCAAGCCAGCGCGCGCTCGTGCTGTGGACGCCCAGCGCCCAAGCCGACGCCCCCACCCAGCTCGCGCTGATGCGCGAGGATGGCACGCCGCTGTGGGAGGGCGAGTGGCCTGTGGTGGCGCAGACGGCCACCGGGCCGCTGACGCTTGGGCGCCCCTTGAGCGTCCACGCCGACGCCGAGCACGCGCTGGTGAGCTACCTGGCTGGCGGCGAGCTGTGGGCGCGCGTGATCTCCATGGCGCAGGGCGACGAGCGCGGCGTCGTGCGGCTGTCCCAAGCCTCGCCACACGGCCCGGTGGGCCTGCTCAGCGCGCCGGATGGCGCGCTGGTGCTGCTGAGCTATGAGGTCGGCGCGCGCCGGATGCGCGAGCTGGCGCTGCGCTTTGAAGACGCGCCCGTGACGCCTGGTGATCCTGACATGGGCGCCCCCGACATGGGCGCCCCCGACATGGGCGCCCCCGACATGGGCGAGCCTGAGCCTACGCCCGAGGCATCGGCTCAGGAGGGCTGCGCGCAGGGTGGCGCGCGCGCGGGCTCAGGCGTCGCATCGTGGCTCGCGCTGCTGCTGATCGGCGCGTGCATCGCGCGTCGGCGACAGATGGGCCTTGCGCGCGCGCGCGCTGCGCGTTGATAATGTGCGACGCGTCAACCGATGCGCCGCACCCCCTCACCAGACCGCCTCACCATGGATGGGTGTCGCTGTGACCACCATGAAGAGCACGCTCGCGCGCAAGCCGCTCGAACTGAGCCAGCTCCCCGCGCCCTTCCAGATGAACCTCTCCCCGCAGGCGCCGTCGCCGCTCAAGCTGATGGCGGCGCGTGGGCTCGTGCCCGCTCCCCCTGCGGTCATGCTGCAGGTGCTGTATCAGCTCCAGTTCGACGCTGACGCCACCGTCCGACAGGAGGCTTACAAGAGCCTGAGCGACGCGCCCGCGGCGGTGCTCGCGCCGTCGATCCAAGCGGAGCAGCCCGCGGTGGTGCTCGACTGGGTCGCTGAGGTGCGCCAGCATGATCATCAGGTGCTGGAGCTGCTCGCGCTCAATCGCTTCACCGATGATCTCACCATCGCCGCCATCGCCTCCATCGCGAACGCGCGCGTCGGTGATATCATCGGCGACAATCAGATGCGCGTCTTGCGCTGCCCCCTCATCCTGGAGGAGCTGTACAAGAACCCCAACGCGCGCATGGCCACGATCGACAAGCTCGTCGATCTGGCGCGCCGCAATGGCGTCTCGCTCAAGGGCTTGCCAGGCTTGCAGAGCGCGCTTGATAGCGGCCAAGATATCGGCCTAGGAGAAGAGTCGGCCGCCATTGACGCGCTCTTGCAAGAAGAGCAAGAGCGCATCATCGAAGAGCACCTCTTGGAGGCCGAGGAGGAGGAGCGCTTGGCCAACATGTCGCGTCATGAGCGCGAGGCCGCCGAGCTCGCCAAAGAGAAGGCGCTGGAGGAGGGCCCCCTCTATACACGCATCGCCAAAATGTCGATCGCGCATAAGATCCGTCTGGCCACCACGGGCAGCCGTGAGGCCATCAACATGCTCGTGCGCGATGGCAACCGCCTCGTTCACATGGCTGCCATCCAGAGCCCGCGCATTCAGCCAAACGATATCAAGCGCTTAGCCTCCAATAAGTCTATGCCTGATGGCGTCATCCGCTACATCGCCAACAACCGCGACTGGACCAAACACTACGACGTGATGCTCTCGCTGGTGAACAACCCCAAGACCCCGCTGGCTGACGCGATGTCTTTCCTCAATCACCTGCGCTCCCATGATCTGCGCCAGCTGCAGCGCAACCGCAACGTGCCGCAGCAGCTCGCACGGCAGGCCAAATCAATGACCCTCAAGCGCGGCCAATGAGCCGCGCGCAGGCCCCTGGAGAGGTCCGCGCCTATGTATGACGCCTCCGGAAAGCTCCCCCCCTGCGGGCTCTACAAGACGCTCGCCCCACTCCCCGGCAAGGAGGAGTGGGTGCGCGAGCACCTGCTCGTCTACTTCCACAATCACTCCCAGCAAGGCCCCCCCTTGCTGCTGCTGCCTGCGACCAATCAGCACAACCGCTGGACCTTTCACGACAAGGGCTACCTCATCCGCGACACGAGCTACGCGCAGCAGCTCTCCCCGCTCATGGATGAGGGCCTCTATGTGCTCACTGAGCCCATCTACCTGTCGCGCGATGAGTTCATCCCCGAGGAGACGCTCGTGCAGCTGGGCTACAACCGCAGCGCCGATCCGATCCTCTTCTTGGCGCGCTTCACTGAGAGCGGGATTGACTTCCCCGCCAGCGGCCTCAAGTGCACGCCCGAGATCTTTGACATGCTGCGCACGGTCAACTTTCGCACCCCAAGCTACAACCGCGAGCACTGACGCGCGCTTTGGCTTGACAGACGAAGCGGCCCGCGACGTGACACGTCGCGGGCCGCTTCGTCTGATTGGCGCCTGCGCGCCCCTCAGCTCAGCTTGCTCATGACCAAGTCCTTGAGCTTGCCGCCGTCAAAGCGGCCCTTGGTCTGAGGCATGACCGCGCCCATGATCTTGCCCATCTCCTTGCGAGAGGTCGCGCCAGTCTGCGCGATCGCCGCATCAATGAGCGCGATGACCTCCTCCTGACCAAGCTGCTGGGGCAGATAGTCGTTGATGATGCCCAGCTCCAGCTCTTCTTGGGCTGCCAGCTCATCGCGCCCCGCCTTGGTGTAAGCCTCGATCGCCTCGCGACGCTTCTTGGCCTCGGTGGACAGCACGGTCACGATGTCGTCCTCGGTGAGGTCCTGGCGCAGGTCGATCTGCTTGTTCTTGAGGCTGGAGATGAGCATGCGCACTGTGCCCAGGCGGGCCGCGTCGCGCGCGCGCATCGCGTCCTTCATGTCTTGCTGAAGTCGCTCAAAGGTCGCCGCGTTCGCCATGTTGATCGCTCCTAAACGAGGTGAAAACAGACGCGCCGCAGCCTGTGGGGCGCGGCGCGAGGTGGGAGCTTAAGCCCCCTCAAGGTGTGCCTTTATTCCGAGCGGCGCGAAGCTCAGCGCTTGGAGAGCGTGTTGCCCAGGCCCTCGATGATCTCCTTCTTGGCCTCGTACATCTCGGCCTCGCTGAAGATCATCATCGACGCGCCCTTGGCGCCCACCTGGACGTTGTACGCGATGAACTGGATCTCCTGATCCATGCCATCGGCCTTGGTCAATACGGCGGTGCCACGCACGCTCTGGCCAGGCAGGCCGTTGAGCACGACATCGCCTGACTTCTCAAGCTGCATGTCCTTGATCTTGACCTTCTTCTGGATGTCATTGATCGCGCTCTGGATCATGCCCGCCGACTCGGAGCCCACCAGCACCACGGTGGTCGTCTCATCCTCATCGGTCGCCGTGATGCCATCGGGCTCAAGCTTGATCACCCAGTCCTCGGGCGCGCGAAACTTCACGCCATAGCTCACGCTGTGCACCCACTGGCCGCCCTCCTCAGCGGGCTGCACGAAGCCACCGTTGGTGGCCTCAGGCTCAGCCGCCGCCACGGGCGCCGCCGTCTCACCTCGCGCTGCCGCTGGGGCGGGCGCCGTCTTGGGCGCCTCGTCCACAGGTGGGGTCGTCTCTTTCTTGCAAGCCACGACGCTCAACATCAGCAACAGCGCGCAGCAGGTCAGCAGGGGTTGACGCATCGCAGCTCCTCGTCAGCTTTTTGGTCTTCTTCGATCGTTTAAGAGCATGGTCTTAGTGTAGGCTCGCGCGCCCGGATGTGATACCTCATCTGGCGCGCTCCCCCGCGCCGCTTCTAGGGCGACTTGGCCCTCGTTGATAGTCCTTCTTCGCGCAGGTGGCAAGCCCCGATTCTCCCAGGAGGCGGCGACATGACCCGGTGTCCTGAGTGTGACACAGTTCAGACACGTGAGTCGCCGTTCTGCGAGAACTGCGGCTTTCGCTTGCGCAGTCAGGCCACCGTCATGGAGGGCCTCGTCGCCATCGCGCCCGCCTCACGCGTCACCGCCGAAGAGCTACCAGCTATCCGCGTCCCCTCGCCCTCGTTCGAAGAGATGACCGAGCCCGAGGAGGCGGGCGCCGTGCCAAGCGGCCTCGCACGCCAGGACCCCCCACGCCCGAGCGCCTCACCGACCCTCGCTTCCCCGACTGTGAACGCCGCTCAGCTGCCCGAGCAAGGCCAAGGCGCGCGCGGCGCGTCGCGGCGCGTTGACACCGCCGTCGAGGGACGCGCCGCCGTGCGCACCAACAGCGCCCCCATCACCGCCCCGCGCCCTGTCGTGCGCCCCGCTGACGCGAGCGTGAGCTCCCTGCTGGTCATGCCCCCCGATCAAGGCGCCGGGCGCGTCAGCCGCGCCCAGCTCATCCTCTTCACCGCGCTCTGGGCGCTCATCGTCGCGCTCGCCGCGCTCGCCATCGTCGGCGCCCGCGCCTATGAGGTCAGCACCGTCGCGCGCGCCCCCGCTGAGGTCATCCCCCAAGCCAAGCTCACCATCCCTGCGGGCTCCTTCAAGCGCGGCCTCGATGAGTCCACCCGCGCGTTTATCCTGCGCACCTGCCTGCGCATGGCCAATGACCCCGACGCCGACTGCGATCAGGACACGCTGCTTCGCGGGGAGTTCCCCCAAGCTGAGGTCAACCTCCCCGCCTTTCGCATCGACGCGCGCGAGCTCAGCGTCGAGGAGTACTCACGCTGCGTTGACGCTGGCGCCTGCACGCCCATCGACTACAAGGCCTGTCAGGTCTACACCCCGCAAGGCCTCCAGATCGCGCTGCGCGTCCCCAAGCTCTTGCACCAGCCCGAGCTCGCGCAGAGCTGCATGCGCCTGCCCGACGCCCAAGCCTACTGCGCTTGGGCGGGCGGCGCGCTGCCGAGCGATGATCAGTGGGAGAAGGCCGCGCGCGGCGACGACGGCCGCCTGTTCCCCTGGGGCACCACCTGGGGGCCCTCGCTCGCCAACTGGGGCGAGTTTGACCTCATCCGCACCCCCGCCCCGGGCAAGCTCGACGGCCACGAGTGGCCCGCTCCCCCAGGCGGCTACCCCGAGGGCGCGAGCCCCTACGGCGCCCGCGACATGGCCGGTAACCTCGCCGAGTGGACGCAGCCTGCGGCCGATGATGAGGCCCACGCGCGCGGTGGTAGCTGGACCTCCGATCCCTTCTCCTTGCGCGTCACCGCCAGGCTGCGCCTCGGCGCCGACGCGCGCCGCACCGATGTCGGCGCGCGCTGCGCTTACCCGTGAGCCCCGCGCGCCAGCTGCGTGAGTTCTTTTGCCGCGCGCAGAGCGCTATGTTAGGCTCTCCATGCGCGAAAATTGTTGACGAATCGGGCCGCTAGCGCCTCGCTAGCGCCTCGCTAGCGCCTCGCTCATGGCGCACCTTTTTATGACCCTCACAGCGCGCGCGCTGTGACCTCATTGATCACGACAGGGAAACACGATGATCCACTCAGGCACGCGTTGGGCCAGCTTCTGGGCGCTGCTGCTG
>CAYXWB010000055.1:0-21337 GCA_964468515.1 uncultured Bradymonadales bacterium | reverse complement strand
TCCGTGGTGCCACGGATGGTGGGACGCGCGGTGGCGACCGTCTGGCCTTGCGTGGGGCTGGTGATGGTGAGGGTGGGGGCGTTGGGGTCAACGGCGACCTCGATCGGCCCGCTGGTGCCCATGTTCCCTGCCGCGTCGGTGGCGATGACCTCAATGGTGATGTCACCCTCATCAAGGGGCGCGTCACCAGGCACGGTGAAGCTGAAGTCGCCATTCTCATCGGCCGTCACCGTGCCGATCGTCTCACCGTCGACGGTGATCACGACGGTGGCGCCAGGCTCCGTGGTGCCCGTGATGGTGGGCGTCGTGGTGTTGACCGTGTCGCCATCATTGATGTTGACGGTGACCGTGGGCGGGGTCGTGTCGACGCTGAAGGTGCGTGACACGGTGGTCTGCTGGTCATTGGCGCCCGTCGCGACGACGCTCAGCGTGTAATCGCCGTCAGCGAGGTCGGGGGTGATCTCCAGGGTGAAGGAGCCGTCTGCGGCGACCGTCGCGCTGTCCGTGAAGACGGTGTCGCCGCTGGCATCCGTCACGGTGACCGTGACAGTGGCGCCTGGGCTTGTGGAGCCCGCGACCTCGGGTGAGGCGTCATTGAGCGCCGCGCCGGCTGCGGGGCTCGTGACGATCAGCTCGGGGGCGTCGGAGTCCACGGTGAAGCTGACCGTGTCGTCTGCTTCATTGCCCGCGGCATCGCGCGCGGTGACGCGCGCGGTGTAGTCGCCATCGCTCACGCCTTGGGCGGCCAAGGCGAAGTCACCGCTGGCGTCAGCCGTCGCGTTGAGCGTCTGCACGACCATGTCGGCGTCATCGCGCAGCTCAATGACGAGCGCGGCGCGCGGCTCCGTGGTGCCTTGGATAGACACCGTGCGTGAGGTCAAGGTGGCGCCATCGGTGGGCTGCGTGATGGTGACCTGGGGCGCCGTCAGATCGATGGTGAAGTCCACGATGACCGTGGAGGTCTTCTCATTGAGGGTGGCGGAGACCTCAAGGGAGAGGTCGCCCTCGGGCAGGGGAGAGGTGGGGGTTGCGGAGAAGGAGCCGTCATTGCCAGCGGTGACGGTGAGCGTCTCCAGGGGAGCGCCGCTGTCATCGCGGATGACGATGGTGACGGCGGCGCCGGGCTCGGTGGTGCCGGTGATATCGGGCGTGGGGTCGCTGACCTGAGCGCCGCTTGTGGGGCTGGTGACCACGAGCGCGGGCGCGGTCGTGTCGATCGCGAAGCTGGCCATCGCCATGCCCTCGTTGCCCGCCGCGTCGGTCGCCACCGCGCTCACCGTGTACGCGCCGTTCATGAGCGCTAGCGGCGGCTGTGCGCTGAAGCTGCCTGTCGCATTGGCCGTCACGGTCGCCGTGTAGGCGGCGGTGCCGTCGGCGGCGTTGATGGTGATCTCCACGGAGGCGCCAGGCTCGGTGGTGCCGCGCACGATGGGGCGCGCGTCGCTGCTGGTGCTGTTATTGACCGGTGAGAGCAGCGTCACGCTGGGGTCGGTCAGATCAACGCCGAAGTCGATCGTCACGGTGGAGGTGTTGCCCGCGCCATCGGTGGCGGAGACCTCAAGGGAGAGGTCGCCCTCGGGCAGGGGAGAGGTGGGGGTTGCGGAGAAGGAGCCGTCATTGCCAGCGGTGACGGTGAGCGTCTCCAGGGGAGCGCCGCTGTCATCGCGGATGACGATGGTGACGGCGGCGCCGGGCTCGGTGGTGCCGGTGATATCGGGCGTGGGGTCGCTGACCTGAGCGCCGCTTGTGGGGCTGGTGACCACGAGCGCGGGCGCGGTCGTGTCGATCGCGAAGCTGGCCATCGCCATGCCCTCGTTGCCCGCCGCGTCGGTCGCCACCGCGCTCACCGTGTACGCGCCATCCACGAGCCCGTTATAGGGGCGCGCGAAGATGCCAGCGGCGTTGGCCATGACCACATCAGACCAGACCACCGCGCCGGCGCTGTCAACGATCTCTAGCGTGACGACGGCGCCCGGCTCAGCGTTACCGCGCACGGTGCCCGCGTCGCTGTTGAGGATGGCGCCATCGGCCGGGGCGGTGATCGCGATCGCCGGGGCGGTGGTGTCGAGGATGAACGTGACGCTGTCGGTGGCGGTGTTACCGCCGCCATCGGTGCTGGACGCGGTGGCCGTGTAGGTGCCCTCAGCGGGCAGGGTGGTCATCACAGACCACACGCCTTGGGCGTTGGGCGTGGCCTGCTCAGTCGCGACGACCATGTTGGCGGCGTCGCGCACGCTGACCGTGACCATCACGCCTGCATCGCCTGTGCCAGCGATCGTGACCATCGCATCCGACGTAGAGGAGCCATTGGTCGGCGAGGTGATGGAGACGGCGGGGCCTGAGGTGTCGACGCTGAAGTCAGCGTCGGCGCTGCCCGTGTTACCGGCTGGATCGGTGGCCGTGATCTCAACGGTGTAGGCGCCATCGGGCAGCGCGGTGGTGGGTGACACCTCAAAGGAGCCATTGGCGTTGGCCATGAGGATGGTGTCAAACAGCACCATGCCGAGGTTGTTCTTGACCTGCACCTGGACGCTCGCGCCGGGCTCCGTGTTGCCACGGATCGCGGGGGTGCTGTCACCGGTGGAGGATCCCTCAAGCGGGCTCAAGATGGTGACCACAGGGGGCGTGCTGTCGATGCTGAAGGTGATCTGATGGGTGATGGTGCCGCCGCTGCTGGTGACGCTCGCCGCGAGGGTGTAGGTGCCATCCGCGAGCCCTTGCGCGGGCGCGCTCCACACCCCGACGCCGGTGGCGGTGACGGTGGCGGTCGCCGCGTCCATGCCTTGCTCATCCGTCCAGGTCAGCGTCACGCTCGCGCCCGTGGTGGCGGTGCCGGTGTACGCGGGCTCCATGTTGACGAGCTCGCTGTCCGTGGGGCTTGTGATCGAGACGCTCAAGCACAAGCCGCCCTCTGTGGGGCAGGAGAAGCCAGGCTCGACCTGACAGAAGTTATTGCAGCCGTCTCCCGTGGCAGTGTTGCCATCATCACACACCTCGCCGCTCTGGATGGTGCCATCACCACAGCGCGTGGGCAGCTCAAAGTCTGGTGAGCAGGGGTAGTCAGGGTGGGCGGGGTTGATGAGGCCCGTGGTGTCGCGCGCGAAGAGATCGGCCGCGCTGCCATAAATGTAGACGTCATGGAGCGCGGCGAGGCGGTCGAGCAGGGGGCGAGAGGCGCGCACCTCGGAGAAGTCTTGTACTTCGCCAGAGATAAAGAGCGAGCCTTGGCGCGGGCCCGCGCCGGGGAAGATGTAGTTGACCCCGCGATAGACCTCATGGCAGGCCGGCACGCCGCTGTAGTTCTCGACGCTGCCCGTGGTGGACAGGGCAGGGCCGCTGGCGGGGCCAAGCCCCATCGCGTCTTGCGTGACCACGCGCGGGTTTGGCCCCGCGCTCGCCGCGCCGCTGCCCACGAGCGGCACGCCCATGGCGTTGACCAAGCGGCGGATCGCGCGCCCGTTCGCGCCCTCACCCTCACCGACGAACACGAGGTGTCCGCCCTGGGCGATGTAGTTGCGAAGCGCGTCGATGTTGGCCGTGGTGACGCTGTTGGAGAAGGTGCCGGAGTTGAACTTGGTGATATAAAAGACGTTGTGGGTGTTGAGCTGCGCGGTGGTGGGCCAGCCGTTACGCTCGCCATAGTCAGTGACCGTGACGTTGGGCTGGCCAAAGACGCCGCGGTAGGCGTTGCGGATCTCTACAGGATCGGGGAAGTCGCGATTTTGCCCTAAGATCCCCCCTAAGAGGCCCGTGTCATTGAGCTGCCAGACCCCGACGCGCACAGGACCTGCCGCCCAAGCGCTCGCCGCTACCAACCATACACACACCCACATGAGCATGCTGCTCAAGGTGCGCATCCATCTGTTCCATCGACTCATGAGATACCTCGTGACATTTCTGGTCTTGAGCGTGTGGAGCGCGCAGGCAGAGCACGCTGTCCACGCCCCATGCAGCCCTACGCGCGCTCGACGCTAGGGATATTTAATCTGTCACCGGCCAGTATGTCATGAAACTAAAGGTGGATCGAACAGGTTTGATAGATGTTTTATTTGTTATCTTATGTGTTTGGTTTTTATGTATATCGTTCTGATAGGGGTGTGCTCCATTTAGATGCTTGAGCGTATGTTCAATGTATCTAAAAGCTATGGCTCCCCTCAAGCGCGGTAGGTGGTGCGACGCCGGCGTCTCAGGGGGCGGCGCGCGCGCTGTCCAGATCGATGCTCAAGCTCCCCTCGCGGGCGCGCACTTGGATCAGCTTCGGCGTCAGCGTCGTGGGCGCGCGGCGCTCGGGGCGAGGCGCCTGCGCCAGTCGCTCCCAGTCACGCAACCCCCAGGGGCGAGGGATGTAATAGAAGTAGTCAAAGTCATGCGGCCCCAGCGTGAGCCGCTGGCGCGCTTTGACCTCCGCCTTCTTGAACAGATAGCGCTGATTGAGCACCGCGCGCACCTGCGTCCAGTCCTCATCGCTGTGGTTCTCTAAGAAGTAAACCTCGCGCTCAAGCCCGCTGATCTTTTGCAGCCCAAACGCCGCGCCGAGCGCGTTGTCCTGTCTGCCCCCGCTCACCCCCCACACCACGCTTAACAGCACAAGCACCAGATACGCTGAGACCACCCCCAGCTTCTCCGCTTGATAGCGCGAGCCGCGTCGAAAGATCGACTTGAGCGTCTCTTGAACTTGTTCGAGCAGCGCTTCGGTGTCCATCAGGACGACCTCGTCTTCTTCAGGTCAGCGCGGGTGGGGGAGGCGACCATCAGCAGCTCATCGCGCAGGCGCGCCGTGGCGCGCTCCAAGCTCGTGTAGATGGCCTCAAAGGCGTCATCGCCTCCGCCCCCACGGCTCCGGCACATCAAGCTCACAGCGCGTAGGTTGGGCTCAAAGTCGCGCATGAGCACCAGCCGCGCCTTTGAGCTAGACGCTAACGCGCGCCGCGCGCGCAGGTTGGCAAGGTCCATCGTCACGAGCACGTCCCACTGAGTCACATGCGCCGCGTTGAGCTGCTGGGCGCGCTGCCCCTCAACACACACACCATGACGGCGCGCCACGCGCCTGCTGCCCGGATCGGGCAGCTCGCCCCCATGCGCCGCGCTCGTGCCGCTGGGGTCGATCGTGAACCGCTCTCCCACACCGCGCGCACGCGCGTGATGGGCGAACCACCCATGCGCGAGCGGTGAGCGGCAGATGTTGCCCAGGCAGAAGAACATGACCTTGGTGGGGGGCGTCATCATCGCGTCGCTCAGAAGTGAATGCGGCGACAGGCACCATCTGGCGCTACCGCCAGCTTGGGTCGATCCATGCGCCACAAATAGGCCAGCTGATTGAGCATGAAGCCCACCCCTTCAGCCGGATCGGGCACGGTCTTCGTGTCGATCACGATCTCCATGGCGTAGTTGGCGCCGTCAATCTGGGCATCGTAGCGATAGAGCGCCTTGTCGCCCTCGATCGTCGCGTGGCGGAGCGTCTCGGGGCCAGGCTCAGGCAGATCCTCAGGGAAGTTCTCTCGCGGAAAGCCCGCCTTAACCAGCGCGTCGATCGTGATGCTCATCCGTCTCACCTCAACAATCAGATCGGTAAATCATCGCGCAGGCGCGCCGTGATGGGGCGCCCCGCGTGGGCTCCACAGCTTCATCAGGCTGTCCCCTCAAAGATCGCTTGAACCTCACGCCGAGGTCAAGCGCGAACCCTCAGCTTGGCGGCTGTGGTGCTTGAAATTTTGCGCGATTCAGGCCACAACCTGCCTCGCCATCGCGCCGCCTCTCGGCTCACAGCGCTCTCCCCTGACGCGAGGACCACCGCCATGTCCGAACAGCTCCAGCTGCGCCTCTATAGCCGCGTCAAGCGCGCCGTCCTCGATCACGCGCTCCTCGCGCCTGACGATCACATCCTCGTTTGCTTGTCTGGGGGCAAAGACTCCTACACCATGCTCGCCATGCTCCTTGAGATGCAGCGGCGCGTCCCATTCCCCTTTCGCCTCACCGCCTTTCACCTCGACCAGCGCCAGCCCGGCTACCCCGAGGGCGTCATCGATGACTACCTCGCGCGCCTCAAGGTCCCCCACCTCATCTGGCGCGAGGACACCTACGGTGTCGTCGTCGACAAGCTCGCCCCCGAGGCCACCCCCTGCTCCCTGTGCAGCCGCCTGCGCCGCGGCATCATCTACAAGCACGCCCGCGAGCTCGGCTGCAATCGCATCGCGCTTGGCCATCACCGCGATGACAGCGTTGAGACGCTGCTGCTCAACATGCTCCACACCGGCCAAATCCAAGGCATGCCCGCGCAATATACCACCGATGATGGTGAGTTTCAGGTCATCCGCCCCCTCATCTACTGCGCCGAAGACGAGATCGCCGCCTACGCCAAGGCCAGCGCGTTCCCCATCATCCCCTGCAACCTGTGCGGCTCCGTCGAGGGGCGGCGCAAGTGGGTCAAGCAGCTGCTCACTCACATTGAGCAGACCGTCCCCCAAGCCCGCCACAGCCTGCTCGCCTCCATGCAGCACGTGCGCCCCACCCACCTGCTCGACCTTGAGCTGCTTGAGCGCCTGGGCGCCCGCGACGCCGGCGCTGGCGTCGCCCCCGAGCACGAGGATGACATCCTACGCCTCGTCTCCAATCGCCCCGCCTCCTCAAGCGATGTGGCGCGCCCTATCGAGCTTGACGCTCCGCAAGCGCGCGACTAGCATCGCCTGGCGCGCTGCAGCACCCCTGCACGCGCCGACCGCACGAGTAGCTCAGTTGGATAGAGCGTCGGCCTCCGAAGCTGAAGGTCGCGGGTTCGAGCCCCGCCTTGTGCATCCTCACCTCTTCCCCCATTGTCCAAGCGAGCGTCTCCCCACGCGCGCACCTCTGCACAAGACGCACGCTCATGCGCGCTCGCTCAAGGGTCAATAGCGCGCCATCGTCATGCGTCTCTAGAAGCAAGGTCAGCCTGGGCCCGATGCCGCGCGTCAGCGCGCCGAGCGCTTGACACACGCTAAGACGAGGCTATCCTGACGCTCGCGCCTTGGCCCTGCGCCTCGCGCTCCTGTGCTTCGGCGCGCGATATCGGGCGCTTGGTCATGACCTCTTCTTCAAAGCGCGTGAGATGATGAACTCTCTGCCCTCACCCTCGCTTGGCTTGATGTTGTTGTTAGTGATGTCGCTCGTGGCTTGCCAGAGCGACGTGACACAGAACCCGCTCGCCCCTAAGCCCGTGGCTCAGGCGCCCGCCAGCCCTGCGGCTGGCGCTGCCCAGCCTCAAGCCGATGAGCCGCCGCCTCAGCACTACTCGCCGTTCGTCATCAACCTCCACAACAGCGAGGTCTTCCACAAGATCTCCTTCAAGGATGTGGGCGCGCGCACGACCGAGGCTGAGCGCGCCGCGCTCTATGAGGCGCTGGCTGAGTCGCTGCGCTTTGAGCTCAAAACGCATCAGCACCTCAAGCTCCAAGGTGAGGTCACCTATGATGAGGCCATCACCGATCCTCGCAATCACCTCGCGTGTGGCGCGTATCACCTCTATGTCGACTTCTGGCGCAGCTCTCAGCCCGATCGCTGGGGCTACTCGCTGTGGAGCGGCTGCGGCGATGATGATAACTTTGCTTGGCAGGAGGTCGCCTACGCCCCCTCGGCGGCGCAGCCGCTGACCTCTCAGGTCCAACCGCTGGCTAAGCACATCGCGCAGACGCTCGGCGATGCCACCTCGCGTAGCTGCTACCAGAAGGTGTGTTGAGGGCGCGGTAGGTGACTTTTTTCCGCCCTCGTCGGCGCTGTGGTAGAGATCAAGGCGCGTCACACCGAGCCGGTGTGACGCACGCTCTACGCCGCCGGAGGCCGACATGATCGCATCCCGAGCCGCACGGCGCAGCCTGTGTTGTTGGCTGCTCACCGTCGCATGCGCGCTCGCTGCGTGCTCCCCTAGCCCAAACCGCCGCCAAGACGGCGACCCGACAGGCCCGCTCATCAGCGCCGACAGCCCCGAAGCTCAGGCGCGCTTTGAGCAAGCGCGCGCCGCCCTCATCGCGGGTGACTACACCGCCAGCCGCGCCGCCCTAGCGGCCCTCGCCGCAGATCATCCCCAAGACGCCGTGGCGCCTCTGGTCGCGCTCTATCGCGGCCGCGCTGAGCTCGGCGCGCTGCGCTTGTCACCCTCAGGTCAGATCACGAGCGACGCCGCTGATGAGGCGCTGCGTCGCGCCGAGCTGCACCTGGGCCCTCTGGCCGAGCGCGATGAGGGGCTGCCTCGGGTGCGCTTCGCAGCCCAGCTCTATCTGGCCTTGACCTTCACCCTGCAAGGACGCGTCGCGCCCGCGCTGACGTTGCTGCGCTCTTATCCCTCAGCCTCGCTCGGCGAGGCGGTCTTGCGCCTTGATGATGGCCCCGCTTGGTTGCTGCTGACAGAGGCTTTGACCCAGGCCAAGCGCCCCGAAGACGCGCTCATCGCTGCCGCGCGTCTGCATGAGGTGCGCCGCAAGGCGCAGCCTGAGGGCGAAGACGCCGCCGCGACCTACGCCCTCACCCGCGCCCTGACGCTCGCTCACCATGAGATCAGCGAGCAGTCGCTCCAGCTGCGCTTCTTGACCAGCGAGGATCCGCTGCTGGTCGGCGCCGCGGGCTGGGGCTTGCTCCAGCGCTACGCGCGCGTCCAGGTCGATGAGGCGCTGCGTGAGACGCTTGATGAGGTCCACGCGCGCGCCATCGTCGCGCTGGCTCAGCTCGGCGCGGGCGCTCAGCTCGCCGAGCTGAGCGCGCTGACGGCCATGATGGGTGAGGTGCGGCCGCTCGTGGTGGGCGCGATCTTGCCCTTGTCCGGGCCCAACCAAGCCGTCGGCATGCGGGCGCTGCGCGGCCTCTTGCTCGCGCAGCAGGCCTACCGCGGCGAGGGCGCCCCGCGCCTGACGCTTGTGCTGGAGGACGCCGCGCTGGGCCAGCCCGATGAGCGCGTGCGCCTGCTGGCAGAGCAGGGCGCCATGGCGCTCATCGGTCCGCTCGATCGCACCCAAAGCGCCGCTTATCAGCAGGCAGCCGCCCGAGCCGGTCTGCCCCTGATGCTGCTCACCACCGAGCCGCTCGCGCGCCCCGGCGAGGGCGCCGCCGCTGGCGCTGGTTGGAGCTTTCGTCACTTCGTCGACGCGGAGGCCGAGGCTGAGGCGGTCGCCGCCATCGCGCGCGACCAGCTCAAAGATCAGCGCGTGGCCATCCTCGCCCCGGACATGGCCTACGGAAAGGCTATGAGCGCGCGCTTCGCCGCCGCCTTCCAGGCGCGCGGCGGCCAGGTCGTGCTGACGGTTGATTATGATCGCAAGTCCAATGATTACACCGCGCTCGCGCGCCGCGTGGCGCAAGCCAAGCCTGACGTCATCTTCTTGCCTGACACCCCTGATAAGGTCTCCCAGGTCAGCGCTTTTTTGGCACGTGAGGAGGTCTGGGGCGTGGCCCAGTCCGTGCGCCCTGGCCTCAACGCCAAGCGCTTACAGGTGCACTACCTGGGCACGAGCTTGTGGCTTGATCCTTCGCTCATCACCCAAGCGGGCAGCTACGTGCGCGGCGCGATCATCCCCGCATGGTACAGTGAGGCGCTGGGCAGCGCTCAGGTGCGCGAGTTCGCGGCACGCTTTCAGGAGGTCTTTCGAGGCACCCCCTCGGTCTATGAGGCGTTCGCCTTTGACGCGATGACGTGGCTGCGCCACGCCATCCTCACCCAAGGCGCGCGCCGACCGATGCAAGTGCGCGATGCCCTGATGGCCGCACCGCTAGAGGGGCTGACGGGGCAGGCGCGCTTTCAACCTTGGGGTGAGCCTGATCGGCGCGTGCGCTTTGTACAGGTGGGCGCCGCGGGCTTTGAGCCTGTGCCCTTCTCTCATCAAGTCCAGGCGTCGGGTCGATGAGCCCGCTGGCGTGGCTCACGCGTCGCGTCGCGCTGCTGGCGCCGCTGCTGCTGCTCATCGCCGCGCCAGCGCTCGCCCAAGCGCCGCAAGCCTCGGCTGCTGACGCTGACGCTGAGGCCCCAGTTGAGGAGGCGCTTGAGGGATGCGATGAGCTCTGCCAGCGCGAGCTGTTTGAGCTTGATCCCGAGCAGCGCGCGCGTCAGCGCGCCGCGCGAAGCGAGCAGGCCAACATCTTAGCGCGCGATGAGCCCTTGGCCGATGACCTCGGGGGGCTGCGCGAGCAAGGCTTCGTGTTTGAAGACGCCTCGGGCGGCGCAGCGCGCCGCGCCGACAGCACCTCCTTGGTGCTGACGCTCTTGGCGGGGCCCTTTGTGCATGGGATCGGCCATTACAGCATGGGCGAGCAGCGCGCCGCTTGGACGCTGTTCAGCGCCTCGCTCTTAGGGGCGGGGCTGATGCTCGTCGGCTCACAAGGCCCGCGCTTAGACGGCGCGCCTGCGGCCAGCTGGGCTGCCTCTCGCATGATGATGTATTCAGGCGCGGGGCTGTTTGTGGGCTCGTGGGTGCTCGACGTGATCGGCACCTTGCAGGCGCGCAACAACCTGAGCTTCCTCAACACGATGCTCCTTAAAGGCGTCTGGGTGGGCGCGCGCTACGGCTTCGTCGACACGCCCTCGCTGCCGTTGCAGCATGTCTTACAGGCCGACGCCACGCTTGACGCAGGGCGCGGCTGGCTCCAGCTGAGCACCTTGCAAGACGTCTCGCTCAAGACCTCCAGCTACGACGCATCGCTCGGCGTGCGGCTGTGGCAGTCCTCACAGGCGCCTCAGACTCACGCCTATGTGCGCGGCGCTGGCGCGTGGTTCGACGTGCGTGAGCGTGGTCGCTTTCAGCGCGCTGACGCGCTCGTGGTCGCCGGCGGTGCCATCGATCTGCGCGCGCTGTCGCGCCCGCTGCGTCATGTGGTCGTGGGTGGGGAGCTTGGCTTCATGCGCCAGTGGTATCGGCTCATCGCACCCCACCCTTACTCGCGCCTCGACTCCGCTCAGCCCCCCAGCCAGTGGAGCTACACCCTGGACAGCCTGCCGTTTGCGCTCTGGACACACCTCAACTTGTCTGAGCTGGTGCACATGCGCTTGAGCTACACTCGCCGCGATGGGCAGCTGCTGCACGATCTTGATCGCCAGCTCGCTGTACCTGGCATCGCCCTCATCTATCAAGTCGCGGACAACCTCGACCTGGAGCTCAAGGGGGAGTATGGCGCTGGGCTGGGGCTGTGGGCGGGGGTGCGCTTTCGCCTGGGCGCCGCGCAGGCGCGCGGTGAGGTCATCGCGCCTTGAGCTCACAGGCGTCATCAGGTTGACGCGTTCGCGCAGCAAGGCCATTTAACAATCTCTGGTTCCATGATAAAAACACGTCCTCCCTGCTTTGGGACGACCCGTGTTCGGCGCGCGTAAACGCGCGTCGCCACACCTGACACTGAGGATGTGCGGCATGTACGAGTCCATGTGGGTGCACCTGATCACCGCCCAAGTCGAGGGCGCCGCGCCAGGCGGCGCTGGTCAGCCTAAGGGCGTGACGGAGATCTTGCTGGAGGCCAGCGGCGTCGTGCTCGGGGTGCTCTTGGTGCTGCTGGTGCTGAGCCTCGCCTCGTGGTTCATCATCGGCTACAAGTGGTTCCAGATCCGACGCGCGCGCGGTGAGTCGATCAAGTTCCTGGAGATCTTCTGGCAGTCCAAGCGCCTGGATCAGATCTATCAGTCCGCCGAGCAGTTCCCGCGCTCCCCTATCAGCCAGGTCTTCCGCGCAGGCTACATTGAGCTGAGCAAGCTCAAGAGCGCTGAAGACGGTAAGGCGCCCGCGATGAACACCCAGCTTGGGGGCATTGAGAACGTCGAGCGCGCCCTGCGGCGCGCCACCACCAGCGAGATGATGCACATGGAGAGCCGCTTGCCTTTCTTGGCGACGGTCGGCTCCAACGCGCCCTTTATCGGCCTGTTTGGCACGGTCTGGGGCATCATGGTCGCCTTCGTCAACCTCCAAGCCAAGAACGCCACGGGCATTGACGTCGTCGCAGGTCCCATCGCGGAGGCGCTCATCGTGACCGCGTTTGGCCTGTTCGCGGCGATCCCGGCGGGCGTGGCTTATAACTACTTCCTGAGCAAGATCCGCGTCTTGCAGGCGGAGATGGACGGCTTCTCCAGCGACTTCCTCAACATCGTCAAGCGTCACTTCTTCAAGTGAGCGCGGCGCGCAGCGCGAGGTAGACTTCATGGGCGCCAGCTCCCCAGGTGGTGATCAGATGATGTCCCAGATCAACATCACGCCCTTCGTGGACGTCATGTTGGTGCTGCTCATCATCTTTATGGTCGCCACCCCCCTGATCGAGCAGTCTGAGGACAAGCGCAAGGTGGACATTGACCTGCCCGTCACGCGCGAGAACGCCAACCGCATTGATCCTGAGAGCACCGACAAGATGATCCTAGAGATCACGGCTGAGCTGCGCGTGCAGATCCGTGATGAGGTGCTCGTGGACTGCGGCGATCGCGTCAAGCTCAAGCAGAAGAACCGCTTTGAGCCCTGCTTCGACATCATCGAGCAGAAGCTCGGCGCCAATGAGAAGCTGCGCGAGCAGGGCGAGCTCTACCTGCTCGCTGATGCGAACATCCCCTACGGGTTCGTGGTGGGCACGATGGCGCGCATCAAGAAGGCCGGCATCAACAAGCTCGGCATGGTCACTAACCCCGAATACCTCGACGACGCCCCCGCGCCCGCGCCCAAGCCCAAGAAGAAATAATCTCAGCCCGCGCGACGCTTGTTGCACCAGACTCCCCCCAACGTCATCACGCCGCGCTTCGAAGGAGTGAGCCCCATGTCAGAGGTCCTGCGAGAACACGCCCCGATGAGCCTGCTGTCACCGCGCCCGCGGCGCGAGGATCAGCTCGTCGCGGGCGTGCTCTGCACGATCGGGCTCCATGGCGTGCTGATGGGGCTGGTCATCTTCGCCACCCTGCGCACTCACGCGGCGATTGATGCCCACCTTGAGCCTAAGCTCCTGCAGTTCGAGGACGTGGAGCTGCTCGCCCTCGGCGAGGAGAAGCCGCCTCAGGCGCTGCCCCGTATCGCGAACCCGCCGCCGCCTGAGGTGAAGCCCGATGTCGTTGATCCCACCCCCAACGACACGCCCGTGCTCCAGAAGCCTGAGGTCAAGCCTGAGCCTCCTCCTGAGACGCCCGAGGAGGTGCGGCGCAAGAAGATGCAAGACGCCCTCAGCGCCTTGCATGACCCCAACCGCCCCGTCAATGAGGACACCCCCGCAGGCAGCGAGGCGGGCGTCGTCGGGGGCACCGTCAGCGACGCCGCCCTCGCTCACCTGATGAACACCTATACGGCGCGCCTCATCCAAGCGCTCCGGGAGCGACGCGAGGCGCCCTCATCGCTCAGCGAGGAGGAGATCGCCGCGCTCGATCGTAAGGTCGCTATCTATGTGCGCCTCTCCTCGGAGGGGCACATCCTGTCCTATCAATGGGTCAAGCGCAGCGGCAATGACCTGTATGATGACAGCTTGGAGCTGACCCTCAAACGCTTCATGCTCCAATATGGCGGCCGCACCTTGCCGCTGCCGGAGCAGCCCGAGGTGCGCGAGCAAGTCCTGTTGCAAGGGCTGCGCTTTACAGGCATGTAGCTCGCCACCCTCACTGAACCTTATCGCCTCTGGAGCCCCATGATGCGCCACTGTCTCCTCGCTCGCCGCTCGCTCGCGCTGCTCCTGGTCGCCGCGCTCTTCGCGCTGGCGCTGCCCGCGCAGTCGCAAGAGACGGCCACCCCCCCCCCAGCGCCTCAAGGCATTGAGGTCAAGGTGCTCTCTGGCGCGCAGCGCGTCTTGATCCCGCTGGCGGTCCCCCCCATGAGCGGCGATGACGCCGCCGCTCGTACGGTCCATAAGACCATCATGCGCGATCTGGAGCTGGCCGGGTTCTTCAAGCTGTTGCCCGCCTCCAGCTTCTTCTTTGATCCTTCCAAGGAGGGGATGGAGGCTGGCGAGATCAACTTCGACAACTGGACCAACGTCAACGCGCAAGGCCTCATCAAGGGCAAGCTCTCCTCCTCAGGGGGGAAGGTCAGCGGCGATCTGCGCCTGTATGAGGTCAACAAGAAGGCGCAGGCGCGGCTCAAGTTCCAGGCCTCAGCGGCCAACGCCGAGCAGCTCGGCCATGACTTCGCCAACGCCATCATTGAGCACTACACAGGCGCGCGCGGCGTGTTCGGCACGCCCATCGCTTGGGTCGCGCGCGATCGCTCCGGCCTCAAGCAGATCTTTGTCGGCTCCGTCGGCTCCGAAGGCGGCCAGCAGATCACCCGCAATGACGCCATCAATCTGCTGCCCTCCTGGGGCGGTGGGCGCCTGTTCTACACCAGCTACCAGGATCGCAACCCCGATCTGTGGGTCTATCAAGGCGGCGCTCATCGCAAGCTGTCGAGCCAGGCGGGGCAGAACTCTGGCGCCGCCCAGTGCGGCAGTAAGCTCGCGCTGACGCTCTCCATGGGCGGCACCAACACTGACATCTATCTGATCGATCCCGCCTCGGGGAAGGTCGGGCAGCGCTTGACCGAGCACTGGGCCATCGACACCAGCGCGAGCTTCAGCCCCAAGTGTGATCAGCTCGCGTTTGTGTCGGGCCGCGCTGGCTCACCGCAGCTCTATGTCATGGGCGCCGATGGCTCCAACGCGCGCCGCTTGACCTTCCAAGGCACCTACAACACCACGCCGCGCTGGTCGCCCAAGGGGGACGTGATCGTCTTCACGAGCCGTGATGAGCGGGGCGCGTTTGACATCTTCACGGTCGATCTGCAAGGCCGCATCACGCGCCTCACTCAAGACCAAGGCAACAACGAAGATCCCAGCTTCAGCCCGGATGGCCGCTACATCGTGTTCAGCAGTGATCGCGGCGTCAAGCGCGGCCAGAAGCGGCTGTGGCTCATGACCTCAGATGGTCAGTATCAGCGCCCCTTGTTCGAGAGCGCAGGTCAAGAGTCGCCAGCGTGGGCCCACTGAAGAAAAGTGAGCAGGCTGTTAAAAATAATGTGACAATCACCCTGGCAGCCTGCTCTAGGTGATTATCTTGTGTCGCGTACCACGCCTGACTCAAGGGGTGAGCTGTCGGCGAAGGGCGCTGGTATTGTTCACCCTCGTGGTCGCAGAGGACGGAGAGAGCATCCCATGAAGAATCGTTTGATGTGTTGCGTGCTGTTCAGCATTGTGGGGATGACCGGCCTCGTCGGATGCGCTAAAGCGCCCGATAAAGCGCTCAGCGACGCCGAGAAGGCGCTGCTGGCTGCTGCCGAGCGTAAGGATTGCGCCCGCGAGAAGTACGCCGCCGCTGAGAGCCTGCTGGGCGAAGCACGCGCGCTCGTTAAACAGAAGAAGTACGATGAGGCCGAGCGCAAGGCCCTCGCCGCTCAGCGCGTCGCTATCCAAGCGCGCCAAGAAGCCGATGCCAGCTGGGAGGAGTGCAACAAGCGCCAAGACGCCGTCGCCGTTGTCAAGCAAGAACCCAAGCAGGAGCCTGCGGATACCACCCCCACGCTCTCCACGGTCTACTTCGCCTACGACAGCGCTGAGCTCACCGAGGCGCAGCGCCAAGTGCTCGACCAGAACGCCGTCTGGATGCGTCAGAACGCCGCCTCCAATGTCACGCTGGAGGGCCACACCGATGAGCGCGGCTCGGTCGAGTACAACCTCGCCCTGGGTGAGCGTCGCGCCTCTAGCGCCAAAGACTACCTCTCCCAGCTTGGTATCCCCAAGAATCGCCTGCGCATCCTCTCCTATGGTGAGGAGAAGCCCGCCTCGTTTGGCTCCTCTGAGGACAACTTCCGCCTCAACCGCCGCGTGGACTTCGTGCCCGAAGGCCAGTGAACGGAGGCGAGGCGCGTGGCGCTCGATCCCATCGTCAGCGCCCTGCGCGCGCCTCTCGTTCAACTCCAAGCCGCCTGCGCCCAGCCCGTCGCGCTCGTCGCGGCGGGCTGGCGCCAAGGCGCCGAGGTGAACCTCGATGAGCGCGCCGCCCGCGCGCTCGCTCACCTCATTCGCTCCCCCCTGAGCCACGACCCCACACGCCTCACGCTCGTGCTGCTCGCGCGCGGTGGCGCGCTCGACTTCGCCGATGGCGTGCGTCGCGCGCTCGCTGACGTTCAAGTGACCTCCCTCATCCCCAGCCGCATTGACGGCGCCATCAGCCTCGCCGCGCTCGCGAGCGACGCCCTGCGCTTCGCGCCTGAGGGCGCCTTAGGCGCCTATGATATCGGCCCCCTCGGCCCGCCCCAGCGCGTCTGGTGCCCCGAGCGCGCGGCGGCCCTCCACATGCCCTTGGCGCAGGCCTTGGGTGAGGAGGGCCCCCGCGTCGCCCTCGCCTTGGCAAATCAGCGCGTCGCCCGTCGTCATGCCAGCAGCCTCCTGCGCTTGATCGCCGCCTCGCGTGAGCGAGGCGCTTGGGACGCCCTCACGAGCGACCTCTCGGTAGCGAGCCTTGGCGAGCAGGTCGGCCTCGGCGCTCATGATCTGGCGAGGCTTGACCTCGACGCGCGCCCTGTGGATGGCCCCGTCGCCGCTGCCCTAGAAGCCCTCACGCGCGCCTGTGATGAGGCGCTCTCGCTCTTTGATCCACCTCGCCCCCGCTATGAGCCCACGACGCTCGCGGATGAGGTGGAGTTCGAGCTGGCCACCTCGCTTCCCGCTGGGATCATCGCCACGGTCGACGCGGCGACGCTCTGCTCGCTTGATACGGGGCGCCCTCACCCTGACACCGGCTTGTTTGAAGCGTCCTGGCATCCCCTCTCAGGCTGGGTCGCGTGAGGCCATCTGCGCGTCAAGCTCAGATTCATCGTTGCGTCGGCGCGCCTGTTGCGGTAAGTTAAGCGTACCCCCCGATGCAACCTGCCTCATGCAGGAGCCCTACCTAGCCAAGCTAGGCAGGGTTTTTTTATGAGCTGTCACGCGCGATCAAGCCAGCGGCCAGATCCAGAGGATCATGGGGATGGCCACCACGGCGATGATGACAGTGAGAGGCAAGCCCATGCGCATGTAGTCACTGAACTTATAGCCGCCAGGGCCCATCACCAAGGTGTTGGACTGGTGGCCGATGGGGGTGAGGAAGGCGCACGAGGCGCCGATGGCGATCGTCATCAAGAAGGGGTCGGGGGAGGCCTCAAGCCCTCTGGCCAAGCTCAAGGCGATCGGGGCCATCAGCACCACGGTGGCCGTGTTGTTGAGGACGGCCGACAGCAGCATGGTGGCGACCAGCAAAGCGCCAAGCGTCGCCCAGCTCGGCAGCTGCTCGCCAAGCCTCAGCAGCAGATCAGCGATGCGCTGCGCGCCGCCCGTGTCCTCCATCGCCGCGCCCAGCGGGAGCATCGCGCCGAGCAGCACGATGACCGGCCAATCCACGCTGTCGTAGACCTCACGCGCGGGCAGGATGCGGCACAGGATCATGGCCAGCGCCGCCAGCGTGAAGGCGATCTGCACCTCCAGCAGGCCGCTGATCACCAGCCCAATGGCGCTGACAAAGATCAGCACCGCCAGCGCGATGTTCGTGGGGCGCCCCAGCGACAGGCCTCGGTCTGCGAGCGGTAGACAGCCTAAGGTGCGGATGGTGTCAATCATCGACGCGCCTCGGCCCTGTAACAACAAGACATCGCCCGCTCGAAACTTGAGATGATCGATGCGCTGTCGCAGCCGCTTCTCTTGGCGCGCGATGGCCAAGAGGTTGACCTCATAGCGCTCACGCATCTGCAGCTGCGCCGCGGTGCGTCCTATCAGGGCAGAGTCGGGTCGGATCACCACCTCCGCGATCGCGATCTCATCGGCGCCTGCTGCCTCATCGCGCAGCGCCTCACCGCCCACGAGCGTGACGCCTGTGCGCTCCATCAGCGCTTTTAACTCCTCCGAGCCACACTCGACGACCAAGATGTCCTCAGCGCGCAGGCGCGTGCTGGGGCTCGGCGCATGGCGGTGATAGCGGCTCCGTATCAGCCCTAACACCCTGACGTCCCCCTGCTCGATCGCCTCAATCTCAGCCAAGCGCATGTCACAAGCGGGCGCACCCTCAGGCAGGCGCACCTCGCTGATATAATCTTCAATGTGAAAGCGATCGGCACCATCGCTGCTGCTCTGGCGCTTAGGCAAGAGGCGCCAGCCTACCGCTCCGATGAAGGCGACCCCCACCACGCTCAGCACCACCCCCACAGGCGCGAAGTCAAACATGGAGAAGGGGGCCTTGAGGTGCTGCGCGCGAAAGGCGGCGATGACGATGTTAGGCGGCGTCCCGATGAGCGTCGTCATGCCGCCGAGCAGCGAGCCAAAGGCCAGCGGCATGAGCGCGCGCGAGGGCGCGTAGCCGCTCTGGCGCGCGAGGTGGATCGCCACAGGCATCAGCACCGCGAGCGCGCCGACGTTGTTCATGAACCCCGACGCCAGCGTCACTAGCGCGGTTAAGACCGTGATCTGCAAGGTCTGATGATCCCCGAGCCGCGTCAGCCAGCTCCCCAGCCGATCGATCAGCCCTGAGCGTTGTAAGCCCGCGCTGACCACCAAGATCGCCGCCACGGTGATGACCGCAGGGTGCGCGAAGCCCGCGAAGGCTTGATCAGGCGCGACGATCCCGGTGACGACCAGCACCATCAAGCACAGCAACGCCGTCACGTCATGACGCAGGCGCCCCCACATAAAGAGCCCGAGCGCGAGCAGAAGCGTCGCGAAGACGATCGTTTGGTCCAGGGGGCGGCGCCTCGACGCCTCAAGGTGAGCGGGGGAGGGCGCGCACGAGCGCGCGCTCAAGACGGCGCGACGCCCTCACGCCAGGGTGCGCCTCTCAGAAGGTGTAGGGCTGGCCCCCTCGGAAGGCTTGCGCGACCTGAGCTTTGAAGACCACATAGGTCTGGCGCGAGGACGAGGCTTGGAGTCGAAACAGCCCCGGCTTGGCCTTCTCCTCAATGATGGTCCCGGTGAGCACGTGCCCATTCTTGAGCAAGAGCTGATCTTGGCTGGTGAGGTTGCTCGGCGCGTTGCCCGTGGCCCACGTCATGCTCTTGATCCGCACCACAGGCACCATGCGCAGCTCCCCGTAGCGCGCGATCACCACGAACGCTTGGTTCTCCGCGATCACTTGGCCCGTGATCTTGGTGTCATTGCGCAGCGTCACCACATCGGTGGCTTTCTTGGGGCAAGTGGGGCAGACGTCCTTGACCGTGGTGAACGGCTGGAGCGCCTGCGCGCTCGCTGGGGCGCTAGAGAAGCTCGCGATGAGCGAGAGCGCGAGCATCGCGCTGAGCTGACGTGCCATGAGCAGACCTTGGGCGAGATGATCAGGGGCGCACAGATCGCCACGATAGCGCGCGTCATGCAAGCGCGCAACGCCCTCAGTTGATGGCGTAAGGCACCGACAGAGTGAACGTGTCGATCATCGCGTCAAACCCCTCGCCGCTATCGCGCGTCATCTGATAGCTGCCACGCATGGAGCCGACGGGGGTGTCGAGCGGGCACGCGCTGGTGTAGCTGAAGCGCTCCCCAGGCGAGAGCCTCGGCGTGGCACCCACGACGCCTGCGCCGCGCACCTGCTGGAGCTGGCCCTCGCCATTGGTGATGATCCAGTGGCGCGCGCGCAGCGTCGCGGGCGCGTCGCCCTCGTTGCTGATGACCACATGGTAGATGAAGAAGTAGAGGTGCTTCGCGGGGTTGGAGCGCTCGGCCAGATACTCGCTCTGAATCTGGACGCGGATCCCTGCGGTGAGCGTGTCGCTGTGGTTCATACGCAGCCAGCCCTCATCGACCAAGCCAAGAACACGACGAGGGCCATCTGCGCGCAGATGGCCCTCGCCCTATCACATCAGTACCGAAGGTGGGAGTCGAACCCACACGACCTCACGGTCAACGGATTTTGAATCCGCCGCGTCTACCATTCCGCCACTCCGGCTCACTCGTAAGCGAGCAGGATGAGGTTTGTAGCTTAGTCGCTCCTGGCTGTCAAGCATCACCACGCATGAAGTCGCGGCTCGCCAGCGCTCTGCTTGAGCGCCTCCACCTCGTAGGCCGCCAGCTCGTCAAGCCGCGCGCTCACCACCTCATGGCCAAACTGTTCGCGCGCGAGGTTCGTGTAGAGCGTGTGATGACGCGCCTCGTCGCGGTACAGCTCTGCGTAGAACTGACCAAGCTCGGCGTCCTCGACTTGGGCTGCCAAGATCTGAAACCGCTCGCAGCTGCGCGCCTCAATCAAGGAGGCGATGAGCAGCCTGTCGAGCAGCGCCTCAGGATCACCCTTGCGCGCGTGGGAGGCGAGCTTCGCCGCATAAGGCGCAGGCTCAAGCCGCACCAAGCTCAGCCCCCTCGCCTCAAGCAAGCCTAACATCCGCGTGAAGTGCTCAAGCTCCTCATGCACCACCTCGGCCAGCGCGCGTGCGAGCTCATGCTGATCGCTGTAGCGGAAGATCATGCTCATGGCTGTCGACGCGGCGCGCTTCTCCAAGTGCGCATGATCGATGAGCAAGGTGGGCAGATGGGGCGCGATGCGCGCGTACCAGCCCGCGTCAGTGGGCGCGGCGAGGTGTAACATGAGGGGGCTCGTGGGGAGGGGGGGGTAGGTTGATGTGGGTCTGTCGTGATGTTGTCAACGGATGGGGGCTGGACGTCGATCGTAAAATCTGCGACATATCACACTGTGGAGTTTGGCCTGTGACGGCCCTCGCGTCCAGCGGCAGGGGCAGCTCACCGCGCGGTGCGCCTGCGGGCGCGCGGTGTGGGCGGCTATTTGAGGGCGCTTGAGCGCGCCCGAACACGTCCTTGAGGAGCAGAGCTTATGAGCCTGAGCGAAGCGTCAGAGTCAGAATATGTGGGCAAGGATCGCCGCAGCTCGGTGCGCGCGCGCAGCATGCTGCCGTTCACGATCGCCCAGGTCGCGCGCGAGGACATCCTTGAGGTGGAGTCGCGCATCCTCGACATGGCCGTGCTCGACTCAGAGCACGCCGCCTTGGGCTCCGATTGGAGCGAGCGCGCCGATGAGCTGCCGCGCGAGGCCCGCTATGTGCTCAGCGAGATCCGCGCCCTGCGTCAGCAGCTCACTGAGATCGCGCGTCGCATCCAGCACCGCGATCAGCCCACCCGCTGGGTTGTGATCAATGATCGTGGTCTGTGGATCCCCGCCCTTGACAGCGATCCGGCCTTTCAAGAGGGCGACTTCGTGCAGATGTCCATGCGCATCCCCTCGCTCAGCAGCCCCGAGGTGCTCGCGCTCGGTGAGGTCACGCGCGTGCGCTCTCACCCCACCCGAGGTGGCATCGCGGTGGAGTTTCGCTCCATCTCCGATCTTCACTCACGGGCCATCATCCGCTACGCGCTGCGGCGCGAGCGCGAGCTGGCGCGCAGCAAGCTGTTCTCCGAGCTGACGCGCTGAAGCCATCACGCGCGACAGCTGCCCCACGAGCGC
>CAYXWB010000054.1:4101-21421 GCA_964468515.1 uncultured Bradymonadales bacterium | reverse complement strand
GGTTCGAATCCCTCTCTCTCCGCTCCCTCGATGCGCTCAGCGTCGTCGCGATGGTCCAAGTCGCTAAGAGTAGAAAGTTAAAAAAATCTGCTTGACGAGACGCCGCTGAGACGATATCACCATTTCAACGTTCCACCGGGGGTGCAGCCACCTTCCTTGGTACTCCGTCAGGCCTGGAAGGGAGCAGCGGGCTTAGTTTGGTGGTGTGCACCACCCGGTGGAGCGTTGGTTGAGTGAATGTGCTGATAACCTTAAAAGTAAATCACGCTTAAAAATGTGGTTGACATGAGGTGCGCGGGTCGATAAAAGGCTCATCAGCGCTGAAGTGATGAAGAGGTCACTCTTCATCAAGTCGAATTCGCTCAAGGTGCTCATCGCTAGGACTCGTAGCTCAATTGGATAGAGCAACGGTCTACGGAACCGTAGGTTAGAGGTTCGAGCCCTCTCGAGTCCGCTCCAAACAAAAGGGCCGATGCATTCAATGCATCGGCCCTTTTGTTTTTATCCCTCACGTGAGCTTCGCCATGAAGAAAGACCGCGACTTCATGCGCCTCGCCATGCGCGAGGCCGAGCGCGCCGCCTCCCTCGGTGAGGTCCCCGTCGGCGCTGTCATCGTGCGCCGCGGTGAGGTCATCGCCTCCGGCTTCAATCGCCGCGAGGCTTGGCAAGACCCCACCGCCCACGCTGAGCTGATCGCCCTGCGGCGCGCCTCCGAAGCCTTAGGCGCTTGGCGCCTGGAGGGCTGCTCCCTGTTCGTCACCCTGGAGCCTTGCCCCATGTGCGCGGGCGCCATCCTCAACGCCCGCATCCCGCGCGTCGTCTATGGCGCCCAAGATCTCAAGGCCGGCGCCGTGCGCTCCGTCTTCGCCATGCTCGAAGACCCGCGCCTCAACCACCGCGTCCAGATCGACACCACCCTCGCTGACGCCTGCCAACACCAGCTCTCCGAGTTCTTCCTCGCCATCCGCGAGGGGCGCGCGCCAGCGCGCCCGGCGCGTCCCGCGCCGCTGCTGCCCGCGCAGGCGGCGCCGCTTGAGTCGGCTGAAGTGCCTGAGCCCGAGTGAGGCGCGCGAAGCGCGCCTCCTTGCTAGACGCGACCTCCGGTCGCGTCTGGCACCCTCGCCCAAGGCCTCGGTCAGCCACCAAGGGTTGCATCTGACCGTCTAGCTTGGACGATCGCCGCATGAGATAAAGCGCTTCGAGGCAGCGCGCGGGAGGTTGTGTGGGAGCAGGCGCCTTCAAAGCGCCGCAGCATGGCTAAAGCTTGGGGGAGCCGATGCCGGCGCCGGCCGACGCGCGCGCGCGCGCGTCGGCCTCCTGGGCCAGAGGCGCGCCTAGCACCTTCGGTGCTAGGCGCTAGCTCGCCCTCAATAGCCGCGCTCGGCCATCGCCGCGTCGTCATCGCTCGCCGCACGCGCGGCGGCCAGCGCTGAGGTCTGCGGGGTGACATCAAGCGCGCGCGAGCGCACGCGCTCGACCATCTCATCGCGCAGCGCCTCCACGGTCATCGCGCCGCGTCGGCCCTCGGCGTAGGTGCGCACGTTGACCACGCCCTCGGCGGCCTCCTGCTTGCCCACGACGATCATGTACGGCATCTTCTGGACCTCAGCCTCCGCGATCTTACGCCCGATCTTCTCGCCGCGATCATCCACCTCGACGCGAAGGCCGGCCGCCTTGAGCGCGCGCGCGACCTCCCAGGCGTAGTCGCCCTGGTCGTTGGTGATCGACAAGATCTTGGCCTGCACCGGCGCGATCCAGGTGGGGAAGGCGCCCGCGAAGTGCTCGATCAAGATCGCGAAGAAGCGCTCCAAGCTGCCCGCGATGGCGCGGTGGATCACCACCGGCACCTTGTCGGTGTTGTCGCGATCGGTGTAGCTTAAGTCAAAGCGACGCGGCAGCTGGAAGTCCACCTGCACCGTGGCGCACTGCCAGGAGCGGCCCAGGCAGTCGCGGATGTGGACGTCGATCTTGGGACCATAGAAGGCGCCATCGCCAGGGTTGAGGCGATAATCCTTGCCGCTGCCCTCAAGCGCCTGCTTGATCGCCGCCTCAGCCTTATCCCACAGCGCGAGCTCCCCCATGTACTTCTCGGGCCGGGTGGAGAACTCGAGGTGGTAGTCCAAGCCGAACATGCCATAGGTCTGATCGATCAAGGTGAGCATGAGCGCGATCTCATCGCCCAGCTGCTCCTCGGCGGCGAAGATGTGCGCGTCGTCTTGGCAGAACTGACGCACGCGGGTGGCGCCGCCGAGCGCGCCGAGCAGCTCGTTACGATGCAGCATGCCGAACTCGGCCACGCGCAGCGGCAGCTCACGGTAGGAGCGCTGCTTGCTGCCAAAGTAGAGCATCGTGTCGGGGCAGTTCATCGGCTTGAGGCACATGGTGTGATCGTGCGCCTTGAGGATGAACATGTTGTCCTGGTAGTGGTCCCAGTGCCCCGACTGCTCGAACAGCTCCTTATTATAGAGGATGGGGTTGCTGATCTCCTCGTAGCCGTGCGCCTGCTCAAGCTCCCTGAAGTAGCCTTGCAGCGCGCGATAGGCGACCAGGCCCTTGGGGCGCCAGAACAGCGAGCCTGGGGAGTAGCGGTGGAAGTCGAACAGCTCCAGCTCGCGGGCGAGCTTGCGGTGATCGCGGCGCTTGGCCTCTTCGAGCATGTTGAGGTGCTGATCAAGCTCCTCCTTGCTGCGCCACGCGGTGCCGTAGACGCGCTGGAGCATGGGGCGCTTCTCATCGCCGCGCCAGTAGGCGCCCGCGACCTTCAAGAGCTTGAAGTTCTTGCACTTGCTGGTGTAGCCGACGTGGGGGCCTGCGCACAGATCGGTGAAGGGGCCGTTGCGATAGATCGACACCTCCTCGTCGGCGATCCCCTCAATGAGCTCTAGCTTGTAGGGCTGATCTTTGAAGAACTCGCGCGCTTGGTCCTTGCTCCAGGAGGTCTTCTCGAACCTCTGGTTGGCCTTGATGACCTGGCGCATGCGCGACTCGATCTCCTCAAGGTCGTCGGTCGACAGCGGGCGAGGCAGGTCAAAGTCGTAGTAGAAGCCATCTTGGATGGGGGGGCCGATGGCGAACTTGGCGTCGGGGAACATCTCCTGAATGGCGGTCGCCATGATGTGAGAGCAGGAGTGTCGCACGCGGTAGAGCTGTTCGGCGTCGGAGAGGTCGGGCTGCTGCGGCTGAGCGCTGGCGTCATCTGCCATGATACAATGACTCCATCTGGGGTTCGTTTGGCCTCAAGGCCACGAAGGGATAGCGTGAAAGGGCGCTGAATGCACCTGTGATCTGAGCGGGCATGGTGGGGCGCGTGGGCTGGGTTGTGGTCGTGCTCATGGTGTGCCTCATGGGTGTGCGCGCTTGAATTAGCGCGTGTGTGGCTCAAACCTGGGCGAGGGCGCGTGGCATTCCGCTTGACGCTCTGGGGCGGATCGCGTTGAATGATGCGGCCCTGATGGCGCTGAACAGTCAGCGCGGGCCTCCTAGGTGATGTGGGCGTCTGAGACACCCCAGCACCTCCCACAGAACCTCTGGCTGGCAGACGACGATGACGACGCGATCCTCCTCACTGCGGCGCGGCCTGACGCTTGGCGCCCTCATCCTCTTGGGCTTGTCGCAGACCGCAGCCGGCTGCAAGAGCGACACGGCTGACAGCAAGACCGACGCCGCGCCCGCTGCGCAGTCGCCTGAGCAGGCGAACACCGCCGCACAGCGCGCAGACACCGTCGCGCCCGCGGACGCGGGCGACGGTCCCGCCGTCGACGTCTACCCTGGCATGCCGCTGACCGCCTTCTCGGTGCCCGAGCGCAAGCAGCTCGTGCAGATGGCTGAGGCCGAGCTTTGCCCCTGCCCGAACTCGACCGTCAGCTTGCACGTCTGCTTGCAGAAGGTTGATCAGCGCTGCCCTATGGCGGAGCGCGTCATCGGCATCATCGCGGGCGGCGTCAAGCAGAAGACCAAGCCCAATGATGTCATGGAGGAGGTCGCCAAGTTCGTCGAGAGCACCAAAAAACAGCACGAGTTTGAGCTAAAGGACACCCCTTATAAGGGCAACCCCGAGGCCAAGATCGTGTTCATCGAGTTCGCCGACTTCGAGTGCCCGCACTGCCGCATGGCGTCGAACACCATGAGCCAGCTCACGGAGAAGTACGGCGACAAGATCGCCTTCTACTACAAGCAGTTCCCGCTGCAGTTCCACCCCAACGCGCGCGTCGCCTCCATCGCCACCTTGGCCGCGCACCGTCAGGGCAAGTTCTGGCCGCTGCACGACCTCGTGTTCGAGAACCAGCAGGCCTTAAGCCCCGCCAAGATCAAGGGCTTCGCTGAGCAGGTCGGCCTCAACATGAAGAAGTTCGAGGCTGACATGAATGATCCGGCCGTCATCGCGCAGGTCGAGCGCGATCGCGCCGAGGGCGAGAAGGCGGGGATTCAGGGGACGCCCACCGTGTATCTGAACGGGTATCTGTATATGGGCGACAAGAGCCTTGAGGCGCTCAGCGCCGAGGTCGATCGCCTGCTCGCCGAGCAGAAGTGAGCGCAGCGCGCATCGCCTGATGTGACGAGGGGCTGGCGCGCCAAGCGCGCCAGCCCCTCGCTGCGTCTTGCGTCAGCGCCGCACCGCGCCGAGGTGGCAGCCCGCTTGTGCTCCCCCACTTTTAAGCGATTCGGCGCAGCCGCTCAGGCGCACGCTCACACACAGCCTCCTATGTAGAGGCGACCTCTGGTCGCTTCGGCGCTTCGATGTGCGCCAGTCAGGATGGTGGGTCGCTCGTGCTCCCCCCACTTTTAAGCGATGCGGCGCGTCATCTCAGGCGCACGCTCACACACGACCTCCCGCGCGATGTGTCGCGGCGCCTTGTCCTATGCGGGGATCGTCCAAGCGAGCGTGGCCGTTGCATATCCTGACTGAGGCGCGGGTGAGCGGCGCTTGTTCAGCGCCGCGCGCGCTTCTTCTTGAAGGAGCGGGTGGCGAAGTGCGCGAGGAACTGCAAGTCAAAGCGCGCCAGCACCACCAGCTCGTCGCCCTCGGCGTGGCCGGGATTGCGCGTGAAGAAGTAGTCCACATCGGCGTGTCGCCCTGGGATCACGGTGTGTTGGGGCGCGACGTCCGCGCGCAGCCGCTGGCGCTTGTCGAGGGGCACGCACACCAAGCCTCGCTCGGGGCACCACCAGTCGCCGAACAAGCGCGCGCTGAGCGCGTGAATCAGCTGCGCCTCAAACGGGGGCGTGTCGCGATCGTGGCGAGGGAAGTGGTGCGGGAAGTTGCGCGTCAAGATCAGGTAGGTCTTGTAGCCCTTCGTGATCAGGTACCAGTACACGGGCTGGGAGGGGCTGCGCAGCCAGCGGGTGAGCAGGTAGCGCGTGAAGGTGATGTGCAGCGCGAGCTGGCCCCAGTAGCGATGATCGATGATCGTGTCACCGGTGAACAGCGCGCGCCACGCGACGCCATCGGTCTGCCCATGATGCCACGCCAAGGTGCAGAAGCCGCGCAGGCTGCGATCGCCGGTGTCTTCGAGCAGGATCAGGTCTTGCTTGGCGTCGAGGTCTGCGTCAAAGCAGGCGCGCGCCACGCCGGGACCCTCATAGTAGGTGGCGAACAGGCGCCACATCGTGTCGCGCTGTACAAGTGAGAGCGCGCCAAGCGAGATGACGCGCCCGCGCAAGCGGCCGCTTGCGCGCGCATCAAGCGGGCTTGGCGACAGTGGCGCCGGTGCGACCTCGGGCTCCGGGCAGGGGCTGCGCGGGGGTAGCTCAGCTGACGCTGCCATCGGTCCCTCCTTGGATGGTCTGCTCGCGTGTGCGTCGGTCCCACTCACGCGGCGGCGGCTCAGTGCTCTCCTGAGGTCCGCGCCAGAAGCGCAGCCAGCTGAGCAGATAGGGCGGCCGCTCGCGCTCAGGGTCGTTGAGCTTGGGCAGATGAAGCCAGGGCACGCTGGGGTGCTGGTGGTGCGCCAGATGCCAGTTAAAGTGCAGCAGCAGCGCGGCGTAGAGGGGGTTCGCTTTGAGGTTGTGCGCGCCGTTGAGCACATCGCGCGGCGTCCACGCGTGGGTGATGTAGTTCTGCGACGACCAGCTGAACGCGAACGCCGCGTACAAGCACAGATACGAGGTGAAGGTGGCGTCGAGCGCGACGAACAGGGCCACATGCAACAGCACGATCCCCAGACACTCCGCGCGGATGCGCTGCATGTAGCGCTTGGGCACGCCGTTGATCATGGCGGCCGTCTCGGGCGCGTCTTGCACCAAGCGGCTCGCCAGCAGGCGCGGCCACACCAAGCAGATGAGCGTCACCAAGGGCAGCGAGAGCCAGAAGCCGCCCAAATATAAGGTGTAGAACATGACGCGCTTGCGCCACGGGCCTTCGGAGGGATAATAACCGTCAAACCACTCGGCGTCGGTGCGATTGCGCCCGTGATGACCCGCATGGGTGAAGCGCATGAGCGTGAAGGGGCCAGGGAACAGCGCAGACAGCGCGACACCAAACGCGTCGTTCACGCGGCGATCGCTGTGAAAGGTGCGATGAAACGTCTCGTGCATCAGCGTGTAGAGCGGCAGATAGGCGAGCCCGAACAGCGCGGCGATGCCCAAGAGCGCCCAGCCGCTGTCATGATAACGCGCGGCGAGCGCGTGCAGCCCGATGCCGACGCTCGGGATGAGGATCGCCAGCGCGATGTTGAGGCGATTAGGCGGTTTCAAGAGCGCAGGATCAAGTGATTTCATGTGAGTGTGCCTCAGCCTGGAGCGCGTGTTGAGCGTTGAACTCTATGGCGAGCAGGCAGATAAGGCAAGGTGAGGGCACAAGATGGCGCGATGGCTCGGGATCTTTGAGCGCTGGAGCGCGAGCTGGTGGGGGCGCGTGGTGATCGCGCTCATCGTGTTCTGGCTCACGATGATCAGCTATGTCGCGCTCAACCGTGGCCTGCAGCCGCGCGTGACGTTTTTGACACCGCTTGATGAGGCGATCCCATTTTTGCCTTGGACGATCGTCATCTATTACAGCATGTATGCGATGATGCTGGTGGCCGCAGCGCGCGTGAGCGCGCGCGACTATGTGCGATTGATGGGTGCGCTCTTGCTGGCCAACGGGATCTGTTATGTGGGCTTCATCACGCTGCCCGCGCACTATCCGCGCCCGGATCCTGCGCTCATGGAGGCGCCGCTGTGGCGCGCGGTGTTCACGTACACCTTTGAGAGCGATGGTCCGGGCAACACGTTCCCGAGCCTGCATGTGACGATCACCGCGCTCTTGGCGTGGGGGTTACGCCAGCGCAGCAGGCTGTGGCTGGTGTGGGGAGCGCTGGTGTGCGTCTCGACGATGACGGTCAAGCAGCACTTCGTGGCGGACGTGATCGGGGGCTTGGCGGTCGCAGCGCTGACGTGGTGGCTGTGCTTTGGGCGCGGTGATCAGGACGCAGCGGCGTCATCGCAGGGGTGACGGCTCCAGCGATCGATGTGGCCTTGCTCCCAGTCTTGGCGTCGATGCCAGCGCACGCCCGTGACGCGGACGTTCTGCAAGGCCTCTTCGATCGCGGCCATCAGCGCGCGCGTGTCGGGGACGTCATGCGGCGCGCTCTTGCCGTTGCGAAAGCGCTGCTCGATCTGGATCATCCACGCCTCGGGGCGCTTGTCGAGGCGATGCAGCGACAGCGTGTAGCGGCTGCGCTGGACGCCGACGCGGATGACCTCACCGGCATGATCGCGCTCCATGGTGGTCAGGTCAGCGCGCAGATTGCGCGCGCGCAGCCTGCGGGCGATCGCGTCAGCGAGGTGCTCTCCGGCGCTCGCGCCGCCGCCCACGGTGTAGATCAGCGGCTTGAAGCACACGACGCTGCGCAGCGCGCCCGGATCGTGCGTGTAGAGGGTCATGCGGCGGCGGTGGATCGACATCCCCATGAACAGAGCCACGCTCAATATCAGGAGCATCGCGATGATCGGGACCAAGAATAAGAGCGTCATGACGAGCCTCCCTCGCGCGGTGGTGCTCTAGCTCAACCGCGCGTGATGTCGCTTTATTTCAGCGCCCGTGCGCCGCCCTCAACCTGCTCAGTGGGCGAGGAGGTCTGCGCCTGTAGTGGTGGGAGGTGGCGCGACGATCGGGCCACGCAAGGTGGCGCGCAAGCCCCCCTCCGCCATGCTCTCCAAGCTCAGCGTCAGCCCGAGCGCCTGGGCGACGCGCGCGGTGATGGCGAGGCCGAAGCCCTGACCGCCAGGGTTGCGCGAGCGCGCGTCATCGCCGCGCACCGCGCGTGAGGTGACATGCGGCAAGAGCGCCTCGGGGATGCCAGGGCCATCATCGAGGACTTGAAGCTCGAAGGTGTCCGCGTCGAGCTGCTCCAGCAGGATGCTGACGTGACCGCCCGCGCGGTTGTACTGGACGGCGTTTTGGGCGAGGTTGCTCAGGGCGCGCTCAAGCAGCGTGGCGTCGATCATGGCGTAGATGGGCTCAGGCGGCGCGGCCCAGTTCAGCTCCACCTCGCGCTGACGCGCGATGGGCGCGAGCCGCTGCGCGACGCGCTCGACCAAGGGTGCGAGCTCAGCGCTCGCGAGCGACAGCGCGGTGTCGGCGGCGTCGAGGCGCGCGGCGGCGCCCATATTGGCGATGAGGCCACCAATATAATAGGACTCCTCAAGCGCCGCGGTGAGATCCTCACGCGCTGCGATCTCGCCAGCCTCTGCGGCGTGTTGCATGTGGCGTAGCCGATGCTGGAGCACGGTCAACGGGGTGTTCAGATCGTGGGTGGTGTGGCTGATGTAATCCTTGAGCGCCTGATCGCGCGCCCGCAGATCGGCGATCGTCTGCTGCACCCGCTCGCCCATGGTGTCAAACGCGCGCGCGAGCTCACCGAGCTCATCCTCAGGGGTGCTGTCGAGGTTGAGCCTGGGGGCGTCCTCGGGGGCGTCAGCGATGGCGCGGGTGAGCTTGCGGATGCGCCGCGTCAGCGGCGCGGTCATGGTGAAGCCTGTGAGCGCGATGAGCAGCGCGAGCAAGGCCACGCGCCAGAGCGCTTGGCGCATGGCGTCGTGGCGCATGGTGGTGCGCCGACGCGCGCCAGCGCGCTGATCCCCAGGATCAACCCACACCAAGAGCAGGGTGTCACACTCAGGCGTCGCGCTGGCGCGTCGTACGGCGGTCATGCCGCCAAAGCGCCACGCGTCGAGCGCGGGCAGGCTCACCAGCTCGTCCTCCTCCATCGCCTCGGCGAGCGCCTGGGGGAAGGGCGGCGCGCTGGGGTGCGTGGGGCGCAGGTCGTGGGTGTAGGCGTGGAGCCGCGCGACGTTGGGGCGCGGCTGCTGGAGCGGCTGCTCGCCACATGCGGGCAAGGGCAGGGAGGCGGCGCGCGTCGCGAGCCGCTCCACGCGCCTGGCTTGGAACTCGTGGCGATTGAGCGCGATCTCAGCGGCGCTCGTGACCAGCGCCGCTGGCATGAGCACGGCCAGCAGCGTCAACGTGAGCTTGAGGCGAAGCTGCATGTGCGGCTCACTTAGCGTCGGGGTCGAGGCGGTAGCCGATGCCCCAGACGGTGGCGAGGTGCTTGGCGCAAGGGCCTAACTTCTTACGAATGCGGGACACATGCACATCAAGCGTGCGCTCCGTCCCCTCGCGCTCCTCAGGCAGCGCGTGCTCCACCAAGCGCCGCCGTGAGACGGCGTGGCCTGGGCGTCGCGCGAGCTCCGCGAGGATGTCAAACTCCACGCGCGTCAGCTCTACGGGCTGGCCTGAGAGCGTCACCAGGCGGCTCTGAAGATCCAGCGCGATCTCACCAATGGTGCGATCGGCCTCCACCTGGATCGTGGGGCGTCGCAAGCGAGCGCGCACGCGCGCGAGCAGCTCCTCGGGCCAGAAGGGCTTGGTGAGGTAGTCATCGCCGCCCAGCTCAAAGCCGCGCAGCTTGTCGGCGTTATCATCGCGCGCGGTGAGGATGAGCACGGGCACATCGCTGTGCTCGCGGATGCGCTTGAGGATGTCAAAGCCGTGGGCGCCGGGGAGCATCAGATCGAGGATGATGAGGTTGACATCATCAAGCGGCACGCGCATGGCGCGCGCGCCATCGGTCAGCCAGCTCACGCGCAGGGATTGGCCCTCAAGCGTCTGCTGGACCTCGCGGCCCAGGCGCTGATCATCCTCGACGAGCAAGATATGATGGGTAGGATCGCCGCTCATGAGGCCTCGCTCGTGGGACAGTCAGCGAGGGCGCAGCCTGAAAGGCTGCGCCCTCGCTGAGGGGGAGAGTGCGGATCACCTCAAGAGGTGTATCACACCGGTTGGTCAGCGCCAAAGCCCTTGCCGCGCTTGCCGCGCTTGCCACCCCACTTGCCCTCGCCGCCCTTCTTGCGGTCCTGGCGAAGCTGCTTGGCTTGCTCACGCTGCTGAGGGGTGAGCAGCTGGTCGATGCGCTGACGCTCGCTCTGTCGCAGGGCCTTGAGCTGAGGCTTGAGCTGCGCGCGATCGGCGCCCGGGCGTTGGAGCAGCTGTTGACGCTCAGCGTGGCTTTCTTGGTGGATCTTGGTGATCTGCGCCCGCTGGGCGTCGGAGAGGTTGAGCGCCTGGGCCATGCGATCGAGGCGTCGCTGCTGATGCGCTTGCTTGCGCTGCACCTTCAGCGCCTCAGCCTGCTGGCGCTGAGCGGCGGTGAGGATCGCCATGCGCTCAGCCTTGTGCTGCTTGTGGAGCGGGCGCATGGCCTGTCGCGCGGCGCGGCGGTCGCCCTGATGTTGGGCGATGAGCTGCTGGCGCGCTTGCTTGTGCTTGGCATCAAGCGCTTGGAGCTGCTGGCGCTGGGCGTCGGAGAGGTTGAGGGCCTGGGCCATCGCCTCGGCGCGCTCCGCCTTGTGCGCCTTGTGCGCCTTGTGCTTTTTCTTGGCGTGGCCCTCTTGGTGCGCTGGCGCATCTGGCGCGCGCTGGGCGCTGGCCAGGGCAGGGGTCAGGGCCAGGCAGAGGCCGAGGGCGAGCGCTGCGAGGGGATGACGGCTGATCAGTGAACGCTGCATGGCGGGCTCCTTCGGGGGTAGTGCGCTTTGTCGCGGCGACGCGGGCTCATGTGCCGCGCTCACCATCAATCTACGGTGGCGATCTAAAGAGACTCTGAAGGGGCGCTAAGAAACGTCAAAAACGGCGCCGAGGCGCTCATGCGGGGGCGCGTCGTAGGCGCTGCTGCGCATGATTTTGTTTGTTTAAACAATGGCTTGTCGCGCCGAGGTGGACGCGCAGCGGGGGAGGGCGTCGCCCTTCAGGGCGGCGCGCGCGCGCGGGGTGGATTGTGTCGTAGGCGTGGTATGTCGTGCCGTGTAGGACGAAAAGACCTTGTAGGTGAGAGCGGTGTTAGTTAAAGTGCTCATGAGCGTACCTATACCGAGAGCATGCTTTCACAAGATTGGATGAGCGCTAGAGTCCACAGTGTGATGGGTGTCACACGCTGAGATGCTAGCGCCTGTTCAGGTTGAAGCGGCCCCGCAAGAAGCGAGGCGTGTGGTGACTTAAGCATGTCACCGCGCGCGCCAGAAGCAGACCTCACGGGCTCCTCCCAGCACCCATGACGAGAGGCAAACGGATGAAGCGACGACATGCGAAGAAGATGAGCACCCGGCGCGCGATGGCTGTAGGGGCGCTCGTCGCTCCAGCCGCCGCGGCGGTGTTCTTAATGGGCGATGTGCAGCAGGCGCAGGCGTGCAACAGCACGCCTGCGCCGCCTGTCTGTCCGATGGCGCTCAACTGTGCGTTGAGCATCACGGAGACGGGCATCGCCAACCCGAACGGGCCGACCACCAGCTCGGCCACAGCGGCGCTCTATCTGACGATGACCGCAGGAGACGCGCGCTGCCCCGATCTGCAAGCGACAGCGCAGGTCTCGCTCGGCGCGGAGTGTCGTGATGGCTTCTCCAACGAGCCTCGCCCCGGCGGCTCGGGCTCGGCGATGATGACCGCTGTCGTGGGGTTCAACCAGCTCACGGTGCCGATGACCTATGAGGCAGGCCCCGCGCGCGTGTGTGATGTCTCGGGTACGGCGACCGTGACGCTGTCGACCGGTCAGCAGGTCACCGCCGTGTGCGCCGTCCAGAACGCCTGCCTTGTGCCGCCTTCGCCGCTTGATCCGACGCAGCCTATCATTGACCTGACGCTGGTGAACGCGCCGGCTGAGACGGCCGCCCCTGGCGCGCCGCACATCACCGCCTACAACATCAAGAACAACAGCAGCGGCGGGTTCACGGGCGCGGTGACCGTGACCAATGATAACGCCTCCAAGGGCTCAGACGCTGGCGAGATGCCTCGCCCCAGCCCCGATCCCGACGTGGTCTGTACGCAGGCGGTGATGCCACCGGCTGAGCCCGCTGACTGCTCGGATGCGGCGAACTCCCCCGTGTGTGGCTGCGATAACACGACCTATGTGAACAGCTGCGTGCTCGGCAACTCCGGCGTGCAGCAGCTGCACGCGGGCGCTTGCAAGCCGCCCAAGTCAGCGGTTCAGACCTTCTCCATCTCCTCGCCGGGCGATGGCGATGACTTCCCGATCCAGTTCGTCGAAGACTCGTCCAACCTGTGCATCCCGCTGCCCGAGAACGCCGCGCTCAGCAATGACTCGTCGGTCCAAAAGCAGCTCTCCTCCGTGCCCGCTGGCACGACAGAGAAGGTCCAGATCGTCCAGCGCTCGTACTCGCTTTGCCCCGATGGCAGCTGTAATCAGAACACGGTCAGCGCGGTCGGCTTCGTCCAAACCCCTACGGGCGGCGAGGCGGTCTTCGTGTGCGGTGGCGGCACGCTCACGGTGAACACGGACACGCCTGACACCGAGCAGTGTGATCGTGAGGAGGAGGTCCCGCTCATCGACCCCTATGTGCCGGATGACACCGACAATGATGGGATCCCTGATATCGAGGAGATCGAGCTTGGGACCGATCCCAACAACCCCGACACCGATGGTGATGGCATCGCGGACAACGTTGAGGTCTTGATCGGCACGGACCCGACCAACCCCGACACCGACGGCGATGGCCTCACCGATGGTCAAGAGGTGGAGCTGGGCACAGACCCGACCAGCCCCGACACCGACGACGATGGCCTCTCCGACGGTGAGGAGGTTGAGTTTGGCAGCGATCCTCGCAACCCCGACACCGATGGCGACGGCATCAGCGACAGTGATGAGTTCAGCCTCGGCACCAACCCCACCGCGCTTGACTCCGATGGCGATGGCATCCCCGATCACGTCGAGGTGTTGCTCGGCACGGATCCGTTCAACCCTGACAGCGATGGCGATGGGATCTGGGACGGCATTGAGGTGCGCAACAACACCGATCCGCTCGACAGCAACAGCCCCGCTGCGGCCGAGCGCGACAACTTCATCGACACCGACAGCGACGGCGTGGCGGACTTCGAGGAGCTCGCCCTGGGCACCAACCCCAACAGCCCAGACAGCGATGGCGATGGTCTGGCCGATGGGCAAGAGCTGTTCATCTACCTGACCGACGCCAACAACAACGACACCGACGGCGATGGCCTCATGGATGGCGCCGAGGTGCATCAGCACTTCACCAGCCCGACGCTCGTGGACACCGACGGCGATGGCCTCTCGGACTACGATGAGGTCAACGTCCACATGACCAACCCGCGCCAGAAGGACACGGATGGTGATGGGCTGTGGGACAGCGCTGAGATCTTCGTGCACATGACCAACCCCAACAACATCGACACCGATGGTGCAGGGGCGCGTGATGGGGACGAGCTGGCGAACGGCTACAACCCGCTTGATCCGTCGGATGATGCGCAGCTGCTCGGCTCGGCCGGGATGCGCGTGGGCATCGTGATGGTGGGCTCCAACGAGAACCTCTCCACCGTGATGTTCAAGGACCTGACCGTGATCGCGGGCACGGCGCGTCGTGGCACCGCGCTGGTCAAGAACCTGGGCGCCAAGGTCAGCCGCATTGAGGAGCGCATCGGCCTCGCCACCGAGGGCATCGCCCCCGGACAGAAGGTCCAGCTGTCGGCCTCGTTCGACAACTTCCTGCGCGCCAGCGACAGCCCCTACGAGATCAACGGTCGCGAGTTTGGCGCCAAGACGCAGGCCGCCGATCACGACGGACGTGACGCCACCGCGATGGGCGTCGTCCAGATCACGAGCGCGCCGTTCACGATCTTCGACTTCATGTACAAGGGCAGCATCTGGGCGGTGAACCCCAGCACGGGCGAGTCCGTGCGCCTCAAGCTTGAGGACATCGTCTACACGGTCGAGGGCACCCGCTTTAAGGTCGACTACGCCTTCATCGCGCCTGAGTTTCCCTTGGGCGAGATGTACGTGATGCACGACATCAACGGCATGGAGCGTCAGGACTTCGAGGTCGCGTGCGGCAACGGCTTGGACGACGACAACGACGGCCTGATCGACTGCGCTGATGATGACTGCTCCACTGATCCGGTCTGCACCAGCGGCTTGGTGGAGCGCTGCGGTGATGGCATTGACAACAACGGCGATGGCCTGACCGACTGCGAGGATCCCACCTGCGCGCAGCACCCCAGCTGCCGCGTCTCGCAGGAGTTCTGCACCAACAACCGCGACGACGATGGCGACGGTCTGGTGGACTGCGACGATCCTGACTGTGCCTCGGAGGCGGTCTGTAATCCGACCACGCGCCCGCCGCGCCCCGATCGCCCCGCGACGGGCACGGGCGAGGAGGAGGGCTGCGGCTGCGCCTCGACCGGCGCTAACCCCTCGCCGGGCTCGCTGGCGAGCTTGGGCTTGCTCGGCCTCGGCTTGGCCTGGCTGCGTCGCCGCACGCGTCGCAAGGCCTGACCAACGGAGCGCCTAGAGGCGCCGCCACCGCGCATGCGCGGTGGCGGCGCCTCAGCGTAGGGTGTGGCGTCCTTTCTTGTGGGAGTGTTCGTCTCATGATGTCAATGCACCAAAAACAGCTCCTCCTGTGTGCCGTGTTGTGTGTCCTGAGCGCCGCTTGCGGTGGTCAGGAAGATGCGAGCGGCCTCCCTCCAAATCAGACCATAGCGCCGCCCCCTGAGGGCGCAGCGCAGGCGCTGCTTCGCCAGCGCATCAATCAGCTCCAGATCACACCACTCACGCCGCCTGAGCGCCCCACCGAGGCGAAGGTGGCGCTCGGGAAGATGCTCTTCGCCGATCCTATCTTGAGCGGTAACAAAGACGCCGCGTGCTTGACCTGCCATCGCCCCGAGGCGGGCACCGCCGATGGGCTCGCTCTGCCCGCGGGCACCTCGGCTGTGACCGACACGTTTGGTGGGCGCACCCCTGGCCCTAAGAAAGAGTTCCTGCCACGTCATGTGCCCGATCTGTTCAACCGCGCCTTGCCCGAGATCAAGACGCTGTTTTGGGATGGGCGCATCGCGCGCCGCGACGATGGTCGCTTCGTGATCTTCGATCGTGGCTATGGCCACACGCCGAACAACATCCTGCGCGAGCTGCCCGCTGAGCTGGACAACTTGCTCGCGGCGCAGAACCTGTTCCCTGTCCTCAACCGCGATGAGCTGCGCGGTCACCCCACCGATCGCACCATCTTTGGTGAGGTCAATGAGGTGGCGCTGGTGCAAGACGGTCACTTGGAGGGCGCTTGGGACGCCTATATGGCGCGCCTGATGTCGTTTGAGGGCTACCGTGAGCTGTTCGCCGCCGCCTATCCTGATGTGGCGCAAGGCCAGCTCAAGTTCTTCCACGCGGCCAACGCGATCAGCGCCTTCTTTAACGCGTCATTCACCAGCCTCAACAGCCCCTATGATAAGTTCATCGCGGGCGATGACAGCGCGCTGAGCGACGCGGCCGCGCGCGGTGGGGCGCTGTTCTACGGCAAGGCGCGCTGCTCAAGCTGTCACAGCGGGGCGCTGATGAGCGATCAGGACTTCCACAACATCGGGATTCGCCCGATGACCAGCGGCCCCGATCGCTTGCAATCCGTTGACTTTGGCGCGCAACATCACACGGGCGCGGGCGCTGACAAGCGCTTCGCGTTTCGCACGCCCATGCTGCGCAACGTGACGCTCACCGCGCCCTACATGCACAACGGCGCCTACAACACCCTCGAAGAGGTCATCCGTCACAAGATGGACGCGCGCATGGGCTTGTGGGACTACAACGCTGACATCTTGCGCCCCGAGTTCAAGGTGCAGGTGCACCACAGCCCCGAGCTGCTGATGCAAGTCGAGGAGACGCTCTCACCGCTGCTCAGCGAGAAGATCCCGCTGACGGATGATGAGGTGTCCGATCTCATCGCGTTTTTGGAGTCGCTGACCGACCCCAACATGCGGGATCTGCGCGCGGTGATGGTGCCTGAGTCGGTGCCCAGCGGGCTTGAGATCCCGCTGCCTGCACAGCCGCGCCCTGTGGCGCCTACGCCTTGAGCAGCGCGCGACCGAGGTGGCATGAGGCGGCCGCGCGCGATGGCGCGCGGCTGCCTTTTTTGTCGCTCGGGCGCGGTCCCACGGTGGTGTTGTTGCCGGGCTTTGGGATGCGCGCTCAGACCTGGCTGCCCAGCGTGCTGCCGCTGTCGGGCGCGCTGCGCTTCGTGCTGCCCGATCTTCGCGGCTTCGGGCGCGCGCACGCCACGCCTTTTCGCTCCGCCTGCGTGCTCACGGACTATGCCCACGATCTGGAGGATCTGCTCGGCGCGCTCGGTGAGTCCCAGGTGCGCTTAGGCGGGATCAGCATGGGGGCGTACGCGGCGCTCCAGTATCAGCGCTTGCATGGCGCGATGCCGGGCGTGTCACGCTACCTGCACATCGATCAGTCGCCCTGCGCGATGAACCAGCCTGACTGGCGCTATGGGATCTTTGGTGAGGATCATGAGGCGCGGATGGCCGACTTCACGCGCGTGCTGGCGCGGGTGGCGCCTTATCTGACCATGCCCTATGAGGCGCTGCCCGCGCCTGCGCGCGACGCGCTGTGGGCGCTCGCCGCAGACTTCTTCTCGGCGGTCATGGTGGGCGCGCGCGGTGAGGCGGTGGTGCGGGCGGTGATGGCGCGCGAGCGCGCGCGCACGCGGCTGATGCCGATGCAGCATTGGCGCGCTTACATTGATGTGTTGCAGGCTTACTTGGCGCGCGACTATGACATGCGCCCCGCGCTCGCGGGACTCACCACGCCCACGACCGTGCTGATTGGGGCGCGCTCGCGGATGTATCCGGCGCAAGGCCAGCGCGAGCTTGTGAGGATGGTGCCTGGGGCACAAGCGCTGGAGTTTCAAGCCAGCGGCCACGCCCCGATGCTCACCGAGCCCGCGCGCTTCGTGCGTGAGCTGTGGCGGGGGGGGGGCGGGGCCCCCCCCCCCCCCCCCCCCCCACAGCGCGGGGGACGCCGCACCCGAGTGGCGGGGGGCC
>CAYXWB010000054.1:0-4091 GCA_964468515.1 uncultured Bradymonadales bacterium | reverse complement strand
CGCGCTGGTGTTACACGCCAGGGCCCACGCCCCTTGGCTCACCGAGCCCGGGCGTTGCGTGGGTGCGCTGGGGCGTGGGGCGCGCGGCGGCGCCCAGCGCCACAGCTCACAGCTGCGCTTGCATCGCGAACGCGATGTGCGTGGCCAGCGTCATGATGGCCTGCTGGGAGTTCACGCCGACGCTCGTGGGGAACACGCTGCCATCAGCGATCCACAGCCGCGCGACCTCGAAGCTCTGCCCGTCAGGGTCGACCACCGCGCGCGCCGGATCGGTGCCCATCTGGCAGGTGCCCAAGGGGTGATAGGACATCGACTGCACGCCGCGCAGGTTGTGGCGCGAGAAGTCAAAGGCGCGCAGCTCATCGACGCTGTGAAAGGCGGGCTGGCCGACGACCGGGTTGAACACCGTGTGCGCGCCCGCCAGCAAGAAGGCCTCAATGCCAAACTGCATCCCGCGCACGAACGAGGCGCGATCGCGCTCGCCCATGCGATACTGCACGATCGGCTCGCGCCCCAGGCCCGGCAGCACGCGCCCGCTCGACGCGTCATGGATCAGGCCGCCGAACATGGCCATGCGCGGCAGCTCCTCGCGGATGCGGCGCATGTAGTCAGGCCCAACGCCGGGCAAGAAGCCCGCGATCATGTTGGGCGGCGCGGCGATGCTGTTATAGAGGACGTGAGGATCCTCGGGGTGGTAGCACGACGCGCTCTGCATGGCGCCGCGCCAGCTGTAGATCGGCTCATCGAACAAGGCGAACAGGCCAAAGCCCGGATGCAAGCTGAGGTTCTTGCCGACCATGCCGCTGCGCGTGCCGACGCGGCTGCGCAACAAGAGCTGCGGCGTGTAGAGCGAGCCTGCCGCCAAGACGACGTGATCGGCGATGACCTTGAAGCGGTGGCGGGGGCGGCGATCGGGATCGCGCAGCACGACGCCCTCCACGCCTACCGCGCGACCGTTCTCAATGATGACGCGCTCGCAGCGCATGTCCGCATAGATCGTGGCGCCGTGCTGGCGCGCGTCGGGCAGGTAGGTCAGATCAACGGAGAGCTTCGCCTGGTGAGGGCAGCCATAGTTGCACTTGCTGCAACCACAGCAGCCGCGCGTGTTGCGCGTGATGGCCTGAAGCTGCGCGCCTAAGCGCGCGGCGCCCTCGCCGAAGCGGCGCGTGCCCAGGCTGCGCATGGACTCCGGCACGGGGTGGATGTTGCACATCTGCTCGACGCGCTCGTAGTGCGGCTGCATCGTCTTGGCGCTGAGCGCCTCGGTGCCCGTCAGCTCGACCCAGCGCGCGTGGACATCATCGGGGATGCGGTAGCACACGCCGCCGGTGAGCGTCGAGGAGCCGCCCACGCAGGCGCCCATCATCACGCCGAGCGTGGGCGTGTTCGCGTCGCTGAGCACGGCGGTGGTGCCGCCTGCGCGCCCCAAGCGGTGCATCGTGCGCGTAGGCCGCCACGCGCCATATTCTTGCGGGGTGATGTGTGGCCCCTCCTCAAGCACCAGCACGTCATGGCCGGCGAGCGCGAGCTCGCGGGCCATCACCGCGCCGCCCGCGCCGCTGCCCACGATCACGATCTCCGCGCGCAGCGTGAGGTCGTGGCCGACCTTGGATCCTTCAATGATCATGGGGGACCTCCTCTTGGGCGGTTGAGGCGGCGCTCTGATAGGCAGGCCCCATGGCCTGCTCATCCCACAGGCCATACTCACGCGCCGCGTCGGGGTGCTCTAAATAGACCGCGGTGATGACGGTCTTGAACACGCCCAGCAGGCTGGCCAGCGATGACTGTGACAGCGCCTGCAAGCAGGCCAAGCGCTGATGGCGCGGCAGCTCGCTCAGGCGCACGGGGCGTCGCAGCGCGATGAGCGGGCTCAGCTCAAGCAGCCACGGCAGACACTTGGCGCCCAAGCGTGTAGGCCCCGTGTAGACCGCGAACATGGTCTGAAGCTCGTCTTCGAGCCAGTCCAAGCGCGCGTCATCGGGCTGGCCTTGGCCATCATCAAGCAGCGCGGAGGCGGCCGCGCGTAGCGCGGCCGCCGCCGCGGGGGTGAAGATGGGCGCGATCGACTGCTCAAGCGCGGTGGAGCGCTCTAGCGCGCCTTGGGCGCGCGCCAAGAGGTCGCGTTGTAGCCCCTCCCAGCTCAGCTCAAAGGTGTTCATGGCTCCTCACACATCATCACAGGGTGGCCTGGCCTACTCACGCTCACACTGTACGCGCGCCGCGACGCGGCGCGCAACGCGCGCCGCTAAAAGCGACAGCGCGCCTCGCTAAAGCGAGGTGCGCTGTCGCTTATCGTGATGTTTTGTGGTGGCTTATGGCGTCTTCATGAAGCTGAAAGGGGGCGCGCTTGTCACGGCCTCATCATCGCCCAAGTGTTGGGTGTGACCTAAGCCCAATTGGCCAAACTGGTTGACGCCCCAGCAGCGCGCGCCGCCATCTTCTTGCACGACGCAGGTGTGATAGCTGCCGAGCGCCAGCGCGCGCGCTGGCGCGTCGAGCGGGGCGAAGCCCTGCGACCAGGGCAGCTCATCGTCGCCCACGGGGCGCTTGTGAGACAGGCCGAGCTGGCCAAACTGGTTCTCGCCCCAGCAGCGCAGCTGGTCGCCCTGCAGCAAGGCGCAAGCGTGCATGTCACCTGCGCCGATGGCGCGCACGGCGGCCTTCAGCTCAACCGCTGGCGATGTGGTGATGGCCTCATCATCGCCCAGGTGCTGGGTGTGACCCAGCCCCAGCTGCCCCTTGTTGTTCCAGCCCCAGCAGCGCACCTCGCCGGCTTCGGTGAGCGCGCAGGTGTGCTGGCGTCCTGCGGCCACCGCGCGCACGTTCTTGAGCGGCACGAGGGTGTTCTTGTCGGTGACTGGGGCGTCAGCGGCGCCGATATTCTTGGTGTGGCCAAGCCCCAGCTGGCCCACCTCATTGAGCCCCCAGCAGTGCAGCGCGCCAGCGCGTGTGATGGCGCAGCTGTGATACTTGCCCACCGCGATGGCGCGCAGCGGCGCCTTAATCGGCACCTGCGCGGAGGGCAGCTCATCATCACCGATGGTGTCTGTGTGACCCAAGCCGAGCTGGCCATAGCGGTTGTATCCCCAGCACAGCGCGTGCCCGGCGCGGGTGAGGGCGCAGGTGTGAGAGCCAAACTGTGAGGCGCTGACAGCGACCTGCATCGGCGCATCAGGCAAGGCGACCTCGCCAGCCTCAGGGCCGCTGTCCTGGGTGTGACCTAAGCCCAGCTGACCCGACTTGTTATCGCCCCAGCAGCGCAGCGCGTCGCGGTCACCGAGGTCGATGATGGCGCAGCTGTGGGAGGCGCGCCGATCGCCCGCGGTGGCGATGACGCGCGCGGGCGCGTCGAGCGCGACGAGGGCGCGCGCGTCGGTGATGGGGGCTTGGGGGTTGTGACCCAAGTTGTCGCGGTGCGACAGCCCAAGCGAGCCCTCATTGAGCCCCCAGCAGCGCGCTTGCCCGTGATCGAGCAGCGCGCAGGTGTGATATTTGGCGGCCGCCAGCTGCACGATGCGCCCGCTGGGGGTCTGGGCCAGGACGCGCGCCGCGCCGAGCGCGTCACGCGCCGCGCCGAGCGAGGCTGAGGCGCTGGCGTGTCCGCGCGCCAGCGCCTCGGCTGACTGGGCCGCCGCGCGCGTCAGCTCATGCGCGCGCTGGTGCGCGGCGTCGATCTGCTCCGGCGCCAGCGCCGTCGGCGCGGCGCGCGCTGGCGCCGGAGCCGGAGCCGGAGCCGGGGGCGCTGGCGCATCCCGCGCGATCCACGCGATCAAGCCGAGCGCGCCGATGGCAAGCGGCACGAGCGCGAGCCAAACTAGGCGCGATCGGCGCGTGGGCGTGGGCTTGGTCGTGAGCTTCTGTGCGGTATCGCGCGCATCGGCGCGCGCGCGCTTGGGCGCTGTCCCCACATGGGCTGTGGGCGCGTCGCTTGGCTCCAGCGGTGCCAGCGTGGAGAATAAGATGTGGACTGACTCCAACACCTCTACGCTGCTATGATCCTCAAAATCTTCTAGCTCCTCAAGCTCATCAAGCTGCGCCACCTGCGCAAGCTGCGCGCCCGCCCCCGGCGCGCGCGCAGCGTGCGGGGGCGG
>CAYXWB010000053.1:15357-21586 GCA_964468515.1 uncultured Bradymonadales bacterium | reverse complement strand
ATGACGCACGTGGCCACCGGCTATCAGCTCACCCGCGCGCTGCGCTGGGCTGAGGAGGTCGCCGACGCGCTCAGTGATTCTATCGCCTCGGGCGCCCGCGCCGACGCCAACGCGCGGGCAGGGTGGGCCGCGCTTTGGAGCGAGGAGCGCCGCCGCCAGCGTCACCTCTACCTCTATGGCGCGGAGGCGCTGCTCGGCTTTGATCACGTCCAGCTCGGCCGCTTCTTCGACACCTTCTTCGCGCTGGATCAGCCCGTGTGGGCGTCGTACTTGCGCGGAGACATGAGCCCCGGCGCGCTGGCAGGCGCGATGTTGCAGGTGTTCCAGCGCGCGGGCGGCGCGACGCGCCTAGCGCTCATGCGCCCCGCGCTGGGCAAGCCCGCGCTCTCCTTGTGGCGCGCGCTCACGGGTGGTCAGGAGGTGGCGCCGTGAAGACCCCTCAAGGCGCGCCGCGCGTGCCGCTGCGCTTGAGCGCGCGTCACGCCTGGGTGGGCCTCGCGTCAGGCCTCATCGTGATCGCGCTGTGGGCCGCGCTGCTCACCTTCGCGCTCACCTGGAGCTGGGCTGGCGCGCGCTGGGCGCTCGCCCCCGTGGTGATCGCCGCGCTCACCTTCTTATATACGGGCCTGTTCATCACCGCGCACGACGCCATGCACGGCACCGCGTTTCACCTCAACCGACGCGTCAATGACGCGCTCGGCGCGCTGTGCGTGCGCTTGTACGCGATGTTCTCCTATCGACGTCTGCGCGAGGCGCATCACGCGCATCACGCCAGCCCCGCCAGCGCCGATGACCCCGACTATCACGACGGCGAGCACCCTGGGCTTGGCGCCTGGTACGTGCAGTTCTTGCGCCGCTATGTGACCTGGCGCCAGCTGCTGCTGATGGCGATCCTCTACAACGTGTTCTTGCACCTGGCGGGGGTGGGGCCGCTGGAGCTGACGCTGTTCTGGGTGGCGCCCTCGCTCTTGAGCACGACGCAGCTGTTCTACTTTGGCACCTACTTGCCACATCGCGCCGGCGATCCCGCCCATCAGGACGCGCATCGCGCGCGCAGCAACGCGTTCGCGCCGTGGCTGTCATTCCTGACGTGCTATCACTTCGGCTACCACTGGGAGCATCACGCCTGCCCGCAGGCGCCGTGGTGGTCGCTGCCCGCGCTGCGCCGGGGGCTTGAGCCGCGCGCTTGAGCGGCTGTCGGCTTGAGCGCTCAAGGCCCACCAGGGGGGCTAATTTGAGCGATGCAGCGCAACTTCCAAGCGGCCCGCTCACACACAACCTCTCGCGCGGTGCGCCGCAGGGCCTGATTTTATGCGGGGATCGTCCAAGCGAGCGGGTCACTTGCAGGTGCCCCATGCGCTCAATCCTGGCGTCACGGGTCGCTGTGGCGGGGGAAGATCGCGCCTCTGGCTCACCCCTCAGGTGTGGTATGTGGCCCTATGATTAAGGGCCATGGCGGGCCAGCGCGCGACATCTGTGCCACGAGCCGCGCGAAGCTGTGCGCCTCAACGCGCGATGGTGCATCTTAGGCCAAGGCGCTGCTGACGCGCTTCGCTGTCTGCCCAACCTGGCCAGCCCTGGCCTTGAGCTGTGAGCCGTGGAGGATCTAAAGCCTATGTCGTCTTCTCCCAAAGCGCAGGACCCCGTCGTCGTCATCGGATCAGGCTTTGGCGGCTTAGCGGCCGCCATACGCATGCGCGCCAAGGGCTACCCCGTGGTGGTGCTTGAGGCGACCGATCAGCCCGGCGGACGCGCCAGCGTCTTCGTCAAGCAGGGCTACTCCTTTGACGCTGGCCCCACGGTGGTCACCGCGCCCTACCTGTTCCATGAGCTGTTCGAGCTGGTGGGGCGAGATTGGCGTGATTATTACGAGCTGATGCCGGTCGATCCGTTCTATCGGATCGAGTTTCCTGACGGCTCAAGCTTTGACTATGTGGGCGATGAGGCGCGCCTCTTGGAGCAGATCCGGGCGTTCAACCCGGACGACGTCGAGGGCTACCTGAAGATGGCTGATCACTCGCGTCGCATCTTCGAGGTCGGCTACGAGCAGCTCGCGGACATCCCGTTTGACAAGCTCTCTGACATGCTGCGCGTCGTGCCGGACATGCTCAAGCTGCACAACTATCGTACGGTCTACGGTCTAGTCGCCTCCTATATTAAGGATGAGCGGCTGCGTCAGGTCTTCACGTTTCAGCCGCTCCTGGTGGGCGGCAACCCGTTCCAGACGACCTCCATCTACATGATGATCCACTGGCTGGAGCGCAAGTGGGGCGTCCACTTCGCCAAGGGTGGCACCACCAGCATCGTGGCCGCGCTGGTCAAGCTCCTGGAGGAGCTGGGCGTGGAGGTCCGCTTGAACACCCCCGTCGAGGAGATCGAGGTCGAGCGCGGCCGCGCCGTCGCCGTGCGCACCGCCACAGGCCAGCGCATCCCGTGTCAGCTCGTGGTCAGCAACGCTGATCCGATCTACACCTACAAGAACATGATTGACGCGCGTCATCGCCGCAAGCACACCGATCGCTCGCTGGATCGCGTCAAGCCGTCGATGGGCCTGTTCGTGGGCTACTTTGGCGCGCGCAAGACCTACCCCGAGCTCGCCCACCACACCATCATCCTCGGCGCGCGCTATCGCGAGCTGCTGGACGACATCTTCAATAAGTATCACTTCGCCGACGACTTCTCGCTGTATCTGCACGCGCCCACGCGCTCCGATTCTAGCTTGGGACCTCCCGGCTGTGAGACCTTCTACGTGCTCTCACCCGTGCCCAACAACCGCGCCAACATCGACTGGGAGCAGGAGCAAGGGCGCTACTTTGACAAGATCCTGGCCTTCCTCGACAAGACCCACCTGCCAGGGCTGTTGGAGAACCTGGAGGTCAAGTTTAGCGTCACGCCTGACTACTTCGAGCACAACCTGCGCTCGGTCGATGGGGCGGGCTTTGGCCCGGAGCCGAAGCTGTCGCAGTCGGCGTACTTCCGCTTTCACAACCGCTCCGAGGATGTGGACGGCCTGTACTTTGTGGGCGCGGGCACGCACCCCGGCGCCGGGATGCCCGGCGTGTTGTGCACCGCCAAGGTGTTGGAGCGGCTCATCGAGCCTGCGCCCGAGGGCGCGCGCATCCCCGTGCCGCCACCCCCTACCGCGCGACGTCAAGCGCGCGCGTCTGAGGACGGCGCCAGCGCCAGGAGGGCCGCGCCGTGATGCTGCGCCCCCACACGACGCGCGTCGTGCGCGACAGCCGCGCGGTCTTAAGCGAGAAGGCCCGCTCGTTTCGCTGGGCTGCGCAGTTCTTATCGCGCGATCAGCACGATGACGCCGCCATCGTCTACGCCTTCTGTCGGCTGGTCGATGACACCGCCGACGAGGCGCCCGACAAGGACCACGCGGCGCGCGGCCTTGAGCGCTTGCGCGCCGAGCTTGACGGCACAGCCGCCGCGCGGCCCGTCATCGACGCCTTCCTCACCTTGGCCGCGCGCCGCGGCCTCGACCTCGACGCCGCGCGCGAGCTGATCTTGGGCGTCGCGACCGACCTCGAGCCCGTGCGACTGCCCGATGATGTCGCGCTCTTGCGCTACTGCTATCGCGTGGCCAGCACCGTGGGCCTGATGATGTGCGCTGTGATCGAGGTGCGCGATCCCAGCGCGCTGCCGTTCGCCGTGGATCTCGGCGTGGCGATGCAGCTGTCCAACATCTGCCGCGATGTGGCTGAGGACGCGGCCATGGGCCGCGTCTACCTGCCCGCCACGCGGCTGCGCTTTCATGGCACCTCGCCACAGGCGCTCTTGGACGGCCACGCGCCTCGCGAGGCGGTGGCCGCTGTGGTGCGCGATCTGCTCGCGCTGGCCGACGCCTACTATGCGAGCGCGGAGCAGGGGATGCGGTTTATCCCGCCGCGCAGCCGCGCCGCGATCCTGGTGGCGTCGCGCGTCTATCGGGCCATCGGCGTGCGGCTGCGTCAGAACCGCTGCGACGCGCTGGCTGGCCGCACCATCGTGCCCTGGACGCAGAAGTCACGCTGGGTGCTCGACGCGCTCGCCCGCATGGCGCGCCCTCATGTGCTCGGCCTCACGCCCGCGCCGCGTCACGATCGCGCGCTGCATCTGGCGCTTGACGGGCTGCCCGGTGCCAACGCCTGATCAAGCGTCGCGCGTTGAAAATCATCCCCAGGCTTTTAACGACCTGTCAGTCATGGCAAGACCTTCAAGGTAAAGCGCAGCGCGCTTGCGCTGATGATCTTCCGCCATCTGGAGCGTCTATGCGACCCCAACGCTTGTGGATGTGCGCCATCGTGAGCGCGCTGGTGAGCGTGATGAGCCTGCTCACTCACACGCCGCACGCTGAGGCGTTTGACTACCTAGAGCACGCCTACCTGAGCGACTACGCCTGCTGGCATGCGCAGCGGCTGATGGCGCCACAAGTGGCGCGCGATGACGCCGCGCCAGCGCTCGTGGCGCGCTACATCGCGCTCGGCTTGTTCTGCCCCGAGCGCTGGGAGCGCCCCTACTGCGCGGCCGACTACAAGCAGCTTGAGGCGTCCATCAACCGCCTTGAGGCGCCGCCCGCCAAGAGCCACGACTACGCCATCACGCTCGGCGATTACGCCGCGCTGCCCGATCACATCGCGCGCTTTGGCCCCATTCAGAACCTGCCGCGCGGCGGCGACCGTGGCCTGCTAGCCAGCACTCTGTGGTGGATGTCGCGCGTGACCAGCGCAGGGGGCGTCATCGAGGACGTCAGCGAGGACGCGTGTGAGACGGACGGGTTGGCCCCGTGGGAGGTCATCAAGGGGGATGTGGACGCGTATCTTGATCGCCACGGGTCGAGCGGCCCTGTCTCGATCCCGCCCGCGCTCTTGACGCCGCTCGCGCGCGCGCCGGTCAAGCGCGGCCCCTCCGACCCTTCGAGCGTCTACAGCTTCGATAACCCCCACTACCTGGATCTGGTGCTGCGCAATCACCACCACTTCGGCGTACCGGCATATGGCGCGTGGTTGGGGTTTCACGGCACCGCGATCGACATCGCCGCGCGCCGCTGCGGCCAGCTCATGGCGCTGTCGCCCTCGGAGCTTGGCGCCATCAGCGCGGTGACGCCAGGCTATGAGGTGGTGAGCTGGCGCTCGCTCACGCCAGAGCAGCGCGCGCCGCTGGCGTGTGAGCTGCTCGACACGCACGTCCGCGCGCGCGTCGTCGCGTGGTCGCAGCGCGCCGACCCCAGGCTCGTCGCCCCGGTCAGCGCGCGCGTCGCGCCGCTCGCCACCTCCCAGCCCTTGCACCAGCTCGATCCTGAGGCGCGGCTGCGCGTCGCGCGCGTCACCTCCGCCGTGATGGCGCTCGTGTTCGAGGGCAGCGGCCTGCACTTCCTCCAAGACGGCCTCGCCTCAGGCCACATGCGCACCATACGCACGCGCGGCGGTCTGCAAGAAATCCGCTATGATCACAACCGCGACAATGCCGAGGGCGTCGTCGCGATCCTGCGCACGCGCCTGGGCAGCTTCCCACTGGTCGCCTTTGGCGACGCGCACTTGTTAGGGCCAGCATGGCCAGGGCCTCGCGACTGCGATTGGGACGTCCTGGCGCAGCTCCAGCCCGATCCGCGCCACCTGACGACCTGCCTGATCCAAAACCAGCGCGGCGTGCTCGTGGCCTCCACGATGGCGAGCCTCTTGGACTGGGTCTTGGGCGGCGCGGGCTTGGGCCAAAGCGGCCCGCTCGGGACCACCTGCGAGGTCGAAGACCCGCTCGTCAAGTTCGTGTGCGCGCACTTGCCGCTGCGCGCGACACGCGTGGCTGGCGAGTCACCGCTTGACGCCGACGCGCTCGGCCCCGTGGTCACGGGCGAGCTGCCCGTGCCGCCGCCGCCGTTCAGCTATGAGTCGCTGTCCTTTAAGGTCGGCTTTGATGTGGCCGGACGCGCCCCTCAGCTCAAGCTCGACGTGAGCGCGCTCACGGAGCTTGATGAGGTCGCCAACTGGCTCACGAGCTGGCGCGTGGGCGCCGCCGCTACCTTGGGCGAGGACACCGCGAATCAGTGGTTCATGGACGTGGGCTACACCTTCCACTGGCGCTGGGCTGCGCGCTTTATGATCGACGCGGGCCCCTCGCTCTACGCCGGGTTTCGCGGCTTTGATCGCGACGATGTCTCCTTCTTTATGGGGCTGTCCCCTTATGCGGGCCTGACCATCTTGCCCGAGGGCTGGCTCAAGATGCCGCTGGAGCTGACGGTGAGCTA
>CAYXWB010000053.1:8410-15257 GCA_964468515.1 uncultured Bradymonadales bacterium | reverse complement strand
TGACCATCTTGCCCGAGGGCTGGCTCAAGATGCCGCTGGAGCTGACGGTGAGCTATCGCGCGCCTGTCAACCTGCTCACCTCGTCGCACGGTTGGCTTGGCGATCCGCTGCTGGAGGGACACTGGCTGTATGTAGGCTTAGGGCTAGCGTTTATGCGATAGTGGGCCGCTTTGAACAACCTTTCGTGCTTTTAAGCGTCTTTAAGTTGTGTCCCTCGCGTCAAAAGCGCGCTCTGATGCGGTAAGTCCTGTGTGAGGACCTGTCCGCTCCTCTCGCGCACGCTGACCTGGACCTGCTGAGGTCGCTTATGACAATGCATCACTCACCCCGCTATGCCTGCGCGCGCGCCACCCGCTTTGGCGAGCTTCGCAGCTTGCTGCATCAGCCCGCGAGCCCCGAGCGATGGCGCGCGTGCTGTGCGCTGCTTGAGGCCTGTGATCCTGAGCGCGCGCAAGAACTCGTGCCTTACGCGCGCGGCCACCTGCGCCGAGGCGCGCAGGCGTCGCACGAGGCGCCGCCGCGCTGGACGCGCGCGCTGCTTGAGGGCGCGCCCTCGCCCTGGTTTGGCGTCGCCGACGCGCTCACCTTGCACAGCGCCCACACCCTGAGCGAGGCCGCCTGCCAAGCCCTCGCCGCACGCGAGGAGCTGCGCTCACTGCGTCACCTCACCATCGCGCGACCCCGCCAGCTTGAGGTCGCGGGGCTGCGCGCCCTGCTGGCCTCTCCTCACCTCGCGCGCTTAGAATCACTCACCTTGCTCGGCGTCGAGGGGGCCTCAACCACGCAGCAGGCGATCGCCGCACCGCTGGCCCGGCTGCCGCTGCGCCAGCTCACTTGGCGCGCGGGTCATGTCGACGCTCAAGCCGCCGCGACCTTGCTCGACAACCCCTTTCGCGCGCGCTTGCATGCGCTCGACCTGTCGGACAACCTGCTGAGCGAGGGCGTCGCTGCCGCGCTCGGTGCGCTGCCTTTGCCTCAGCTGCGCGCGCTGTCGCTCGCCCGCGTGGGCCTGCGCTTGGCTGATCTCAAGTCGCTGCGTGGCGCCCTCGACGCCCCAAGGCTCAACGCGCTGGATGTCAGCGGTAACACGCTCGACGCGCGCGGCTTGCAGACGCTGCTGGACGCCCCTTGGCGCGCGCAGCTCTGCGCGCTAGGTCTGTCCTGGTCAAGCGCGCAGAGCGCCATGGCGCTCACACGGATCGACGGCCTCGACGCGCTGTCGTGCCTCGACCTGTCCTGGAACGCGCTTGATGATGACGCCATCAGCGCGCTCATGCACGCGCCTTGGCTTGGGCGTCTGCGCGAGCTGGCGCTGCACTACAATCGCATCGGTGATGCGGGCGCGCGCCACGTCGCCAGACGCGCCGGGCGCGCCCATCATCTGCGCACCCTCGATCTGCGCTACAACCGCATCAGCGACGCTGGCGAGCGCATGCTGCTGAGCGCCCGCTGGGCCAGCCGCTTAGAGCGGCTGGCCCTCGACGAGAACGTCGCCCCAAGACACCACGCACAGCGCGCCGCTAATCCCTGAGCCCTCGCGCGCGCGCGCTCTATGGGGCGCCTGCGATCGCAGGCGCCCCATAGAGCCCACGTCGCAGCGACAGATACTCTCCCGAGAGCGCGAACCGCATCAGCTCGCCCAAGCGCAATGCCAGCTCGCCATACACCGGCTCCTCGCCATCACGACGATCCAGCACGCTCACCAGCCCGCCCTCTTGAAGCGCGATGAGTTCTTGGCTCGCGCGTGGCGACAGCAGCAAGATGGCGCGCACCGCCGCGTCGAGATCGTCACAGGCCAGCAACCCCACCCGATCGGCTGAATACATCGCCGCGCGCGCGAAGTTCGCGAGCTGCTCCTTGAGCAAGCTCTCCCCCTGCTGTGGCGCGCCGCGCCCGCGCGAGGCCACCACGCCCAGCGCCGCCTCATAGGCGCTCTGCATCGGGCCGCCTGTGCCGCCGCTCGTGAGCTGGCGCTCCAGATAGCCCGCGAGCGTGCGCGAGGCGCCGCCCTCCACACGCTCCTTAAGCTTGGCCAGCGCGCTGAGCGCCGCGTTGTCCGTCAGCTTGCCGAGCATCCCGCCCAGCGGGATCAGGCTCAGCCCCGCCACCACGCCCTCCAACGCCTTGCTGCGAAACGCGCCCCAGAACTCCGAGCTGGTCAGCACCAGATGCTCGGCCCGAATGTGCGCCACCTGCGTCGCTAGCGCGAAGCGTCGCGCGCTGGCGTCTAAATATTGCGCGTGCTCCAGCTCCCAATGCGCCGCGCCCATCAAGATCAGCGGCCCCACCGCGCCGCCGCGCATCACCTGCACGCCCGTCATCCCGTGGCTCAAATAACAGCGCGGCGTGGCCACCCCCAGCACCTGCGCGACCTTCGTCAAGAACCTCAGCGCGTCGGGGTGCTGGCGCGCGTTGAGCCGCTCGCAGTGACGCTCAATATCGACGCTCGCGCGCGTGTCTGAGAGCAACCCGCCTAACCAGCGCTGCGCCACCGCTTGATCCTCGCGCTCGCCAGGATGCACCAGCGCGCGCTCATAATCCGCATCACTGATCTTCGCCTCAGCCCCTAACGCGCACAGATCCTCCCCTTGGCCCGCCGCGCACAGCGCCTCGACCACCTCGCCCGCGTCTTGCGCCATGCGCCGATCGAGCAACCTCAGCACCAGCGCGGCCTGGCGCGCCCCCTCCAGCTGATGCGGCGCCAGCCGCTCGCGCAGCTTGAACAGCGCCGCATAACCTGAGCGCGCCAGCGGCGCTTGGCGAATCCATCCCAAATAGAGCTCGGCCGCAGCCTCCCAGTCGCTCAGCTGCTCTAACAGCGCGCCAAGCTCCAGCGTGGCCTCCTCGCGCCGCGCGTCGCGCGGGCGCGCGTCCACCTCACGCGTGAGCTGGGAGAGCGCCCCAAAATCAACCCCGCTTGGCAGCCCGCCCAGCAGCGCCTCATAGGCTCGTCGCGCCGCCTCCAGCTCGCCCGCGCGCGCGTGCGCTCGCGCCTGATCATGGCGGCGCGCCAGCGGCGCGTCAGGCGCGTCGGCCAAGGCGCGATAGACGGCCGCCGCCGCGCGGTGGTCGGCCGCGGCCTCGTGGGCCAACGCGAGGGCGGCGAGCCATGTCTCGCTTGTCGCTCCAGCGCTCGCGCTCAGCGCGAGCAGATCGTCCTCAGGGCGACGCGCTGTGAGCTCAGCGAGCTGGGCCATGGCCACGTCGCTCGCGCCTAGCTCAAAGCTCGCGCGGGCGCGCCACATCAACAGCTGCGCGTGGTGCGCTGCGTCCTCAGCCGCGTCAGGCAGCGCCAGCGCCACCTCCAGCGCTTCTTGCGCGTCGGCCCAGCGCAGCGCTTGCCCGAGTTCTTGGGCCGCGCTCATCAGCCGCTGCTGCGCGGGCATCGCCCCTAGCTCCACCAGCCGTCGCAGCGTCGCGCCGCCCATGAGCGGCCCTTGCAGCAGAGCGCGTGTGCCGATCTGGACGCGATCGCGCGAGCGCGATCGCGCCAACGTCAGCGGCTCCTCCTCGGACGCCTCCCAAAACCCCCACGCCGCGTCGCCCTCCAGCGCGACGCCTGCGCGCCTGTCCGTGACCACGACCCAGCCCCGGGACGCGCCCTCCAGCGCCCCCTCCAGCGGGCTCGCTGCCACCACCCCGAGCACCCGCTCCCCACCCACGATCCTCGCCGCGAGCATCGCGATCGCCCGCTCAGTAAGCGGCTCAAACCAGCGTGAGGTGATCGGACGCGCCCAAGGGGTGGGGGGGGCAAGCTGCGCCAAGAGCGCCGTCGCAGCAGACGCGGCCTCGGCCGCGTCTAGGTCCACGCGCCGCGCAGCGCGCGCGTCGTCTTCGGGCTCGCTCGCGGCCTCGGCGATGTGCGGGTGTGCTTCGGGCTCGCTCGCGGCCAGCGCGAGCTCAACACGCGTCGATGAGCTCGTCACGTAAGGTGCGCTTGAGCACCTTGCCGGTTGGGTTGCGGGGCAGAGTGGGGCGCTCGTACCACGCGCGTGGGACCTTGTAACTTGACAGCTTCTCACGGGCGAACGCCTCCAGTTCACTAGGGTTGAGCGCGGCACCCTCCGCCAGCGCCACGACCGCGACCGCGCGCTCGCCCCATCGCTCATCAGGCAGCCCGATCACCGCGATCTCGGCGATGTCAGGGTGATGGGCGAGCGCCTCCTCGATCTCGGCCGGGTAGACGTTGACGCCGCCTGAGACGATCATGTCACGCGCGCGTCCAGCCAAGTAGAGGTAGCCGTCTTCATCGAGCGAGCCGAGATCCTCCACGGTCAACAGCTCCCCGTGGCGCGCCTGCTCGGTGGCGCCGGGATCGCGCAAGTAGCCGTGCATGATCTGCTGATTGCGCACATAGATCACGCCCACATGTCCGGGCGCCACCTCCTCGCGCTTGGCGCCCAAGATGACGATCTGCTGGCCCGCGATGGCGCGCCCGACGCTGCCAGGGCGCGCCAGCATCTCATCACCTCGGATCAGCGTCACCCAGCCCAGCTCCGTGGCCCCGTAGAAGTCGTAGAGGGTGTTGACGCCAAAGCGCGCGATGGCGCGCTCTCGCAGCGCTTGCGGGAAGGGCGCCGCGCCGCTGATGAGCGCGCGCAGCGCGCGCGTTGGGTGCGCCAAGTGCGCGCTGTCTGGCAGCGCGAGCAGCCCTTGGATCATGGTCGGCACCAAGAACACCGACTGGATCGCCTGCTCGGACAGCCGCCTCAACGTCTCCTCAGGCTCAAAGCGCGTGCTCAAATAGAGCGTGGACCCGAGCGCCGCGTGCAGCAGCGCGAACACCTGCGCGCCGCTGTGATGCAGCGGCGCCACGATCAGGTGACGCTCGCCAGCCTCAAACGGCAGCCGCTCCAACACCCGCAGCAGCTCCTTGAGGCCAAACCCCGCGAAGTCGCGCACGGCACCCTTAGGCTTGCCCGTGGTGCCGCTGGTGTAGATCACATTATCACTGCGCTGGCCACGGGCCGCGCGCTCGGGCTGGGTGGTGGGCTGATCCGCCATCAGCGCGGCCACATGCCAGCGCGCGTGTGTCTGATTCGCGACCTCAGACGCCTCGACGCCGACCAGCTCAAACGCTAGCTCCGGGCGCAGCTCACGCAGCGCGTGGGCTGCGGGCTGGCAAGCGTCGCTCGCCAGCAGCACGCGCGCTTGGCTGTGCTCTAACACGTAGCCAAGCTCATGGGCGGTCGCGCCCGTGCTGACATGAATGGCGGACGCGCCAAGGCGCAGCAGCGCCACCCACGCCATGAGGTACTCCGCGCGGTTCTCCATCATGAGCGCGACGGGCACACCGCGCCCCACGCCGAGCTGCGCGCGCAGCCCGTGCGCGAGCTGGTTGATCTTGGCGTTGGCTTGCGCGTAGGTCAGCGACTGCGTCTCATCGACCAGCGCGAGCCGCTCAGGGACGTTGAGCGCGTGCAGCGCGTGGACCATGTGCGCGCCAAGCCCCTGCGCCCGCACCAAGGCTGCGACCTGGGGCAGCGCGCGCACGTCGAGCTGCTGCACGAGCCCGCTGCTCAAGCCGCGCGACAGCGTGCGGCGCAGCATGGTGAGGGGAGACTCGTGAGCACCATCGCTCAGGCGATCCAGCAGCGCGCGCATGATCCTTGCTCCTCGCATAAGCGGCGCGGATGGCAGATCGCGCCGTCAAAGTCAGCTCCTAGCCCTCTGGGTATGCCCGATGCAGGGCGCGCTTGTCGAGGCTGTTAGCGCCTCGCTCACCACGCCGCTTGCGCCAGCTGCTCAGGTCGCACGCCCTCCTTGAGCGCGCGCAGCTCAGCAGAGAGCGTCACAAGCAGCGCCGCGATTAACGTGCTCACAACCGCGCTCAACGCATAGAGCGCGATCTGTAAGTTGACCACAAAAGCGCCGCCCATCGCGCCGAAGCTCCTCGCTGGCAAGGAGAAGACAAACAAGCAGCCGCCAAAGCACATGGCGAGCACAAACAACATGAGGAAGAGGGGCAGCCACTGCCCCTGGGTCAGCTGCCAGGAGCGCGTCAGCGCGTCGATCGGGCCGACATGCTCGACCACGCCGACCGGCACCGCCACGGCCCAAACCAGCGCCAGAAATATCCCAGGTATCACGCACAACAGCGCCCCAACCCTCATGCTCACCAGCAGGCTCACCGCCAGCCTCGGCAGCTCAAGCAGCAGCGCCAGCCCGATGAGGGCTGGCGCTGCTGCTTGAGCCACACGCGCAGCGTGGCCGAGAGGGTCTTCATCACGTCGAGCTGGGCTTCTTGCATGGGGGGCACCTTGGCGGTGAGTGGTGTCGCGCAGCGGTCATACGCTGGAGCGACGGCTCACGACCAAGGGCCCCCCAGCCCTGCGCATCAGATGTGTTGAACGTTTGGTTAGCTGTCCATATCCAGGGTCAGCAGCTCCGCGATCATCGCCGATGCGGTGTCAGGGCCGAACACGCCATCCTCGTCCAGCCCCACGTTGGACTGGAACGCTTTGACTTGCTCGACGGTCTCACCGCCGAAGATCCCATCAGGGGCGCTGATGTCATAACCGAGCTTCTGGAGGACGCCTTGCAGAAGCTCCACTGCCGCGCCACGATCGCCACGCTTGAGCGTTGTCATCACCACTCCCTGAGCTGATAGATAGGTTGTGCGCTTGGCGCACCGCGCCCTCGCCAAAGACAACGCGAGCAGAACACGCGATGCGCCCCTGTCGACCAAGACCTTCCCCTCGCCGCGCGCGCTTGTCAAGCGCGCGTCATCATGACGCGCGCGCCGCAGCGCGCCAAATCAGCCGCCCTCTTTCTTGACCCTGGGGTCAGCGTCGTGTTAGGACTGCGTGACGGGCTGTGACGTAGCCACGCCAGGGGCGTAACACGT
>CAYXWB010000053.1:0-8310 GCA_964468515.1 uncultured Bradymonadales bacterium | reverse complement strand
CGTGTTAGGACTGCGTGACGGGCTGTGACGTAGCCACGCCAGGGGCGTAACACGTCGAGAGGGCGCGCGATGAGCGCGCCAGGACTCGCAAGGAGCATGCATGAGCCAGACGGTCCTCGTGGCTGATGACAGTCAGACGATTCGCCAGATCGTGGGGATGGCGCTGAAGGCGTCGTCGTACCAGATCCTTGAGGCGAGCAGCGCCCGCGCGACCATGGACGCGCTGCAGCGTCGCCCAGATATTATCCTGCTCGACTACTACATGCCCGATGGCAGCGGCTACGAGCTGTGCCGCGCCATCAAGACCAATGACGCCACGCGCCATATTCATGTGGTCATGCTCGGCGGCACCTACAAGAACTTCGATGAGAACATGGCGCGCCAAGCAGGCGCGGATGCGGTCATCTGGAAGCCGTTTAAGACGGACCAGCTCATCAACGCCCTCAACGCCGCTGGCGCGCGCCCTGCACAAGCCGCGCCGCCGCTGCCTGCGGCCTCAAGCCTGCCCTCCAACCCCTTCGCCTCCGGGGGCCAGCGCCCCCTGCCGCCGAGCAACCCCTTCGGCTCAAGCCCCCCCCCAGGTTTGCCTCGCCCCAGCGGCCTCCAGCAGCCTCAAACCGCACAGCCGCCCCTGCCCGCGCCTGCACCTCAGCCGCGTCAGAACAGCCAGTCGCGCATCCCCCTGCCTCGCCCCACCTCGCCCATGCGCCAAGACCCAACCCCCCTGCCGGGGCAGTCTCAGCCAGGCATCAGCGCCGCCGCACCCAGCAGCAGCGCTAGCGCCTCCATCGACCGCGCCCAGATCGAGGAGATCGTCCGCGAGGAGGTCCGCAAGGCCGTCCGCGACGAGCTGCCTAGCCTGCTGCGCACTGTCATGGGCGACCTCGTTCAACAAAAGATCATGCCCAAGATGATGCAGATGAGCGAGGAGCGCGTGAACACCGTCCTCAATGATCAGCTCAATCAGCGCGTGCTCGCCCTCGTCCGTCAAGAGCTGGAGAGCTTGCTCAGCGAAGGCTAATCCCCCTGCCTGACCAGCCCTCAAGCCCTCAAGCCTGCCCCACGGGGCAGGCTTTTTTGTGTCTCCCATCCGCGCGCTCAACACGCTTGCATCATCGCCGCCTTCCATGCTCAAACTCACCCCCTCAAAGCGCCGCCCTCTCCAGGCGCCTAACCCTCAGCCGATAAGGGAGCTGTCATGAGGCTCGATCAGACCTACGACCCGGTGGAGGTGGAGTCCACGTGGTACGACTTCTGGATGCAACACGGCCTGTTTAAGGCCGATGAGCACAGCGATCGTCCCGCGTATACCATCGTCATCCCGCCTCCTAACGTCACGGGCAGCCTGCACATGGGCCACGCGCTGTTCGTCACGTTGCAAGACGTCCTCATCCGCTTCAAGCGCATGCAGGGCTTCGAGGCGCTGTGGTTGCCTGGCACCGATCACGCCGGGATCGCCACGCAGGTCGTCGTCGAGCGCCTGCTGCGCAAAGAGGGCACCACCCGCCATGAGCTCGGCCGCGAGGCCTTCTTGGAGCGCGTCTGGCAGTGGAAGGCCGAGAGCGGCGGTCGCATCGTCGAGCAGCTCAAGCGCCTGGGCGCCTCCTGTGATTGGGAGCGCGAGCGCTTCACCATGGATGAGGGCCTAAGCCACGCCGTGCGCGAGATCTTCGTGCGCATGTATGAGGATGACCTCATCTATCGCGGCGAGCGCATGGTGGACTGGGACCCCGTGACGCAGACCGTGCTCAGCGGCCTGGAGGTGCTCACCGATCCCGATGGCGAGCGCGGCAAGTTCTGGACCTTCCGCTACCCGCTGGAGGATGGCTCAGGTCACATCAGCATCAGCACCACGCGCCCCGAGACGATGCTCGGTGACAGCGCCGTCGCCGTGCACCCCGATGATCCGCGCTACAAGGCGCTCATCGGCAAGCAGCTTCGCCTGCCGCTGGTGGGTCGCCTCATCCCCATCATCGCCGATGGTGAGCTGGCCAAGATGGACAAGGGCACCGGCGCCGTGAAGGTCACGCCCGCTCATGATCCCAATGATTATGCGTGCGGCCTGCGCCACGATCTGCCGCGCCATCAGGTCATCGGCCTCGACGCCACCATGAGCGCTGCTTGTCCTGCGGAGTTCGCGGGCCTTGATCGCTATGAGGCGCGCGACAAGATCGTCGCCGCGCTCGACGCGCTCGGCCTGCTGGAGAAGGTCGAGGAGATCACCTACAGCCCCGGTCGCAGCGAGCGCAGCGGCGTGATCGTCGAGCCGCTCGTGATGCAGCAGTGGTTCGTGCGCGGTGAGCGCCTGGCCAAGCCCGCCATTGAGGCCGTCGAGTCAGGCCAGACCCGCATCATCCCCGCGATGTGGAAGAAGACCTACGACCACTTCATGTACAACATTCAGGAGTGGTGCATCAGCCGTCAGCTCTGGTGGGGCCACCAGATCCCCGCGTGGCACGGCCCCGATGGCGAGATCTTCGTGGCGCGCACCGCGCAAGAGGCGCACGACAAGGCCACCGCACATTACGGTGCGCCCACCGCGCTGACGCAAGATCCTGACGTGCTCGACACCTGGTTCTCCAGCGGCCTGTGGCCCTTCTCCACCTTGGGCTGGCCCGAGCAGACCCCCTCGCTCGCCAAGTTCTACCCCACCAGCGTGCTGGAGACGGGCTCCGATATCCTGTTCTTCTGGGTCGCCCGCATGATGATGATGGGCATCTATATCATGGGGGAGGTGCCCTTTAAGGACGTCTACTTGCACTCCATCGTGCGCGATGAGAAGGGCAAGAAGATGTCCAAGACCAAGGGCAACGTGATCGATCCGCTGCACCTCATCTACGGCGTGCAGGCAGACGCGCTCGACCCCGAGGCTCACCGCGAGCTGCTGCGCAAGATCGAGCGCGAGCAGCTCACGCTCAAGCGCGAGGGCCAAGAGCTGCCAGGGCTCGCCACGCAAGGCGCTGACGCGCTGCGCTTCACCTTGGCCGTGCTCGCCAGCCAAGGCCGCGACGTCAACCTCGACATCAGCCGCATGGAGGGCTACCGCGCCTTCTTGAACAAGCTGTGGAACGCCTCGCGCTTCGCCTTGATGAACCTCGCCGACGCGCCCACGCCGCCCCCTTACGCGGCCTGGTCAGGGGAGGGCGCCGACGCGCCGCTGCCCATGAACCCCGCCCACATGACGCCCGCCGATCGCTGGATCGTGGCCAGGCTGAATGTGGCCGTGGCGCAGGCCACCCAAGCGCTCGATCAGTACCTGTTCAACGACTATGCCCAAGCGCTCTATCACTTCGTCTGGCATGAGCTGTGCGACTGGTACATTGAGCTCGCCAAGCCCACGCTCTACGCCGACGCACCGGAGCACGCCGACGCGCGCCGCGCCACGCAGGCCACGCTGTCGTATGTGATCGACGTCACGCTGCGCCTGATGCACCCCATCGCGCCTTACATCACCGAGGACATCTGGCAGGCGATGCCCAAGGGGGAGGGCGCGCCCGTGAGCGTGATGCGCGCCCCGTGGCCTATGCCGCGTGAGGGCTTGGCCGATGCCACCGACGCCGCCGCCGTGGACCTCGCCATCGCCTTGATCGGCGCCATCCGCAACATTCGCGGTGAGACGGGCGTGAAGCCCGGCGTGGTCATCCCTACGCTCTCGCTCGTGGTCCCCGATGACGCCACCGCCCGCAGCATCGATGCCGCGCGCGTCTACCTGTGCCGCCTCGCCAAGATCGACCAGCTCGCGCTCGTGCGCACCGCTGACGCGGTGGCCCAAGAAGGCGTCGCGACCGCCGTGGTCGAGGGCGTCGAGGTGCGCATCCCCCTCAAGGGCCTGATCAACGTCGAGGAGGAGCAGGCGCGCCTGAGCCGCGAGCTGGGTCGCGTGGCCGACGACATCGCCTTCGTCAACCGCAAGCTCGACAACCCCAAGTTCGTCGAGCGCGCCCCGGCCGAGATCTTGCAAAAAGAGCGCGACAAGCTCGCCGCCCTCCAGCAAGAACAAGCCGCCCTAGAGGCCAGCATGGCCGACCTCGCCAAGCTCGCCTGATCCCCCTCAAGCGCGCGCTGACAGCACATGAGGTGTTAGCGCCGCCCCTGATGAGCAACAAGCCCGCTGCGCGTTTGAGCGCAGCGGGCTTGTTTTTGTGACGCGATTTGTAATCAAACTATCTGAGTGATAGGTTCCGCGCAGGGACTCCCCCCATCATCCTTGTTGTCTCATGTTGAGGATTACTATGGCCCCTCTCTTTAAGATGTCGCTGCGTTTAGCGACGCTCGTGTTATGCACCCTCCCGCTGCTCGCGCAGGCCCAGACGCTGCCACCCGCGCCTGTCAACCCTGCTGGCCCCGTGGTCAACTGGGTGCGCTCTGCGGCGACGATGTCCAACATCGCACAAGCCGAGGCGCGCTTTGTGCGCGAGGATGCCGCTGGCACGCGTCACTTCATCAGCCCCACCCCCATCAACTATACCGATCAGGACGCCCTGCACACGCCGTTCGCCAACGCGACCCGCGAGCAGGACGTCTGGGGTATCTCGTCAGAATACTTCGTCGCCACCTATGGTGGCTACATCATCGTGCCCCCCGCGCCCGCCAACAGCGCCACCAACACCTACACCTTCGCCGCCTCCACCGACGATGGCTTCAGGTTCAAGATCTACGACGGCCAAGCGATCCGCACCGTCGAGTTCGACGCCAACCGTGGCATGGGCACTGGCCCGCTGATCGCCGTGGACTTCCCCGTGGCTGGCGGCGCGTTCCCCTTTGATCTGATCAGCTGGGAGCAGGGCGGCGCGTTTGGCATGGCGCTGTCTTGGGCGCCCGGCAATGTGACGACCTTCAGCACGACGACCTTCTCGCTCATCCCTCACGCGCAGATGTTCGGCCCCAACCTGGAGGCGCTCCAGACCGTGCGCGATCTCAACGGCGGCGTCATCGCCGTGGGCGACACGCTGGAGCTGAGCGTCACCTTGACCAACGTCGGCCAAGCGCCCGCGCATGACCTCGTGTTTGAGCCGCGCACGTTGCAAAACCTCACCTTCGGCGCGGTGACGCAGCTGCCCCCCGGCGCCGCCGCAGGCCTCACGCCTGGCGCCGTGACCTTGCCCGTCCTCGACACGGGCGCCAGCGTCACCTGGACCTACACGGTCACCGTGGACGCTGGCGTGACCCACAGCGCCCAAGGTCATATCACCGCCTCCACCTCACCGATCGCCACGCTCGGCGCAGGCCGCATCCGCGCCCTCACCGACGATCCCACCCGCGAGCACAGCGCCGACACGGCCAACAGCCCCGTCGGCCTATTCCCGCTCACCGGCGCGGGCGATGATGACCCGACCCTCACCGTGCTCGGCGCCGACATCACCGCGCCTGAGCTCCTCATCACCACCCCCACCGATGGCGCCACCCTCGCGCAGTCCACCCCCACGGTCAGCGGCACCAGCGAGCTGGGCGCTCAGATCGAGGTCAGCTTCATCGACGATCAAGGCGCGCTCATCGCCACCGCCACGACCGTCGCTGGCGTGGGCGGCGCTTGGATCGTCAACGCCCCTGTGCTGCCTGAGGGCGTCGTGACGATCATCGCCACCGCCACCGACGCGGCCGACAACGCCGCCGTTGATCAGGTCAGCGTCATCATCGACACCCTTGAGCCCGCCATCACCATCACCGCGCCCGCAGACGGCGCATCGATCGCCTCAGATGCGCCGACCATCACGGGCACGACCGAGGCGGACACCACCGTTCAGGTCACGCTCACCGACGCCCAAGGCATGGTCGCCTTCACGGGCGCCGCCATGGTCACCATGGCGGGCGACTGGAGCGTGGACGCCAGCGCGCTCGCGGATGGCCTCTACACCGTGCTCGCCATCGCCACCGATCCAGCGGGCAACACCGGCTCCGCCATGTCCACCTTCAACGTGGACACGCAGACCTTCGTGACGCTCGACACACCCGCCGATGGCGCGCAGATCAACACCCCCGCCATCGTCCTCACGGGCACCGCTGAGCCTGGGGCGAGCGTGGCGGTTGAGGTGGATGGCGCGCTCGTGGGCACCGTCACCGCTGATGCGAGTGGTGATTGGACCTTCACCACCGCGCCTCTCATGGACGGCCCCCACACCCTGGCCGTGACCGCCAACGACGTCGCGGGCAACTCCGCGAGCGCAGGCCCGCGTCAGGTGCAAGTGATCACGCAGAGCACGCTCACCCTCACCGCGCCTAGCGATGGCGCGATCTTGATGGATAACACCCCCACCATCTCTGGCCTCGCCACGCCGGGCGCCATGGTCACCGCGCTGGTCGATGGCATGAGCGTGGGCACCACCACGGCGGCCGCTGACGGCACCTGGTCCATCACCTCGACCACGCTCGCCGAGGGCGATCGCGTCATCACCGCGACCTCCGTCGATGGCGCGGGCGACACGGCCAGCGCTGGTCCCATCACCGTCACCATCGACGCGCAGACCTTCGTGACGCTTGACGCGCCCGCCGATGGCTCGACCGTCGCCACCGCCACCCCCACGCTCAGCGGCACCGCTGAGCCGGGCGCCTCGATCGCCGTCTCTGTGGATGGCGCGGTCGTCGGGATGGTCACCGCTGGCGCCGATGGCACCTGGAGCTTCACCACCGAGCCGCTGGCCAATGGTCCGCACAGCCTGTCCGTGAGCGCCACGGATGCGTCCGGCAACATGGCCAGCGCTGGCCCCCATCACATCCAGATCAACGCCATGCTCGTCGCCGTCTCCATCACCAGCCCCACCCAAGACCAGGTCTTCAACACCAGCGTCACCGACATCACAGGCCAAGCCGAGGCGATGGCCGCTGTGACCGTGATCGTGCGTGATGACCAAGGCGCGGAGCTCGCGCGCGAGGACGTCACCGCAGACGCCAACGGCGCCTGGAGCGTCTCCGCCCCTGCGCTTGGCGTGGGCGCTTACAGCGTCGAGGCCAGCGCCACCGATAGCCTCGGCAACACCTCCAGCGCAGGCCCCGTCGACTTCTTCGTGAGCGCGGATGACCCTAACCTCAGCGTCACGACACCTCAGCCTGGACTGGCGACCGCGAACCCCACGCCTTCGATCGCCGGGCAGACCGACCCCGACGCGACCATCTCGATTGAGGTCCGTGACGCCGCTGGCGAGCTCATCGCGACCCTCACCCCTGATGTGGACCTTGGCGATGGCACCTTCAGCGTCGACGTGGATCCGGCGCTGGCGGACGGCGCCTACACCGTCATCGTGACCGCCACAGGCCCGCTCGGCACGACCTCCGAGGTCACGCGCGAGATCACCATTGATACGGTCGCCCCGACCGTCACCATCACCGCCCCTGGCGCCACCACCACAGACACCACGCCCACCATCACGGGCACCGCGGAGCCCGGCGCCACGGTGGTGATCACGATCGATGGCGAGGACGTCGGCACGGTTATCGCGGATGAGAATGGCGCGTTCACCTTCACCCCCACGACCCCGCTCGCGATCGGCGAGCACACCATCGTGGTCACCGCGACCGACGCCGCAGGCAACCCAGGCGACGCCACGACCGAGGTGACCATCGAAGACGCGCCTGTGGCGATCGCCGTGACCATCACCTCACCCACTGAGGGCGCGACGATCGCAGACAGCACGCCCACCATCACGGGCAGCGCCGCGCCCGGCGCGATGGTCGAGGTGCAGGTCGACGGCGCGCTCGTGGGCACCGTCACCGCAGACGCCACAGGCGCCTGGTCGCTCACGCTCACCGAGCCGCTGGCCGATGGCGCGCACACCGTGGCCGTGACCGCGACGGATGACGCAGGCGACACCACGCAAGCGCAGGTCACGTTCAGCGTTGACGCCGATGAGATGAGCGGCGAGCCGCTCGTCATCACCTCGCCAGCCCCTGGCGCGCAGATCACTGGCCCCACCATCACGGTCAGCGGGACCGGCACACCGGGCGCCATGGTCACTGTCACGGCGGGCGCTGCGTCGCAGACGGTCACTGTGGCCGAGGATGGCAGCTGGAGCGTCAGCTTCGATGAGGCGCCCGCTGGGGAGCTTGTCATCACCGCCACCGATGATCAGGGCGGCTCAGCGACCATCACCATCACCGTGGTCGATGGTGACGAGCCTGCGCCAGTGGATCCCTTTGATTCGAGCGTCTTGCAAGGCGGCGGCGGCTTCGCCTGCCAGTCCGCGCCGCTGGCGCCCGGCGCACAGCCCGCTGGCGCGCTGCTCACCCTGCTGGGCGCGCTCGGCCTGATGTGGCGTCGTCGCCGCCAGAGCTGATCCTCACCGGGCGCCGCGCTTGACGCGGGCCTGGACGCGCGCG
>CAYXWB010000052.1:0-21687 GCA_964468515.1 uncultured Bradymonadales bacterium | reverse complement strand
AGGTCACCTGCGCCTGCGTCCCCCAAGAAAGCGCGCGCCAAGACTGCGCGGCCACCGGACAGGTCTGCGAGGGCAGCGTCTGCGCGGGCGACGCCATCGATCCTTGCGAGGGCATCACCTGCGACGCGCCACCCGCCAGCTGCGAGGGCGACATCGCCATCACTTACTCCGGCGCGGGCATGTGCGTGGCCGCTGACGGCTCTTGTGATTATGAGGACGTGGCGATCCGCACCGACTGCGCCGCCAACTCGGAGGTCTGCCAAGGGGGCGCGTGCGTCGAGCCCAACGCGAACCCTTGCGATGGCATCACCTGTAACATGCCGCCTGCGCCCAGCTGCGACGGCGCCATCGCCGTGACCTACGCAGGCATGGGCATGTGCGCGGCCGCCACGGGCGTCTGTGATTACGCCGCCGCCCAGACGCGCACCGACTGCGCCGCTAACAATGAGCGGTGCGAGGCGGGCGCGTGCGTCGAGGTGATGATGAACCTCTGCGCCAACGTGACCTGCGCCCTGCCACCCGCCCCAAGCTGCGACGGCGAGTTTGCTGTGACTTACACAGGCGAGGGCATGTGCGTGATGGCTGACGGCTCCTGTGATTACAGCGCCGTCGGGGTCCGCACTGACTGTGAGGCCAGCGGCGAGTCATGCGTTGAGGGCGCGTGTGCGCCATGAGACGGGGGAGCGATCCTAGCGCACACGCGCCGCACGCCCCAGACACGATCATCGCGCCATGATCGCGCCTCACACGTCGACGTGCGAATGCGGCCGCTCGCCCGCGCACCAGCGACGAGGTGAACTACGCGTGAAGTGAGCGCTTTTTTTTGCTACAGTGCGTCGTCACAGGAACGTCACCGTGGAGCCCTTGAACTCACGGAGAGGTTTCACTACCCCTACGCCCTGCGCGTCACCTCTCTGACGCGCGCGCCTCGACCCCACCTGAGATGGAGCCACCATGTTCATCCGATCCTTGCGACGGTCCTCCCTCCCGCTGGCGATCTGCCTCGCCACCGCGCTAGTCGCGACCGCGTGTAGTGACGATCCTGATCCTCAGCCCCAGAACACCGCCCCAAGCTGCAACCCCAACGCCGCAGCCTGCAACGCACCTGCAGCCGCCTGTGAGGGTAACTTCGTCGTCACCTACGCCTCACAGCGCGACGACGAGACCTGCATGTGCGTCAACACCGAGAACACCCGCACCGACTGCGCGGCCAACAGCCAAGTCTGCGTCAACGGCGCGTGCAGCGACGACACCACAGATCCCTGCGCGGGTGTCACCTGCGACGCCCCCGCAGCCTCCTGCGATGGCAACACCGCTGTCACCTACACCAGCGCGGGCGTGTGCGACGCTGATGGCGAGTGTGACTTCACCAGCGTCATCCAGCGCAATGACTGCGGCGACGACACCTGCATGGCAGGCGTCTGCGTCCCCGCAGGCGACCTCTGCGCGAACGTGACCTGCAATATGCCTCCCGCCGCGAGCTGTGACGGCGAGTTTGCTGTGACCTACACGGGCGACGGCATGTGCGTGGCCGCCACGGGCGACTGTGATTATAGCGCCGTTGAGGTTCGCACTGACTGTGAGGCCACTGGCGAGACATGCTTTGAAGGCGCGTGCCTGGGCAACGTGGACCTCTGCGACGGCATCACTTGTGATATGCCCCCCGCCGCGAGCTGTGACGGCGAGTTTGCTGTGACCTACTCAGGCGACGGCATGTGCGTGGCCGTCGACGGCTCCTGCGACTACAGCGCCGTTGAGACGCGCGTTGACTGCGCCGCTACGACCCAAATCTGCGCCAACGGCGCCTGCGTCGATCCTGCCGATCCTTGCGACGGCGTGATCTGTGACACGCCGCCCGCGCCCAGCTGCGACCCGAACTCGCCTAACGTGGCTGTGGCCTACACAGGCAGCGGCATGTGCACGGCCGCCACGGGCGTCTGTGATTACAGCGCTGTCGAGACACGCACCGACTGTGCCACGGACACCTGCAACATGGGCGTCTGCGTCCCCGCCGGAAGCCCCTGCGACGGCGTCACCTGCGACATGCCCCCCGCGCCCTCATGTGTGGGCAACTCGGCCGTGACCTACACCGGCGACGGCATGTGCGTGCTCGCCGATGGCACCTGCGACTACACCGCCGTGATGACGACCACCGATTGTGGCACCGGCACCTGCACCGCCGGCGCCTGCGTACCCGCCACCCCCACTGGCGCTTGCCTGATCATCTCGGAGTATGTCGAGGGTTCGAGCAACAACAAGGCGCTTGAGCTGTTCAACTGTGGTAGCGCGCCCCTTGATCTGAATGGTTACGGGATTTGCCAAGCCAACGGTGGCAACATCCCTTGCACCTTCAATCAATACATGTTGCCCATGCAAACGCTACCTGCCGGCGAGGTCATCGTTATTTGTAATGCTAGCTCCTCAGCAGATCTCAAGATGCTTTGTGACATCGATATGGGTACTGGTACTACATTCGGCTTCAACGGCAATGATCGTCTGGGCATCTTCTTCGACACAAGCGGCACTGGCGCTTATGATGCAGCAACTGACATCTTAATGGATTATTTTGGCTATTATGATGGGCCTACAACACCTCAGCCTCCTCTTACATGGGCAGACAGGACGTACCGTCGCTGCAACTTCACGCCTTATCTCAACACGCCTAGCTTTGATGTGCTCGATTACTATACAGAGTTCCCCCAAGATACTTTTGATGACCTTGGCATCGCGCCCGTGGCGGGCTGCCCCACGCCTCCCCCTACACCGTGATCATGCGCTAACCCGCATGTGAACGCCTAAAGACGAGGGCCGCTGACCTGACAAGGTCAGCGGCCCTCGTAGCGTCTGCGCGTCAGGCATCAGCGTTGCGATCCTGCGGAGAATGCATAATCATGCGCGCACTTGAGCTGTCATCCGCGCTGCCCCAGCACCCAAAGCAGGTCGGAGCGGCGCGCTGAGGCGCGCGCACTACCTAGACCAGCAGCTTCCGCCCCCATGCTGAGCCGCGCTGACTCGCCCGCTATGAACGCTCGACGCATTTTCTGAACTTTTTAAGCACGCTTCACGCTCCACGGTCCGAAAACAAGAGACATCAGGCTCTCGCCTCGCGCCCTCTCCGCTCACACCCTCTGAGGTCCTCATGTGCTCCACAGCCCGCCAGCTCGCCATTGTCATAGGTCTCGCAGCATGCGTTTTCACCCTCAGCGCTTGCAACCCACCTCGGTTTGACGAGTCGCTGCTTGAGGACATGGACATGCCCGCAGAGATCGATATCCCGCCCGATGTTATTGAGGAGATGGGAGCGTGCAGCAGCGACGCCACATGCCCTGAGCGACCCAACGCCACAGCGGCCTGCGATGCAGGCGCTTGCGTCTACACATGCCAAAGCGGCTGGACCACGAGCCCCGCTTCAACCACCGCAGCGTGTGATTGCGAGATCAGCACGGGCCTGTGCGACCCACCCCGTTGCGGCGATGGCAGAGTCGATGACGGTGAACAATGCGATGATGGCGACAACCCCACCACCACCTGTGACTACGGCGAGCAGAGCTGTATGCGGTGTAACAACCAGTGCCAACGCATCCCTGGGCTGGTGGTAGGCTACTGCGGCGACGGCGTTGTCCAGAGCGCCTTCAACGAGACCTGTGATGGTCCGATCGGCGTACAAGGCGCCTTGTGCCTCGACCAAGACCTCACCTACGGCCCCCCGCTCCGATGCAGCCCAGAAGATTGCACGATTGATTACACAGGATGTTTCAGCATTGAGGCCATGTCACTTGGGAGAGCGCATAGCTGTGCGCTCACAAACGAAGGAAAAGTCTACTGCTGGGGAGACAACAGCTCCGGGCAGCTAGGGGATGGCACCACGATCAACCGAGCAACACCAACCCTTATCAAGAACATAGAAGATGCCACTTCAATATCTACACAATGGAATCACACTTGCGCCCTCAAATCAGACTCAACTGTTTGGTGCTGGGGAGAAAACATATATGGCCAAATCGGAGATGGAACAACAGACAACACAACAGTTCCAACCCTAGTAAAAAACTTGAATAATGTTGCCAACATCAGCACAGGACATGTACATACTTGCGCGCGATTGTTAGACAAAACCATTCGATGCTGGGGGAGCAATGACGTGGGAGAACTAGGGATTGGCCAGACCACTCAACGCATCTTCTCAGAACCTCAACCGCTATCCCTTATAGGCACCAAAAGCTTAGATTCTGGCAAAACTCACAATTGCGTCATAACAAACACAAACACAGTATTATGTTGGGGAGAAAATGCACTAGGTGAGATAGGAAACAGTCCAGACGGCGAATGGAGAGTCGCACATCAACCGTCCCCAGCCCTCAACCTAACAGATGTCAAGCAGATATCTCTAGGACTAGAGGGAAGCCATGCACTAAAAACAAATGGACAGGTCTATAGCTGGGGAGATGTAGCTGGCACAAATCCTGAAAACATAAATCATGTATCAACACCTAAATCAGTCATAGGCCCTTCCCCGTCCGAAACTTGGCTTTCGAATATAGACAAAATCGCCTCAGGCTCAAGTCACATCTGCGCCGTAAACACAACAGGAACAATACTTTGCTGGGGCTCTAATTCTTTTGGACAATGTGGAAACGGCACAACACAAGGAGATAATTTACACCCATTTGTCAGAAACAGACCATCACCAGTCATGAATCTCGGAAGCGTCTCAGACATAGCTGGGGGCGGCTCCCACACTTGTGCCAAAACAACCGATGGCCAGATCTATTGCTGGGGCGCTAACAATGCAGGACAGCTCGGGGATGGCACAACCACGCAGCGCCTCACGCCAACCCCTGTGCTGTTCTGAAAGCTCAGCTCTAAAACCAGCGCTCAAAGCGCGAAGGGCACATCGTTCCAACGCCCAAAGCGCTGCGCAATCGCCTCCTCACCCCACCTGCCAAACCTCACCGCCACCTCACCTCAGCACACGACAACGCAGCGCCCACATCGAGCCCACTCCACCCTCTGCGCTGGCTTGGGAGGGTGCGGCGAGGAGAGCTGCGGTCCTCGCGGGAGAGGCTGCGGCGCTGTGTTGACGGCTGCTGCGCTCAAGGGTGGGGTGGAGGTATGGCCGTTGCGATCCTGATGAGGATGCTCGATCATGGGCGAAGCTGCGCCTGTCATCCAAGCTGACGCAGGGCGCGGCGCTGGTCACGGCGAGGAGCATGGAGGAGCGTTGAGGATGAGCGAAGAGACAGTACAAGCCAGTGATGCCATACACCTTGAGGCGATCTCACTGCAGAACTTCCGTCAGCTTCGCCAAGTCACGCTGACGCTTGATCCTCAGCTCACCGCGCTCGTCGCGCCGAACGGCGGAGGCAAGACCGCCCTGCTCGACGCGATCGCCACGGGGCTGAGCGTCCTCATCGCGAGCCTGACCGGGGCGACGGCGACAGGCTTTCAGAAGACCGACATCCGCCTCGCGCGCTCGCCACAAGCGCAAATGGTCGAGCAGCTGCCGCTTCAGCTGCGGATGCAGGGTGTGATGGGGGGTGAGGTGGTGCAGTGGCAACGTCAGCTCAGCGCGCTCAACGGCAAGACGACCTCTCAAGCGGCTGAGCTTCAGCAGCACGCCCAGCGCTTGTCGAGCGCGCTGCAAGCCTACGCCGATCGTACCTCAAGCCAACCTCCGAGCTTGCCGATCATCGCCTATTATGGGACCGGGCGCCTCTGGGATCATGGGCGCTTGTCCAAGCACAAGTCAGCGAGCGCGACGCGGTTCAACCGTCAGCTCGACGCTTATGTGGACTGTCTCAACCCTCGCTCCAGCTATGTGAGCTTTAAGGCTTGGTTTGAGGCGATCGTGCGAGAGGCGCAGAATGAGCGTCACGCTGGCGTGAGCTCGCCAGCGCAGCCGCAACGTCAGCTCGACGCGGTGCGAGGCGCCACAGACATCGCGCTCGCCAGCACAGGGTGGCGCCAGCTCGACTGGGACTTCTTAGCCGAGGAGGTGGTCGTCACACATCCCTTGCGAGGTCGGCTCGCTGTGTCATCGCTCAGCGATGGTATCCGCAGCGTCATCGCGCTGGTGGCCGACATCGCGCATCGCTGCGCGCGCCTCAACCCCCACTTGGGCGCAGACGCCGCGCGCGACACGCCAGGCATCGTGCTGATCGATGAGGTGGACATGCACCTGCACCCCGCGTGGCAGCAGGTCATCGTCGACGCGCTACGCGAGGCCTTCCCGCGTGTACAGCTCATCATCAGCACGCACAGCCCGCAAGTGCTCTCCACCATCAACGCCCAGTCCATCCGCATGCTCGATCCCGACGCCGAAGGCGATGACGTGGTGAGCACACCCGAGCAGCAGACGCGCGGGGTGGAGCGCGCCGATGTGATGGCCTGCGTTATCTAGACGCGCTGAGATCTTCTCGGCGCGATGCGCGTAAGTAAGGGGGCGGCGTGGCGACGCACGGTTGACGCGACGCGTGGTTGCGGCGAGTCTGTGGGGAGACTCTTAATCATACGCTGAGCGTGGATGATGCTGATGAGACGACGACCACGGGTGTGGCTCTGTTGGGTTTTCTTGCTGTGGTGTTTGCCGCAGGGGGCGCTGGCGCAGCCAGCGTCTGGGCCGATCGCGGCGCATGTGGCGAAGCTCCAAGCAGAGGGCAAGGCCGCGATCTGTGGGCCGATCGCGGCGAAGACGCCCGAGCGGGCGGCGTGCGAGGCGGTGTGTGAGCAGCCCCCGAGCGACGTGTGCTTGTTCACGCTGCGCTTTGGTCAGCCGCCGCCTGAAGATGCGAAGCAGCTGGGGCCTCAAGCGGTCGCTAAGGCGCTCGGCCTGCCTGAATCCGAGCACAGCGCGCTGCGCTGGTATATGGCGAGCGAGCTGCGCTGGCGCGATCCGAACAACCCCACCCGCAGCGCTAAAAAGCAGCCGCTGGAGACGCTCAACGCGATCTCGGCGCTGATCGGCCAGGCGGGCAAGGCCAAGAACCTGACCGAGCGGCTGGCCGCCTGGACGACGCTGCGCGTCGCCATGATCCGTCACTACGGTATCGATGATGTGGAGGTCCTCTTACCCACGCTCGCCGCCGCAGAGACAGCCTACCAGCTCGGCAAGAGCGCGCTGGAGCTGAAGCTGTGGGGTGAGGCGCACGCGCTCGCCGTGGCGACGCTGCCTGAGGATCATCCCAAGCGCGCCGACACTACCATGCGCTATGGCTGGGCGTTGATGCGCTCCGGCGATGCCACGCGCGGCCCCGCGCTGTTGCATCAGGGCATCCGCGCGCTGCGCGCGGTCTATGGAGACGCACACTTTGAGCTGATCACCGCCTATCATCTGGCCTCTGAGGGCTACTTGGCGTTGGAGCAGCCCGCGCGCGCGAAGCTGTGGGCCGAAGACGCGCTGCGCGTGAGCACGCGCCTGGTGACGATCGTGGGGCGCGATGCGGTGACGCCGCTGCTGGATCTGGCCGAAGCATACCTCGCGCTGCATGAGCCGATCGTGGGGCCGCTGGCGTGTGAGAGCGCTGCCATGGTGTTGTTGCAATATCAAGACAAGGGGCTGCGTCAACGCCAGCTGACGCTCTGCGCGCGCGTCGCGGCGTGGAAGGCCAAGCAAGAACGCCGCGATGGCGATCACGCGCATCGCGTCGATGAGGCCAAGGGGCGCGCGCTGCTAGCGAGCGCGACGCAGACCTACAAGAAGTCACTGGGGCAGCTGCGCGATGTGATCGTGCGCGACACCCAAGGTGAGGGCGTGATGACCGCACAGTCGCTCGACGCGATGGCGGGGCTGGCACACATCTTCTGGGAGGTTGGCGATCGTGAGAGCGCACTGGAGACCTCCAAGGATGTGATCTCAGTGATCGCCCAAACGCGCGGCGCCAAGCACCCGCGCACCCTCATCGCGACGCTTGACCACAGCGAGCGGCTGATCGAGCACGGCGCCCATGTCGAGGCGTTGGCGCTGCTTGAGCCGCTGGTGCAGAGGTTTGACACCAACCAACCCGCGCTGAAGCTCACGCGCGCGCGCGCCCATCACGCGCTGGCGCGGGCGCGCTGGCGCGCTGGCGACTTGGTGCAAGCGCGCGCGTCCATCTTGCAGGCGGTGACGTTGCAAGATGAGGTCTTCTTAGAGGACAGCGCGCGCGACATGGATGACATGCACATCAGCAGCCGCATGATCGGGGTGCGCTTGCTGCAAGATAACGCGATGACGCTGCTGGATGACCCCAAGCAAGCGCGCGCGCTGGGCGCGCTGCTGCTGGCGCGTCAGGGCTTGGCCACGCGCGCGGCGCTGCATGAGGGGGAGCTTCGGCGCGCGCGCGACGCGATGTCGCCGGAGCTGGTAGAGCGCTTTGACGCGTGGCGCGCGCGCCACTGGCGCGGCGACGTGTTTCATGAGGCGCACGCGCGCGATGAGGCGCTGCTGCGCCAAGCGCTGCCCACGCTCGACGCGCTGGCGACGCCAGCCGCCCCCTCCGAAGCCGCGCTGTGCGCGCGGCTCAAGAAAGAGCGCGCTGGCGCGCTCGCCTATGTGTTCTCCATCCACGAGGCGCCCGGTGAGAAGCCGCGCCAGCGCGCTGACGCGCTGCTGTATGACAGCCGCTGTCGCGCCACGCGCGTGCCGCTGGCTAAGCCAGACGCGATCGCGGCTGCGGTGAAGCTTTATCGCGAGCGCATCGCGGGCGCGGAGGCGTGCTACGCGCAGCGCGGTGAGCCGCTGCGCTGCTTGGGAGCCTTGGGTCAGGTCGAGGAGGCGTCCAGCGCGCTGAGCGCGCTGATCTGGGAGCCCGTGGCGAGCTTGGTGGCGAAGGCCAAGGTGCGCAGGCTGTATGTGGTGCCCGATTATAAGCTGGTGCAAATCCCGCTTGACGCGCTGGTGCTCGCAGACGGGCGCTATCTCATTGAGACACAAGAGATCGCGCTGATCCCGGCGCTCGACGCGCTGACGCGCGAGGCGCCTAAGGCGCGCGCTGGCGACGCCAGCGCGCGCGCCTTGGTGGTGGGCGATGTGAACTACGCGCGCATGAGCGACGGACCTCAGGCGCTACGCGGCGTGCAGCGGTGCGGGCGCGGCGGCTGCGCCGCCTTGCCTCAAGAAGAGGTCGCGTCGATGGTGCGCGGTGATGGCGGCTTGGGCGCGGTCCAGAAGTGCTCGAACAAGATCGCCTGGGGGGCGCTGCAGACGGAGGCCAGCGCGGTGGCCGAGCTGTTGAGCGAGCGCTTCGGGCAGGAGGTGCTGCTGGCGCGCGGTGAGGCGGCCAGCGAGGGCGCGCTGCGTGAGCTGATGTCGGAGCAGCGGCTGCTGCACCTGGCGACGCATGGCTATTGGGACAGCTCCTCAGAGTGTCGCGACGTGGTGCGCGGTGAGCTAAACAGCGTGGAGGATCTGTACTTGAGCGACGAGCCCTACTTGGACATCGCGCGCGCGGGGGCGGTGGTGCTGGCGGGTGCCAACGGCGCGAGCGCGAGCGCGGGCGATGATGGCTACCTCAATGGTGGAGAGATCGCGCGCATGAACCTGTCAAACACGGCGCTGGTGGTGCTGTCGGCGTGTGAGACGGGGCTAGGTTTGGAGCTCATCGGTGAGGGCTCGCTTGGGCTGTCGCGAGGCTTCGCGCTGGCGGGCGCGCACCAGATCGTGAGCGCCCTGTGGCAGGTGCCCTCGGACCCGACCTCAGCGCTGTTTCGCGACATGTACACGGCGATGATGCAGCGCAAGGCGCCGGCCGATCCGATCACCGCGCTGAGGCGCGCGAAGCTGGACGCGCTCAAGCGCTGGCGCGCGCAGGGGGTGGGCGCGTCGTCTTACCTGTGGGGTGCGTTCATGCCGCTGGTAGTGCGTCACTAGCAGGAGCGTCAAACCCTTGACATGCAGACACTTACACACTTGCACATACAGCAAAACCTCTAGTAAGGTCAAGGCTTCGGCGCGTGATGCGCTTTTGGCGCGCGCGCCGCAGCTGATAGCGCTACACTTGCAGAGCCATGATCTGATCAGCTGTTGTGATCTGGCTTAAGGAAAGATCCTATGAGCACGCGCTTTGCTGTCTCTACGCATCTGTTAACCGCGCTTTCCATCCTCGACGACGCCCCCGTGCCCTCCGAGGAGCTGGCGCAGAGCGCGAGCACCAGCGCGGCGGTGGTACGTCAGCTCTTATCGCGCCTGTCAGGCGCGGGGCTGGTGACGAGCAAGCTCGGCCCCGGCGGCGGCAGCATGCTGTCACGACCGCCTGAGCAGATCACGCTCAAGGAGGTCTATGAGGCGGTCGAGACGACGCCCATCTTCTGCACGCACCGCGAGGATCCCTCGGAGGCGTGCGAGGTGGGCAAGCACATCCTTGAGGTCTTAGACGAGCCGATGAGCGCGGCCAAGCAGGCCATGCTCAACAGCCTGGCGAGCTACACCATCGCTGACATCGCGCGCGCCATTGAGGCGCGCTGCGCGCGCACGGGTGAGGGCTGCCCGGGCGCCGTGGCCCAAAGAGAGCGCGCGTCGTGACGCGCCCCGCGCTGACGCTCATCGCCACCGAGGACGGCTCGCTCACCCTCTACGACGCAGCGCGCGACATTCACTATCGCTCCATCCACGGCGCCGCCACTGAGGCGCGTCATGTGTTCATCGACGGCGCCCGCTTGCCCGAGCGCGTCGGCCCATGGCGCGTCCTGGAGCTTGGCTTCGGCGCCGCCACCACCTTCACCCAGACCCTCGCCGCGCTCCTCGCAAGCCCCCTCGCCACCTCGCTGCGCTACGACAGCGTCGAGCGCGCGCCCGTGTCGTGCGACGACGTCGCGCATCTGCCCGAGGAGGCGCGCGCGCTGGCGTGCGCGGTGCTTGAGGGCGCGCCCGTGGCGCGAAGCGCCGACGGGCGCGTCCAGCTCGCGCTGCATCGCTGCGACTGGCTCAACCTCGATCTGGGCGACGCGCGCTTTGACGCCATCTACCTCGATCCGTTCAGCCCCGCCATCGACCCCGACGCATGGAGCGTGCGCGCGATGGAGGTGGCCGTGGCCCACATGGCCGATGACGCGATCCTCGCCACCTACGGCGCCTCGCGCGCGGCGCGACGCGCCATGATCGCCGCAGGCCTGCACGTCGCCACGCGCCCTGGCACCGGACGCAAGCGCGAGGTCACGGTCGCAGCCCTTGATCCTGCGCGCCTGAGCCACGCCACCGCCCTCGACCCAGTGAGACTGCGCCCGCATGTCGGCTGATCCTGAGCTCGATCTGATCATCATTGGCGGCGGACTCGCGGGCAGCGCGCTGTGGGAGGCGCTCGCTAGGCTCGCGCCGCACTGGCGCGTGCTGCTGCTTGATGACAACGCGCCGCGCGCCTCCGACGCCCCAGGCGCGCTGCTGCACGCGCTGCCCGGACGCGCGCTGGTCGCTGACGCCGCCCAGCTGCGCGCCTCTCAACACGCGAGCGCCCTGCTTGAGCGCAGCCTCACAGGCGGCGCGATCGCGCATGGGGAGATGGTGCGACCGCTGGTCCCGGGCAAGCTCGGCGCGCGCTATCGCTCAAGCTACCTCAAGCATCGCGACACCTACAGCCCTGCCCTCACCCACGCCCTGCTTGATGACGGCGAGGATCTGCGCGCGAGGTTCCCACACCTCGCGCCGTGCGATGGCGCGGTGGTGTATGGCCCCGCCTACATGGTGAGCCTGCCCGCGCTGCTGTCACAGTGGCGCGCGCCACGACCTGGCTGCGCGCAACATCGCGCGGGCGCGGTGAGCTGGGCGTTTGACGGCACACGCTGGCAAGTGCGCGACAGCGCAGGTTACACCCACACCGCCCCACGCATCGCCCTGTGCTTAGGCGTCCAGCTCGCCCACGCCCTGCCCGCGCTCGCGCTCGGGGTGAATGGCGGCGAGCTTGCGGTGGCGCAGCCGCCGCCCGATGTGGGGGCGCTTGATTATATGGTGAGCGCGGGCGGCCATGTGGGCGCGCGGACCGATGGCGCCTGGGTGTTCGGCGCGACTTACCTGCGCCCCGACCAGCCAGGCGCCACAGATGAGGATGCGTTCGCGCGCCCCGAGGAGGAGGCGATCCTGGCGACGCGCGCGCTGCTTGAGCCGCGCGTGCCGAGCATCGCGCGCGCCCAGGTCAGCGCGCTATGGCGCGGGCGACGCTGCGTGAGCGCCGACAAGCTGCCCGTGATGGGGCGCGTGCCAGGGCCTGCGGGCTGCTACGCCTTCGGCGCGCTCGGCTCGCGCGGGCTCTTGTGGGCGCCGCTTTTGGCAGACCAGCTCGCGCGCGAGCTGCTCGGCCACGCGCCCGATCCCGACCTCAGCGCCACCGCGCTGCACCGGCTGATGCGCGCGCCCTGACAGATGCACGCGCGTCATGGATGTGCGAGGATGAGGTGATATGAGCGCCTCCGCCAACCTCTTCATAAACGGTTCACACGCCATGCTCACTGAGCTCACCGTCTCCAACTATCGCAGCCTCGGCCCAGACATCACGCTGCGATTTGGCAAGATCTCTGTACTGGTCGGCGCGAATGGCTCAGGCAAGTCGAACCTGCTCGACGTGCTCACGTTCGTGCGTGACGCGATCCGCCAAGGCCTGCCCGCCGCCATCACCTCGCGCGATGGGATTGACGCTGTGCGCAGGCGCAGTGAGGGGCGCCCGTTTAACGTGAAGATTGGCGTGAAGGCGCTGATCGATCATCAAGAACACAGCTACGCGTTTGAGCTGACGGGCGATCGACAAGAAGAGTATCGCGTCAAATCAGAGACAGCGCTCACCTGTTTTGAGGGTAAGACCTATCGCTATAAGCGCGAGGGCGGCACCTTCACGTTCCCTGATGATGTCAACCCATCCATCGATGAGCAGTCCCTCTTCATGACCTCGCTCAGCGGCGATCCGCGCCTCGCGCGCTTATCTCAGCTGCTCGCTGACACGGTCGTCTATGCGATCTATCCTGACGCGCTGCGCCCTCCACAACGATTCAGCAACACAACGATCCTCGACCGACGCGGTGAGCGTTGGGTGTCCGTGCTGCGCGATTGTATTAAAAACCCTAACTTCAAATCGGATCTTATTAAAGCGCTCTATAAAATCACAGGAGACATTGACGACATTAAAGTATCTTCGGCTGCCGGCTATCTCATCGCAGAGTTCAAACATGAGACACAGCGACGCGGTGGGAAGAAGTGGTTCGCCGCCGCGCAGCAGTCTGACGGCACCTTGCGCATCGCGGGCTTGCTCACCGCGCTGCTCCAAGCGGAGCGCATCCCTGTCATCGGCATTGAGGAGCCTGAGCTGACGGTCCACCCTGGCGTGCTGCCGCTGCTCTATGATTACATCCAGCAGGCGGCGCAGACCTCCCAGATCATCCTCACGACGCACAGCCCTGTGTTGCTTGATGTGTTGGATCTTGATCAGACCGACATCTTTGTGGTGACGCGACAGCAGGGTGAGACGCAGATCGTGAAGCTTACAGACGCACAGATTGAGCCCACAAAAAAGCACCTGATGTCGCTCGGAGACATGCTCATTGAGGGCGCCTTGACGCCTCAACAAGACCTGTTTGAAGGGCTCGCGCGTCAGCCAAATCCTGCTTAATTGGGGGTGAGATGCCGAAGATTTACACCCTCGTTGAGGGTCACGGCGAGGTAGAGGCAGCGCAGAACCTGCTGACACGAATGTCGCGGCGCGCGGGGCTCTACACGCTCACTTGGGCTGCGCCACAGCGCTTCACCAACCTGGATCACTGGGACACCCCCAAGCGCGGCGGCGTGCGGCGCGGCGCAGAGCTGATCCGAGGGGTCTCAGACGCTGCGGGCCTGCTGATCCTCAAGGATGAGGATGATGGCTGCCCCAAACAGCTCGCGCCCCAGATCACGGCGCGCCTCGCACAGCTTCAGCTCCCTTTTCCGGTCGCTTATGTGCTGCTGCGACCTGAATATGAGGTGCTGTTTTTGCCGTGCTTGCATCGCATGAGCGAGCATGGCTTCCCCGCGCAGCTCCAGTGGCCTCACGGCGCAGACTGGGAGCACAAGCGGGGAGTGAAGGAGTGGCTCAGCGCGCAGCTGCCCAAAGGCATCGCCTATAAGCCAACCGTTGATCAGCTCGCGCTCACGCGCGCGCTTGATCTGGATGAGCTGGAGGGTGCAGATGTGCCTTGTTATGGGACCTTGTGGCGAGCGATCCTGTATTTGGGTGCGCACCTCTCGGCGCGCGCGAGCGTCTATCCTGCGGCGGCGATGAGCGCTGCCCGCTGATGCATAGAGTGTATGATCCTCTTTGAGCGGTGAGATGGAGCGATGAGCATGACGCAAGACAGGACCGTGCGGCGCGATGGGGTGAAGCTGGCCTACCAGCTCGCAGGCCCCGAGCATGGCGTGCCGCTGGCGCTGGTGATGGGGCTTGGGCAGTCGGGGCGCATGTGGGACAACCTCATACCCAAGCTCACGCAGCGCGGCTTTCGCCTGCTCATCCCAGACAACCGGGGCACGGGCCGCTCAGACACGCCCTCGAAGCCGTGGTCGATGGCCGACATGGGCGACGATCTGGTGGCGATGATGGATGACGCGCAGCTGACCCAAGCGCTCGTGTGCGGCGTGAGCTTGGGGGGCATGATCAGCCAGCAGGCGGCGGTGCGTCATCCAAGCCGCGTGGCCGGATTGGTGCTGTGCGCCACCACTTGCGGCCTGCCGCATGGCAGGTTGCCCTCGCCCGACGCCATCAAGCTCTTGCTCAAGCTCAGCTTCAGGCCGCGCCAGTCGTCGATGCAGGACATGCAGCGGCTCTTGTGTCATGTCGATAACGGGGCGCTGCTTGAGGACTTCCTCAAGCGCACACAAGACGTCATGCTGGAGACGCCGACCACCGCGCGCGGCTTCTTCTTTCAGCTCTTGGCCGCGTTGTCGCACAACGTGGGCGCGCGCTTGCCGCAGGTCGCGGCGCCCACCGTCGTGATCTCGGGCGTCGAAGACGCGCTCATCCCGCCCGTGAACTCGCGCATCATCGCCGCGCGCATCCCGGGCGCTACATTACATGAGGTCAACACATGCGGGCACATCTTGCCGCATGAACACCCCGACCGGCTGATCGCCGCGATCGAGCAGGTGCGCGACCGGTTGCCCGCCAAGCAGCGCGCGGCGATCAGCCGGCCCGCGCCGTCTCCCGAGGCCGCGCGCCCCACGCGCTGAACGTCCACTTGAGAGGAGCCACATCCATGTCAGACGCCAACAAGACAAAGCTCAGCCCTGAGCTGCTCAAGCAGCGCCTCACCCCGCTCCAGTTCGAGGTCACGCAGCGCGCCGCCACCGAGCGCCCGTTCACCGGTGAGTTCTACTTGCACGATGCGCAGGGCAACTATGCGTGCGTGTGCTGCGGCGCGACGCTGTTCACCGCTGACCAAAAATATCACTCGGGCTGCGGCTGGCCGAGCTTTCACAGCGCCCAAGACGCGGCCATTGAGGAGCGCCCCGATCACTCGCTCGGGATGACGCGCGTGGAGATCGTCTGCGCGCAGTGCGGCGCACACTTGGGCCACGTGTTTAACGATGGCCCCGCCCCCACGGGCGTGCGCTACTGCGTCAACTCCGCCTCGCTCGGGTTTGAGCCTGAGCAGGGCTGAGCAGGCGCGTGCTCACCGTCTCCTATCACCCGCTCTACACCGAGGCGCTGCACCCCAGCGCCCGCTTCCCGCGCGCGCGGTATCAGGAGGTTCACAGCCGCCTGCTGCCGCACGCGCGCGCCGGCCTGCTGCACATCGCGCAGGCTGAGCCGATCGCGCTTGATGACCTCTTGCGCGTGCATGACGCCGACTATGTCGACGCGTTCGTGCGCGGTCAGCTCAGCGACGCGCAGATCCGACGCATCGGCTTTCGGCCCTGGACGCCCGAGTTCATCCCGCGCTCGCTGACCATCGCGGGCGGCAGCCTCCAAGCCTTGCGCCGCGTCCTTGGCGGCGGCGACGCCATCAGCGGCAACCTCGCCGGAGGCACGCACCACGCGTTCGCGGGCCACGGCGAGGGGTTCTGTGTGTTCAATGATCTGGCCGTGTGTGCGCGGGTGGCGCTGGAGGATTATGGCGTGCGGCGCGTCATGATCGTGGATCTGGACGTGCATCATGGCAACGGCACCGCCGCGATCTTCGCGCATGAGCCGCGCGTGTTCACCTTCTCGATGCACGGTGAGCGCAACTATCCGACGCGCAAACCGCCGAGCGATCTGGATATTGGGCTGCCTGATGGCACGGGCGACGCCGAGTATCTGGCGATCTTGCACGACGCGCTGGTGACGCAGCTGCACGCGTTTCAGCCGGAGCTTATCTTGTATCAGGCGGGCGTCGACGCGCTGACGTGTGACGCGCTGGGCAGGCTGGCCTTAAGCGGCGCGGGCTTGGCGGCGCGCGACGCGCTGGTGCTAGATTATGCGCAGTATTGGAGCTGCCCCGTGGTGCTGTTCATGGGCGGCGGTTATGGCGATCCGATCACCGAGAGCGCCGACGCGCACGCGCGGTTATTCTTGGAGGCGGCGCGTCGGATGGACGCGCGCTGAATGTGACTGGCGAGGGGCGCTTGGGAGTTTCCGCGCGGGGGTTATGTTATAGAGTAGGTGCGCTTATATCAGGAGGCTCCCCATGCAGATCATCCCTCGCCAGCCGAACCTACGCGCCGCGCTGCTCATCACGCTGCTCGCCGCGCCGCTCACCCTCTGGGCCCTGGCGGTCGGGTGGGATCGCGCGGCGCCACAAGCTCCAGCGGCAGCTGAGGCCTCGCGTGTGGAGCGACAGCAGCTTATAGCGCCCACGGTGAGCCCCAGCGCGAGCAAGCTGGTGGTGCTCCACTGGGACATCTTCATGACGCCGCCGCCTGTGGGTTATCTCGACGCGCCGACGTGTCGCGCGGCCGCGATCGCGGACCAGATCGCGCAGAGCGGCGCCGACGTGGTGACGCTCAATGAGGCGTTTGATCGCGTGAACCTGCCCGTGCTCACGCAGGCGCTGCGCAAGCGCTACCCGCATCAGGTCTTGCACAAGCCTGACGCCGCCTCGCGCAAGCTCAACGGCGGTTTGGCGATCTTGAGCAAGACGCCGCTGACGCAGGTGCAGCACTTGGTGTTTGAGCGCTGCCATGACATCGACTGCGTGCTCACGCGCGGCGCGCTGATGGCGAGCGTGGAGGCGGGCTCGGGCCGATCGATGCTGATCGCCACCACGCACCTCAACGGCGGCCTGGGTCAAGGCAACCGCGAGGTGCGCCTCGCGCAAGCCGCGCAGTTAAAGGCGTGGACCCAGGAGGCGATGGAGCGTCATCGTCAGCCCGGCCTGCTCACGGGCGTGCTCAACGCCAACGGGATCCGTCACAGCGCGTGGGACATGCGCCCCGGTCGCAAGACGCTCAACCACTACGGGGAGCTGATGCAGACCTTGGGCAACACCTGCGTGCAGTGTGAGGGCTCGCGCCAGTGCGAGGCGACCTGCTCCGCGTGGCCGCGCGACGCCGTGCGCGAGCTGAGCGGCCCGTGGCGCTTCACGCCGTGGGGCACGCGCGCCGTGCAGAGCATGAGCTGCCTGGGGCCGGCGGTGAGCTGGTGCGTCGATCTTCAGGCTGACAACCTGTTCTGGGCGCGCCAGCGCACCGACTACGCGCTTGAATTAGGCGCCCCCAAGCGCGACGCCAAGCGACGCGCTGAGGTCAAGGTCGCCAAGCACCTCGACGCCGCCTCGTCGCGCTGCGGGGCTGATTATCTGTCCGATCACAAGCCGCTGCTGTTGGAGCTGAGCGTGCGATAAGACCGACATCAATCACGATGTCATAACGTCGTTTTGAGCTGACACGATCAGCCAAACCGCCCGCGCGCTGTTATCTTTGTTCTTGTCCATTCGCTCCCCTCGCTAGGTGAGGTCCTGTCATGCCAGATCTGTCAAACGTCGCGATCATCGCGCTCATCTTGAGCATCATCGGCTCGCTCTACTTGCTGCGCGTCTCCACGCGCGCGGAGCCTGGGCTGCCCACGACCGACGATGAGGTCGAGTGCGACGAGGATCAAGACGACGAGCAAGATGAGGTCGAGGTGGTGCGCCCCATCGCGCTGTTCAGCTCAACCGCGCTCGATGATCCGAACCTGTCCGAGGCGCTGCCCACCTCGCAAGAGCTGCTGCGCGAGCTGACGCGCAGGCTCACGCGCGATGGTCGCGTGCGCGTGGTCAGCGCGCTGCGGCGCGTGGATGGCGCCTATGACGCGTGGGAGGTCGAGGTCCGCTCTGGCGAGCGGCCTTATCTGCTCACGCTCTGCCCCAGCGGCGGCGCGATGCAGAGCTTCACGCTGAAGCTGTCACAAGATGAGCTGCCCGATCCCGATCCGACGCACGACCTCGATCGCGCGCTGCGCGCGCTCGGTGACGCGCTGCGCTGGATGGAGGTTCGCGACGTGATGTGGATCTCGCGCGAGGCCTTCGCCCGCAAGCAAGCCCAAGCTCAGGTGATGGGCTCGATCTGACGCCACAGCCCCGCCGTGGCCTCGACGAGCGCCCGCACGCGCGCCTCATCCACCGGGGCGCGCGTGCGCCCCTCACGCTTGAGCGCCGTGCCCACGATCGCGCCATGCACGCGCGGCGCGAGCTGCTGAGCGCGCTCCAGCGTCAGCCCCGAGCCAATATAGAGCCAGGCGTCGCCAGCGGCGCCCGCGACCTCCTCCAACAGCGCGAGATCGACCGGCGCGCCTGTGGCGCGTCCGGTGACGATCACGCCATCGGCCAAGCCGCGATCCACGCAGTCATGCGTCAGCTCGCGCGCGCTCATCGGCGCCAGCGGCGCGGCGTGCTTGACGAGCACGTCCGCGAGCACCGCGACATGCCCCGCGCCGATGAGCTGGCGATAACGCATCGACGCCGCAGCCTCACCCTCGATCACGCCCTGATCCGTGACGCTCACGCCCGTATGCACGTTCACGCGCACAAACTCTGCGCCTGCGGCGGCCGCGATGCCCAGCGCGCTGATGGCGTCATTGCGCAGGCAGTTGACGCCAACCGTCATGCCATACGACTCACGCGCGGCGCGTGCCACCAGCGCCAAGCAGGCGACATGATGGGGGGCGAGCCGGTCGCCCGCTGTGCCCTTGACGAACGGCGCGGAGCCGAAGTTCTCGATCACCACCTGCGTGATCCCGCCCGATGAGAGCGCGGCCAGATCCGCCAAGGCGGCGGCCTCGACGGCGCCAAAGCCGCCGCCTTGGTGGGCGGGGTCGCCCGGCATCGCGATCAGATGCACCACCCCGATGAGCCCGCTGGGTCGCATACTCAGCCTCCTTACGCGGGGTCAGCCGCGCGTGACCTGCTTGATCCCTTGCGCGGAGAGCCACGCCACCGCGCGCTCGCGCTGGTCGCCTTGCAGCGCGATGGTGTCGTCCTCGACCGCGCCGCCGCAGCCGAGCTGCTTGCGCATGGTCGTACACCAGCGCTCCAGCGCGTCGGGGCCAAGGCCTAAGTGCGTGATGAGGGTGGCCTGCTTGCCACCGCGCCCCTTGCGCTCCAGCCGCACCACCGCGCGCGCCGGAGGTCGCGCCGGGGCGCTCTCCTGAGCGGGCGCGGTTGACTCGGCGCTCGCGGCGGGCACCATGCCGGGCGCGGGCGTGCCGGGCGCGGGCGCGGCGGGGGTGAGGCCTGCTGCGGCCAGCGCGGCGGCCATGGGGTTGTTGGAGGCGGCGCTGGCGGTGTCATCGCTCCAGCCCGTCGCCTTGCTGCGCGTCTGCTTGTCTCGCTTAGCCATGCGTCTCACTCGCTCGCGAAGGTCACTGTGTTATCACACCGGCTGGGTGTACCACGGTCTAGCGCTGAGCCTCAACGCGCGCCAGCCGTGATATGATGCGCGCGGTCGCGACGCTAGCCAGCGACCGCACAGCGCGCTAGGTTGCCTAGCGCTGGCACGGCGCCAGTGATTCTCATCCACAGACGAGGCTCACGCGATGCTCAAGAATGTGCTCCTGTTGCACACGGGCGGGACGCTCGGGATGCGCGGTGATCCGCTGGTGCCCGATGATTACGCCGCCGATCTCGCGGACTCCGTGCCCGAGCTGCGCCGCCTCGCGCAGCTGCAGACGCAGATCATCTGCAACCTCGACTCCAGCGACGTCGGCCCCGCGATCTGGAGCCAGCTCGCGCGTCGCATTGATGAGGCGCGTGAGCAGTATGACGGCTTCGTGGTGGTGCATGGCACGGACACGATGGCCTACACTGCCAGCGCCCTGGCGTTCGCCTTGCGCGGCTTGGATCGGCCCGTCGTGCTGACGGGCGCGCAGCGCCCGCTCGCCGCGCTGCGCACCGACGCGCGGCGCAACCTCGCTGACGCCGTGACGCTCGCCACCTGCGCCATCCCCGAGGTCGGGATCTGCTTTGACGGTTTGCTGATGCGCGGCTGTCGCACCACCAAGAGCAACGGCCACGACTATCGCGGCTTTGAGAGCCCCGGCTGCGAGCCGCTGGCGCGCTTGGGCGTGGACGTGGCGCTGAGCGAGCATGTGCGCCACCCCTCAAGCCCCTTTGAGTGTCACCCGAGCTTCGATGCGGGTGTGCTGGTGGTGCATGTCACGCCGGGCATGAGCGCGGCGATGCTGGAGGCGCAGCTGCTGGCCAGCGACACGCTGCGCGGCATCGTGCTGGTGGCGTTTGGCATGGGCACCATCCCCACCCGCCATGATGGGCTTGCGCCCGCGCTCAAGCGTGCCATTGATGCGGGCGTCGACGTGGTGGTCATCACACCGTCTACGGGCGCGGTCGACCTGATGCGCTATGCGAACAGCCGCGAGCTGGCGGAGATCGGCGCCATCTCGGGCGGCAAGATGCGCCTGGAGGCGGCCACCACCAAGCTGATGCACGCGCTGGCGAGCTACCCCGATCGCGCGGCGCGGCGGCGCTATCTGGAGTGGAACGTGGCCGGAGAGCTGGCGTGAGCGCGCGCGTGAAGCTGGCCATCAGCGCCTGCTTGTTGGGCCAGCCCGTGCGCTATGATGGCCAGAGCAAGATCGCTGCGCCCGCGCTTTTGGAGCAGCTTCGTACGCGCTGCGAGCTGCTGCCGATCTGCCCCGAGCTTTTGGGCGGACTGCCCGTGCCTCGGCCCGCCGCTGAGCTTGTGGGCGGCGAGGGCGCGGACGCCTTGGCCGGGCGCGCGCGCCTGCTGACGCGCGCGGGTGAAGATGTGACGCACCACTTCATTGAGGGCGCGCAGCGCGCGCTGGCGCTGTGTGCGCGCCATGAGGTGCGCTGCGTGCTGCTCAAGGCGCGCAGCCCCTCGTGCGGTCATGGCGAGGTGTATGATGGCAGCTTCAGCGGCGCGCTTCGCGCGGGCGATGGCGTGACCGCCGCGCTGTTGCGCGCGCATGGCATCCTGGTGTTCGATGAGGCGCAGGGCGACGCGCTGTTGGCGGCGCTGGATGAGCTGGCCGAGTGAGCACGACCTCCTGAGCGGTGCGTCGATGATGTAGATTCTAAGCGGGGATCGTCCAAGTCACGCCTTCACTTGCCCGCATCATCGCGTGAACAAGCTTTGGCAAATGTGCAAAGAGACCTCACCCCCCGGCCCCCTCTCCATAAATGGCGAGGGGGTGACTCCTTTGGAAGATAGATGTACTTCCAAAGACTGAGTCTTCGTCAGTTGAAATTAGACTTTATTTTGGGAAAATATCAATCAGGAGCGGTCCCCCCTCGCCATTTATGGAGAGGGGGCTAGGGGGTGAG
>CAYXWB010000051.1:0-21780 GCA_964468515.1 uncultured Bradymonadales bacterium | reverse complement strand
GACCATGCCGGAGCGGCCACGGCGCGCCCACACGACCTTGATGCCGCGACGGCCATGATCGTCTTGGACGACCTCCATCTGGACGTTGATGGAGCGGGTGAGGCGCGCGACCTCGGTCTGGCTGATGGTAGCGCGGGTGATAGCGTTGGCCTGGGCGTCACGGGAGTCTTGGAGGTGGTAGATCCACAAGACGTCGGTGCCCCAGCGGGTGATGGCGTCCTGGATCTGGCGCATCGCCAAGGCCTTGACGCGGAACGACGCGGAGAGGTTCTTGGAGCGCTTGTTATCGGCGTCGACCATCGCCTGGACGACGAGCGGCGTGATGATGGCGGTCAGCGAGTCGACGACGACGGTCTTGACGTTGCTGCCGGGCATGTTCTCCGCGAGCCGACGCGTGATCTCATTAGGATCCACGTTATCGGTGCGGCGCTCGCTCAGCTCAAACACCTCGCCGCTCGCCACATGCAACACTTCTTGGAAGCGGTGATCGGCGTCCACGACGACCATGGGGGTCTTGAGCTGCGCGGCGAAGGTTGACTTGCCAGAGCCAGGATAGCCGACGAGCGACCACTGGCGAGGGGGATACTTGGCGGGAGCCATCTTCTTAAAACCCATGAGCTTCTCTGGCCTCGGTGCGACGGGGTGGGGACAAATCTCGAGCGGCGGTGTCACGAGGTGGCAGCGCGCCCAAACACTGAACACATTTATAGAGACTTTATGAACAGCGTCAAGGTGTCGCATGATCGTCATGCGAACATCCTCAAAAACGCTGCGCTTGACCTGACGCCATCACCCGCGTGATCTCGGCGCGCTCACCCTGTGCACATCAGGTGCTCTGCCTATATCAGCGCCTCAGCGCGGCGTCGTGACGCTGAGTCTAGCAGGTCTTGGCCCGGCTGAAGCTGTCTCAAAACATCGCGATACGATCATTCTAAAACCTCATCACGATCGCGCTCTCGCCCCCCTGCCACCGCCCGCATCGCTCCACCTCGCTTGGACGATCCCCGCATAAAATATGCACCTGCGATGCACCGCTGAAGGAGGTTGTGTGGGAACGGGCCGCTGCTCAAGCGCGCCGCATCGCTTGAGCTAGGCTTGACACAAGCGGCCTTGATGGCCTGACTGCGACCCATCGAAGCGCAAAAGCGACCGGAGGTCGCTTCTACAAGAGCGCACAGAGCGCATCCGCCGCTCGTAGACGACGCGATGCGCGGCGCCTGGAGAGGCGATCGTTAAGTCTAAGCTCGCGTTGGCGCCCTCGCGCGAGCATCAGTCGGGCTTTATGGTCGCGCGCAAGTGACCGCGTGACTTGGACGATCCACGCTTAGAATCAAGCGCTGCGGGAGGTGGGCGCGGAGGTTGTGCGGGAGCGGGCCTAGGCTACAAGCGCGTCGCATCGCTTGAGCTAGACTTGGCACAAGGGGGGGATCACTCCTCCTCACGATCGCCATGATCCTCCACAGGACCACGCTTTAAGGCCTGCTGGAGCGGGCAATCCTCAAGCGCCACGGCCTCTCCGCGTCGGTACTTGGCGAGCAGCTCGACGGAGCGCCTGGCGAGCATGGCGCGCACTTGGCGGCGCGCGCCTTTGACGCGCGGGATGACCATGTGGTCGTAGGCCGTGGTCTGGTGGCGCATCCAGGCGATGACCGCCGCTTGGGCGCGCTGCTCGACGGGGATGCGCTGCGTGCGGGCGACCGTGCCGCTGCCGACGGGGGTGGCGTGCGCGGTGACGACGGCTGCCAGCGCGCGGGCCAGCGGATCATAAGAGGCGTCAAAGGCCAAGAACTTCAAGATGGCCTGCTCAAAGGTGGTGACGTATTCGCGCTGCGCCTGATCGCGCCGGCGCGCGTCGGCCTCGCGCTTGCGCTGGTAGGCGGGCGTCTCGCGCTCTGTCTCAATGGACAATCGCGCGCGCTCGATGTGGCGCGCGGGCGCCCAGACGCCCTGTGAGAACAGCTTGCGGCCGCGCTTGGTCTGCACGGTCCAGGTGGGGCCTGCGGCCTTCACGCGGCGCGTCAGGCCCGCGTCACCGGGGGGCAACAGATCCCAGTCGGCCGGGGGGCGCAGCACTTGGCCGTCTTGGGTGAGGACTGTGCCGGGTGAGGGGCCGGGGGCGACGATGCGGGTGGTGTCAGGCATGGAACAATCCTCGCGTCTGAGCGGTTAACGCCGCGCACAGCGGCCTCCTGCTGGCCCATTATCATGTTCTGAGAGGGATCGTCATGTCCGAGGAGCTGGAGATCAAGCCAGGCGTCACGCTGCCTGCCCATGAGCTGTCCTGGGCTGCCAGCCGCTCGGGCGGCCCTGGCGGTCAGCACGTCAACACCACGAGCAGCAAGGTCACGCTGCGCTGGAAGGTCGCTGAGACGCAAGCGCTCAGCGAGGTGCAGCGCGCGCGGGTGATGACGAAGCTCGCGAACCGCATCACGCAAGACGGGGAGCTGGTGTTGCACGCGGAGAGCGAGCGCAGCCAGCATCAGAACTTGCAGCAGGCGCGCACACAGCTCGCCTCATTGGTGCGTCAGGCGCTGATCGTGCCGAAGAAGCGCGTGGCGACCAAGCCCTCGCGCGCGGCCAAGCGCAAGCGGGTAGATGAGAAGAAGCAGCGCGGCCAGACCAAGAAGCTGCGTCAGGGGCCATCACCTCACGACTGAGGCAGGCCCTTCAGCGCGCGCCGTGCGGCGCGAAGCCCCTCGCGCAGCGCGCCGTGCACCGTGCCCACGTCATCGATCGAGGTCCACTCTCCGGCGAACAGGATCTTGCCGTCAGCATGCGGCGCTTGGAGCGCGCGTCGGTCCGCGCTGCGCGCGCCCACGGGCAGGTGCGAATAGGCGCCGCGCGCCCACGGGTCTTTGCCCCAGCGTGAGACCCAGGTCTTCTTTGGGGTGGGCAGCGGCTGGCCGATGGCGCGCGCGGCGTCCTCCAAGAAGTCGGCCATGAGCGACGCGTCAGGGCGCGCCTCGGCGTCGCGCGCGGCTTGTCCGCCGATGAACCCCATCAAGAGCGGCGCGCCGCCGTGGCCTGAGGCGCTGGTGATGTAGGCGGCGCCGCGAAATGGCGGCGTCATCAGCGCGAAGGTGTGGGCGTCTTCGGGCCACGCGACCTCATCAAACAGCGCCACGAGCTTCATCAGGTGGCCCGTCTTGAGCTTGCGTAAGGCTTGCTGCACAGGCTCTGGCAGCGGCGGTGAGAGGGTGATGATGCCGGACTGGAGCACGGGCAGCGGGAGCGTGACGATGGCAACATCAGCCACGATCGCGCGCTCGCCAGCGTGGACGATCACGTCATGCGCGCGCGCTTCGATGGCCTCAGCGGGCGAGGAGAGGCGCACCTCCAGGCCGCTGGCCAAGCGCTCCATGAGGGCGCCATAGCCGCCTAACACCAAGCGATCGGGGCCAGTGTAAGGATCATCGTCCTCGTAGCCGAGCAGTGAGAGTGACTCTGCCTCGATCCCCTCCCCCATGGCCATGACGTGCATGGCCCAGTCGAACGCCTCGCGCTCGTCCTCGTCCAGCTCGGGCAGGCCGTTTTGGAGCATGGCGTCAAAGACGCTCAGATCAGGATCGCCCTGCTCGGTGTGATGCTCCCACAGGCCCTCAATCCAGGCCTCAAGCTTCTCAACGATGGCGTGAGCGCGCTCGACCTGCGCGTGGTCTAAGGGGCCTTGAGCGCCCACGAGCCGCGCGCGCTCCTCATGCGTGCGCTTGGTGGCGATCGACCACGCCTCGGTGAGCTTGCGGATGGGGTTCTTCTTGGAGGCGCCGTGGATCCAGCTCGCGCCCAGCTCCACGGCGACGCCGTCGTGATGCACGGTGTGCACGCGTCCACCGAGGCGATCGCGCGCCTCGACCACGATCACCTGCGCGCCGCGTGAGCGCAGCGCGCGGGCGGCGCTCAAGCCAGCGGCGCCCGCGCCGACCACGACCACGCGCGGGCCAGTGGCCTCGGGCCAGTCGATGGCATCGATCAAGAGCGCGTCCCACTTGAGCTTGTGCATTGAGGCGACCTGGGGCTGAGGGCAGACGAGGCGACGGCGCGCTGATCGAGAGATCGGCGCGCCGTCATGCTACGTCGCGCGGCGTGCGCCGCGCTAGCTCAGAAGTTGTCTCACAGGCTCACTCGACGCAGCAGCCCTCATGGACGATCGTCTGACGCGCGAGGCGCGCTTGGCAAGCGGTCTGGTAGGTGAAGCCGTCGCCAGCGCAGACCTCTTGGCTGATGTCATCGGGCGCGAGCACCGGGCAGCTTGCCTCCTCACAGCGACCCGCGCCGTTGCACAGGTGTGTGGCATCTTCGCAGTCAGCGTCCACGTTGCACGCGGGCGCGCACTCACCGTCATAGTCCACGGCGACGTGATGGGCGTTGGCGTCACAGGCGTTGGGGTAGGTGTTGCCATCCACGCCGCAGACCGGCGCGTCGATCTCCTGGCAAGAGACGGCCTCACAGCGACCTTGGCTGCTGCACAGCTCATAGATGGCGCAATCGGCGTCTACCTGACAGGCCGGCGCACAAGCGCCAATGTAGTCCACCCGGACATGCGCGCGGCTCGCCGCACAGCGCGTCTCATAGCTCACACCGTCCACCCCGCACACCTCACCCGAGATCGGGCAATCGGGCACAGGGTTCGTGGGATCCGTGGGATCCGTAGGAGCTGTTGGGTTCGTAGGATCGGTGGGAACAGTGGGGTGTGTCGGATGACCAGGATCACTGGGGCGCGGGTTGGTCGTGCCGCCATGATCATCCTCGTAGGTCGTGGTCTCCTCGACGATGAGGCAACCGAGCGCGAAGCCTGCGTAAGCGAGCATGGTCAAGAGCACGATCAGGGAGAGCGTGGGGCGGCGAGTTTGATGAGGCGTGCGCATGAGTGATCACCTTAGGCGAGAGGTCAAGGTCGCGTCGCTTGAGACAAGTTATCTTAATACAAGTCCTATGCCAACACCACCGCCCCCCTCAAAAGCGCTGTATCTGCGGGCTGAAGCCAGGGGCGCTGCGGGGTTATCACGCCCCGGGGGGCTGGCGTGGGCGCGCTCCACTGACGGCGCGCGCTGGAGTAGACGCACGCCAGCGCGCCTCATCGCGAGCGCTTGTCACCGCGCTGACGGGCGATCGCGGTGAGCGGATCCTCGGGCCAGTCGTGGCGAGGATAGCGCGCGCGCAGCTCCTTGCGGACCTCGGGGTAGGTGTTGGTCCAGAAGCTCGCCAGATCTTGAGTCACTTGGGCGGGGCGGCCGCTTGGGGCGAGCAGGTGGAGGGTGACGGGGACGCGCCCCTGCCCCACGCGCGGGGTCTGATGCAGGCCGAACAGGTCTTGGATGCGCGCGGCGAGCACGGGGGAGTCGGCGCCTTGGTAGTGCAGGCGTGTGGCGCGTCCGGAGGGGATGGTGACGCGCTCGGGCGCGATGGCCTCAAGGGCGCTCCACTGGTGGCGCGTGAGCGAGCTGCGCAGCAGGCTCGCGAGCTGCGCCTGTCTCAGTTCTTGGAAGCTGCGCTTGCCCCAGCACCACGCGGTGATGATCGCTTGGGCGGCCTCGTCGCGCCCCTCGCTTGGGGCCTTAGCGGGCAGCGCGGGCAGCTCAAGCTCCGGGGCGTGCGCGCGCGCAAACGCCAGCCGCTCCAGCCACTGCTCGCCATCATCATCGAGCGCGAGCGCGATGCGCAGATCGGCGCTGGCGGCGTGGGCGAGCTGGGCTGCGACCTGCATCGGGGCGGCGTGCTCGCGGGTGGAGGCGACCTGCTCGTCTAACAGCAGGCCTGCGGCGCGGGTGCGGCGCAGCGCCATGACGCGCTCGCGCGAAGGATCAAAGGTGACCTCGACTTGGGTGGTGAGCAGGTCGGGCAGCCAGCGGCCAAGCTCCTCGCGGCTCAGGCGTGTGGCCATGCGCACGAGCGGGCGCGCCACGATGCCGCTGGACTCACCGCGCGTGGCGCGCTGGCCGGAGACCTCCACCGCGATCATCAGCTCGCCGCCGCGCGCGCGGCTCTCACGCCCGAGGGTGACTGGCGAGCCGCCCGCCATAATATAGGCGTCGGCGTCGCCGCGCTGGCTGACGCAGAGGCGATCGGGCCAAGCGGTCGCGATGGCGCGGCGGAAGCGATCCTCGCGCGGGCCGACGTGATCCTCGCGCGCGGGCTTTGCGACCTCACGCATGAGGTCGATGAGCTGGCGCTGGATCTGGCGGGTGGCGTGAGGCAGCTCCCCGCGCGAGGCGCGCTGGGTGGCCTCCCACACGTCGCACATGACGAGCGCCTGCCCCGCGCCAGCGCGGGCGTCGCCCTCGGATAGGAGCGCGGCGGCGCGGGCGACCTCATCGAGCAAACCTGCGCGCGCGCCCTCTAACAAGAACCTGCCCAAGCGCGGCTCCAGAGGCAGTGAGAGCAGGTTCTGGCCGATGGGTGTGAGGCCCCAGGCGCCAGGTTTGAGCGCGCCAAGCGCGCGCAACAGCGCCTCATCACGGGCGATGGCCTGCTCTGTGGGCGGCTCAAACCACCCGAAGCCGCGAGGATCATCACCGCGCCACGCGGCGATCTGGAGCAGCGCACCGGACAAGCCGACGCGACGCACCTCGGGCAAGTCGTAGGGGCGCATGGCGCGTGCGTCGGCGTCACTCCAGAGCTGGATGGCGCGCCCAGGGCGCACGCGCCCGGCGCGTCCGGCGCGCTGGGCGGCGCTGGACTGGCTGATGGTGATCGTGTCGAGGCGATCAAGCCCGCTCTGCGTCTGGCGAAGCTGCTTCACGAGGCCGCTGTCGACCACGAGCGTGACGCCCTCGACGGTGAGGGAGGTCTCAGCGATGTTGGTGGCGACGATGACCCGGCGGCGGGTGCCGGGCTCAATGGCGCGCACTTGCTCAGCGAGCGTGAGGCCGCCGTGCAGCGGCAACACCTCGAAGCCGAGGCGGCGCGCGGGCGCCTCCAAGTGGCGCATGGTGTCGAGGATGTCGCGGGTGCCGGGCATGAAGATGAGGGCGTCACCGCCGTCATCGTCGGGCGACATCATGGCGTCCTCGATGGCGCGCGCGGCGCCTGCGGCGCGCGCGTCCAGGCCGCAAGGCGCGAGCGTCGTGGTGACAGGATAGGCGCGCCCCAGGCTCGTGATGGCCTGACAGCCGAGCATCTTTGCCAGCGGTGCGGCGTCGAGGGTGGCGGACATGACGACGAGCAGCAGCTCGGGGCGCGCTTGGCGCACCTCAGCGAGCATGGCGAGGCACAAGTCCACGTCGAGGCTGCGCTCGTGCAGCTCGTCGAGGATGACGGCGCCGACGCCATCGAGCAGCGGATCGCGCTGGAGCTGTCGAAGCAGCATGCCCTCGGTGGTGAACAGCAGGCGCGTCGCGTCGCTGGCGCGCCGCTCGAAGCGGACCTGATAGCCGACCTCAGCGCCCAGTGTTGTGCCGCGCTCGTGGGCGACGCGCGTGGCGAGCGCGCGCGCCGCGACGCGTCGCGGCTGTGTAATCCAAGCGAGGTCGGCGGGGTCGAGGAGGTGTGCGTCGAGCAGGGCGCCTGGCACACGCGTGGACTTTCCCGCGCCTGGCGGCGCGCGCAAGATCGCGGCGCCGTCGAGGCGCAGCGCCGCGATCAGCTCGGGCAGCACGTCATCAATGGGCAGGGGCACAAGTGAGGTCACGTCATCGACCTCGGACCTGCTGAGCGACGCGCAGCGCATCAGCGAGGACGCCCGCTGCGGTGACGGCGCCGCCGGCGCCAGCGCCTTGGACGATGAGCGGGTAGGTGCTGTAGCGATCGGTGGTGAAGGCGACGAACGCCTCGGCGCCGCGAAGGCGCGCGGCGGGATGATCGGCCTCGACCTCGACGGGGCCGACGCGAAGCGCGGGCAGGCCTTGGCGCGCGGCCTCAGGATCGAGGATCGCTAAGTAGCGCAGGGCTGCGCCCCGCTCTCTGAGCGCCTGAGCGCGGGCTGTCACCTCTGCGTCGTGCGCCTCAAGCGCCTCAAACAGCGCCTCAGGGGTGGGAGTGTCGAGCAGCGCGGCGGGCACGAGCGGGGTGACCTCGACGTCATCTAAGGACAGCGCGAAGCCGAGCTCTCTGGCGAGGATGAGGGCCTTGCGTGCGACGTCGAGGCCGGAGAGGTCGTCTTGGGGGCGCGGCTCGGTGTAGCCAAGCTCGCGGGCTTGTCGCACGGCGCGCGACAGCGGCACGCCAGCCATGATCTCGTTGGTGAGGAAGCCGAGCGTGCCGGAGAATGCGCCCTCGATGAGGCGCACGCGATCGCCGGTGCGCACGAGGTCTTTGAGCGTCTCAATGACGGGCAGCGACGCGCCCACGGTCGTCTCGTAACGGTAAGCGCGCGCGCCGTGGCGCGCGGCGCGCATCAGCGCCTGGCGCGCGGGCCACGGGATGGTGAGCGGCTTCTTGTTGGCGGCGACGACGTGGACCTGATGAGCGAACGCGCGCTGATAGATGAGGTCCATGTCATCGGCGGAGGTGCAGTCCACGAGGATCGGCACGGGCAAGCGGCGCAGCCGCGCCAAGGCGTCATCAAGCGAGGCCTCGGTGCGCGGCACGCTGCGCGCAGGATCATCGAGCAGCGCGATGGCCTGCTCAGGGTCGAGGCCATCAGGATCGAGCAAGACGCGGGCGCTGTCGATGAGGCCGACCAAGCGCAGGTCAAGATCATGGTCGCGGCGAAGCAGCTCGCGCTGCGCGGCGATCTGGGCGATGAGCTGCGCGCCGACGACGCCCTTGCCCATGAGGCAGACGCTGACGGGCTGGTGCGCGAAGTTGAAGGCGGCGTGGGTGGTGCGCACGGCCAGGGCGGTGTCGGCCTCGTGGATGACGCACGAGATGGAGCGTGAGCTTTGGCCTTGCGCGATCGCCAGCACGCTGACGCCGACACCGGCGAGGGTGTGAAAGAAGCGACCTGCGGGGTTGTGCGTCTCTTGCATCTGCTCAGCGACGAGTGAGAGCAAGGTCACGGGCGCGATCACGCGCGGCGCCTCGACCTCGCCGCGCTCAAGCTCGGGGCGCAGGGCTTTTTGGATAGCGTCGTGGGCCAAGTCGAGCTGTGAGAGCGGCAGCGCGACGGCGACGGCTTGACCGTGGGCGGCCTGGGTGGCCATCCAGACGGAGACGTTGGCGCGCTCCAGCGCGTGTAAGACGCGGTGTCCCATCTGGGCTTGCTGTTCGAGCTGACGCCAGCGCACGTCCACCAAGGCGAGGCGCTCCAGCGAGGTGACGCAGGTGGGACCGCGCGCGCCCTCAGGGCGCGACGCGCCGATGAGGGTGCCAGGATCCTCGCGATCCATCGTGTTGCGGATGCGCATCGGGATGGAGGACGCGATGAGCGGGAGCATGGTGCGCGCGTGGAACATCTTGGCGCCGTAGTTCGCCAGCTCCAGCGCCTCCAAGTAGCTCAGGTGGCTCACCGGATAGGCGTCGCTGACGATCCTCGGGTCGGCGGTCATGACGCCAGAGACGTCGGTGCAGATGATCAGCTCGCTGGCCTCCAGGGCGCGGGCGAGCAAGGCGGCGGTGTAATCGGAGCCGTTGCGACCGAGCGTGGTGGTGCGCCCGTCGGGGGTCTGGCCGATGAAGCCGGTGCAGATGGGGATGGCGCGCGGGTCCCAGCTTGCGCGAAGCGCGGCGAGCTTGTCGCGCGAGGCGTCCCAGTCGACGCGGGCTTGGCCGTAGGTGGCGTCGGTGAGGGTCCAGTCGCGGGCGTCGAGGGCGAAGGCGGGCAGATCAAAGGCGCGCAAGAGGCCGGAGATGACCGTCACGCTCAGGCGCTCACCGAAGGAGAGGATCGCGTCGGTGGCTTGGGCAGACTCAAGCTGCAAGAGGCTGACGCCGAGCAGCATCTGGCGCAAAGGGGCGAGCAGCGCGCGAGCGGCCTGGGTGAGATCGGAGACGGTGCGCTGCGCGCGCGCAGGATCGGCGTCACGCAGGACCATCAGCGCGGTGGTGGTGGCCAGATCTCCTAAGCGATCGACGACCTGCTCGGCCTCATCGAGCTGGCCTTTGGCGGCCAAGGCGACGGCGTCAAGCAGCCAGTCGGTGGTGTCACCCATGGCGGAGACGACGACGGCGAGCGGGCCTTGGGCGTGCTCAGCGACGAGGGTGTCGATGATCTGGCGCAGGCTCTGGGCGCGGCCCACGGAGGAGCCGCCGAACTTGATGACGCGGTAAGCGCAAGCGGTCATGCGATCACCTTCAGGGCGCGGGCGAGGTCAGCGCGCAGGTCGTCGAGGTCCTCAATGCCGACGGCCATGCGCACGAGGTTGTCGGTGATGCCGATGGCCTCGCGCTCGCTGGTGGTCAGCTCATAGAAGGACATGAGGGCGGGCTGCTCGATGAGCGTCTCGACGCCGCCGAGCGAGGGGGCGATCTGGGCGATGGTGCAGGCGTCGATGAAGCGTGAGGTGGCCTCTAAGCCGCCGCGCACGCGGTAGCTGATGACGCCGCCAAAGCCGCGCATCTGGGCGGCGGCGACGGCGTGATCGGGGTGGCTCTCAAGGCCCGGGTAGAAGACGCGCTCAATGGCGGGGTGGGACTCCAGCCAGGTGGCGAGCGCGAGGCCAGACGCGTTCTGGCGCTCAACGCGCAGCGCGAGGGTCTTGATGCCACGGATCAAGAGGTAGGCGCTGTGGGGATCGAGCACGGCGCCAGTGATGCCGCGAAAGTCGCGGATGGCGCTGACGAGCGCCTCATCGCCAGTGATACAGCCCGCGAGCAGGTCGTTGTGACCGCCCAAGTATTTGGTGCAAGAGTGGGTGATGAGGTCCACGCCGAAGGTGTAAGGCTTGAGGTTGATGGGCGTGGCGAAGGTGGCGTCGATCATGAGCTTGACGCCGCGATGGCGCTTGCGGATCGTGACCAAGCGCGCGAGGTCAGCGACGCGCAAGTAGGGGTTGGTGGGCGACTCACACAGGATGAGGCGCGTCTGGCCGGGGCGGATCGCGGCCTCCAGCGCGTCATAATCACCGGGCTCCACGAGGGTCGCCTCGACCCCATAGCGAGACAAGACGCCGGACACGAGCTGTCGGGTGCGTCGGTAGCAGTCGGCCGTCATGACCACATGGGCGCCTTGGCGAAGCATGGCCAGCAGCGCGGTGCTGATAGCCGCCATGCCGCTGGAGAACAGGGCGCAAGCGGGAGCCTCGTCGAGGTCAGCGAGCCTGCGCTCGGCCTCCTCGACGGTGGGGTTACCGTAGCGACCATACTCCTCGCGCGCGATCTTTCCCTGAAAATGATCGTGCAGCTCCTGTGTGTCATCAAACACATAGGTGGCGGCGGCGCTGATGGGGGTGGTGATGGTGGCGTGGGGTTGACGACGGCGCGAGGCGCCATGCACGGCGAGTGTGCCGAGCTGGTGGGGGTCGCTCATGGGTGGGGTCTCCTGTCAGGGCGCCGGATAAGTCAGTGCTCGGCGCCAGTTGTGGAGCACAAGCGCTTCATCGTGAGCAGATGAAGCGCCGAGATCATCCATAGCGCAGCGCTCTGACAGGAGAAAGAGAGAATGACGCGACCAGCGTGCTCAGGGGACAACGCCCCAGCAGACGGGGGCGCCAGCGGGGCTGAGCGCGCAGCTGGTGTCTTGCGACAGGGAGAGCTCACCGAGGGCGCGGGCGGGGGCAGCGGCTTGCCCCGCGCTGTCTTGTCCCCAGCAGCTCACGCGCTGATCGGCGCCGCGCGCGCAGGCGTGATTGGCGCCGACAGCGAGCGCCTCAAACGGGCCAGCGGGAGGGAAGACAGCGCCAGGGCGCACGCCTGGTCCCCAGCAGTGGGGCTCACCCGCTTGGTCGAGCGCGCAGGCGAGCCCCTCGCCGACGCCAACGGCGCGCCATGGGCCTGCGTTGGGGGTGGCATCAACGAAGGTGGGGGCGCCCCAACACACCAGGGCGCCGACTGAGGTGATACCACATGAGGCGATCGTGCCAGCGGCGATCTGGGTGAAGGTCTCAGCCGGTGGCGAGCGCTTGGAGGCGGGCTGGCCGCCGCCCCAACAGGTGGCAGCGCCAGCGGCGTCGAGCGCGCAGCCATGCGACTCACCGAGCGCGAGCGAGGTGAACGCGCCTGCGGGCGCGTTGAGGCGATCCCCCGTGGCGTTGCCCCAGCAGGTGATGGCGCCAGCGGCGTTGAGGGCGCAAGCGTAGGTCCCTGTCGCGGCGACCGCTGTGAACTCGCCCGAGGGGGGGGTCGCTTGGCCTTGACCGTTGGCGCCTCGGCATTGGAGCTCGCGCGTCTGGCGGCTGATCCCACACCAGAAGTTGCCGCCTGTGGCGAGGACGGAGAGCGGGTCGGTGAAGACATCAAGCGCGCGTTGGACGCGCGTGGTGTTGCCCGCGAGGTCCGTGACGGTGGCCTCCAGCGCTTGGTCGGGGCTGGTGAGATCGATCGTGAGGCTGCTCTGCCACTGACCCGCGTCATCGACCTCGGCGCGCGCGACCTCGGCGCCGTTGAGGTTCAGCGTGACAGACAGACCAGGCTCGGAGCTGCCCGTGAGCATGAGGGGTGAGGTCTCAATGAGCTCCTCCTGCGTGGGGGCGTCGATCGTCAGCAGCGGCGGCGTGACATCGATCGTGAGGGCCACAGACGCGCGCCCCAGGTTGCCCTGCTCATCCGCCACGCGCGCCTCCAACACCAGCTCGCCCTCAGCGAGCGAGGCGGTGGTGATCTGCCACGCGCCGCTGGCGTCGGCTTGGGCGGCGCCGACCTCCACATCATTCGCCCACAACGTGACGCTTAGCTGTGATGCGGTCTGCCCCGCGACCATCGGTGTGAGGGTGTTGACGTGGGCATCTTGTGTTGGGCTGGTGATGCTGATGGGGGGAGCGTTGGCGGCGACGTTAAAGGAGACGGTGGCGGTGGCGCTGATTTCTTGAGCGCTGGTGGTGGTGGCGGTGAGCGTGTGGGGGCCATCGTCGAGCAGGGGGGCGCGCTGGCTCCAGACGCCCTGCGCGTTGGCGGTCACGGCCAGCGTTGCGGCGTCATCGAAGCGCAGCTCAATGGTAGCGCCCGGGGCGCTGGTGCCGCGCACGGCAGGCTGGGCATCGTTGATCGTCTCACCCTCGCTGGGGGCGCTGATGGTGAGGGTGACAGCCTCACAGGGGCCGCAGCTCGCGCCGCAGTCGACGCCCTCCTCCCCTGCGTCGCGCGCACCGTTGCTGCAAGAGTCAGCGTCATCTTCGCAACCTGAGCACGCGCTCAAGCTCAGCGCGCTGGCCAGGAGGGTGAGCATGACAGTTCGGGTGATCAAGCGTGAGGTGTCCATGTTAGATCTCTCCAAGCCAAGGTGAGCGAGGCGCGGGATTGACGCGACACAACGTGCTCGCATCACAAGTTCACCTGGGCAGGGTTAGCTCTGACGAGCGAACATGTCGAGTAATTGACGCCCAAGCGCTTGAGGTGCAAACCTCCGAGGCGCGCGAGCGATGAGGCAGATGAGGCAGAGGATGAGCGGCGCGATCTGGTACTTTCGAGGCTTGAGGTTTGGCGAGCGCGTCCCCGCGCAGGTGATGGAGGCGCTGCGCAAGAGCGGCCGCATTGAGCGTTGGGGCCACAACGCAGACATCACGCATGAGGGCGATGATGGGCGCGTGTATGTGGTGCTTCAAGGGGGGGTGTATGTGCAAGATCGGGCGCGCGAGCGCGCGCCGCTGCGACGCGGCGACGCCTTCGGCGCGCTCCATGAGGACGCGCGCGCCGAGTCGGCGCTGCGCGCCTTCGACGACACGTTGCTCGTGAGCGCCACGCGCGAGGACTTCGACGCGCTGGCAGGGCCGCACCTAGGCGAGTCGATCGCGGCGCTGGGGGCGCCGCTGCGGCGTAAGCGCTACACGGTGCCGCTGTCCTCGCTGCTGTATGCGGAGCCTGAGCATCGCTTCGCGCGCGCGGTGCTGCACCTGATCGAGACGCGCGGCCAGCTCAGCGGCGATCATGGCGAGCTGCGCTTCCCGCACGCCGCGCACAGGCTCGCCCCGCTGATCGGCGTGAGCCCGCAGCGCGCCCGCGAGATCGTGCGCGCGCTCAGCGCGCGCGACATCGTGCGCGACGCGCCCACCAGCCTCATCGTCCCAAGCCTTGAGCAGCTGCGTGAGGTCGCCGTCGGCGCGTCTGGGCCGCGCTCGTCAAGCTTTTGACAAAGCTTGGCGAGCGCGTGTATCCTTAAGAGGTATCTCATGGTGTGAGGTGCGAACGATCGGAGGCCGCTCATGACAAGCGCCGCGAAGATCATCCGAACCAGCCTGATGCTCGGCACACAGCTTGACGCGCTAGAGTTCCGCGCCTTCCTGCGTGATTACCATCGCGATCTGCGCCAGCGCTTCCCCAACGACAGCCTGCCCGCTTACAGCCCCACCATCGTGCTGGAGTCGCTCATCCCGCGCTACGAGCATGATCCGCACACGTCGCCTGCGTGGCTTCGCTACGAGGCGCTGCGCGCCGCGGCGCGGCGCCAGTATCACCTGCAGCTGGGCCTCGCCATGGCGGATCATGGCCCCTTTGAGCGGCGCGTGAGCCCGTATCACATCGATCGGGCGGTCTACTTGTTGGGCGAGGAGCTGGCGCACGGCACGATGAGCGGCACGGCGGGGTTGCAGTCGCCTTATCGCTCGCTGCGGCGGCTCAACATCCCCGCGCTGCGCGAGGGGATGGACTGGGTGATGGAGCTGCTGCCTGATTATATGTGGTGGGCGCTCCATGATCAGCGTCACGCCGTGCGCAACGCGCTGGCGCCTGAGCTGCTGCATCAGGTCCGCGATCGCATCGAACGCGCGGGCTTTCAGGTCGAGTCCTTTGGCCTCTACCTGTCCACCTTTGAGCTGATCACCGAAGAGGCGCAGCCTCCTGGCGAGCCAGAGCGCTGAGGCGGCCCAGCCTCAGGGCTGCAACGCCGCGCGCACCTCGCCCAAGAGCGCGCGCCGTGACAGCGCCCCCTTGTGGAAGATGTGCGCCGCGCCTTGGCGCAGGTAGGCTTGCTCTTGAGGGGTGAGCGACTTGGCGGTGACGATGATCACGGGGATGTGGCGCCACGCGGGGTTCGCGCGCAGGCGCTCCAGCACATCAAAGCCGTCCATCTGGGGCATCATCAGATCCAGCAGCACCACCTGCGGCAGCTGCTCCTCCAAGCGCTCGAGCGCTTGCAAGCCGTCATGTGCCTCACGGATCACCCACCGCTCATCATTCAAATAACGACGCAGCAAGGAGCGGCTGGCCTCATCGTCCTCCACCACGAGCACATCCACGGCGCTGGCAGCGTCGGGGAGCAAGCCCCCCAACAGGCGCTCTAGCACGCTCAGCAGATCTTGACGCGCCAGCGGCTTGACCAGATACGCGCTCGCGCCCAGCGTGAAGGCTTGCTCGCGATCGTCCATCACGCTCGCCAGCACCACGGGCAGCTCAGGGCGCGTGGCCTTGAGCTGGCGCAAGACCTCCCAGCCGTCGATGCCGGGCAACAGCAAATCCAAGATCACCAGCGCGATGTCGCCCTGCTCAAGCCGCGCCAAGCCCTCCTCCCCTGATGCCGCCAGCACCGGATAGAAACCCTCGCGCATCAGCTGGCGCGTCAGGTAGTCGCGCGTCGCCACATCGTCATCGATCACCAGCACATGCGGCCACGACGGATCAGCATCGACGCTCAGGGCGTGCCCCGCTGTGCCGAGGCCGCCCTGTAGCTCTGGGTGCGCGTCGGTGGTGTGTGACAGTTGAACGCGCGGGACGACGACGACAAAGAGCGAGCCTTGTCCTTCTTGGCTGGTGGCGCTGACGTGGCCACCCATCAGCTCGCACAGGCGCTTGCACACCGCCAAGCCAAGGCCCGTGCCGCCCACCTTGCGCGTCGTCGAGTTGTCCGCTTGCTCAAACTCACCGAACACGCGCGCCAGCACCTCGGGGCTCATCCCGACCCCAGTGTCTTGCACCTCAAAGACAAGCATCTCACCACCCTCGCGAAGCTCCGACCGCGCGTGGATGCTCACCTGACCGCGCTCTGTGAACTTCACGGCGTTGGCGACGATGTTGATCAAGACCTGGCGCAGCTTCGTGCGATCGGCACGCATCGTGCCGATGTGCTCGCTCAATGACACATCCAGCGTGATGTCTTGGCGCCGCGCCGCAGGGGCCACCGTGTCCCAGACCTCGGACATGAGCGAGGCGACGGAGAAGTCCTCCGCATAGAGGCTCATCCGCCCCGCCTCGATCTTGGACAGGTCGAGGATGTCATTGATGAGGCCGAGCAGGTGCTTGCCCGCGGTCTGGATGCGTGAGAGGTCCTGCCCCATCAGCTCATCCTCGCCGCCGTATTCCTCTTGCAGCATCTCCGAGTAGCCGATGATCGCGTTTAAGGGCGTGCGCAGCTCGTGCGACATGTTCGCCAAGAACGTGCTCTTTGACCGGCTCGCGCGCTCAGCTCGCGCTCGCGCCAGCTCCGCCTCCGTACGCGCCTGCTCCGCTTCTTCTCGTGCCTGCTCCGCGTCTGCGCGCGACGCGCGCGCCTCCTGCTCGGATTGAAGCTGCATCCCGAACACGCGCGCTGACCACAGCCCATGCAAGAACATGGAGATGGTGAAGAGGAGCAGCAGCAAGAAGACGTGGAAGAGGTGCGCTAAGGGTGTCGCGTGAGGGGTCCCGATGAGCCCCCACCATGCTATGCTGAGCATGAGCATAGCGGCTAGCAGCACGACCCACAGCAGCGCTGGACGTAGCGCGTAGCCTGCGACCAGCATGGCGCTTGCCACGAACCACGCCCCGCTACCAAAGCCTGGCCCATAAGAGCTCAAGATCACGATGGCGCTGATGGTCAAGCTCACCAAGAAGCCGGCAGCGGTCACCGCGCCGCGGCGCGCCAACCACAAGCCGCTCAGGTAGATGAGCTGGCACACCGTGAGCGAGGAGAAGACGAGCCAGCGCGCCTCAACCTGAGCCGTCAAGATCATCGGCGGCATGCTTATCAGGCTGAGCCCCACTAGCATGCTCACGAGCAAGATCAATGACTGCCCGCGACGGCGCTCCTGGGGGTCGTCGCTGCGCACCGTCACCAACCAGTCGACGCTATGACGCCACCACGCCATCAAGGTCTGAGCTAGACTCATGCCTCAACCTCATCCGACACGGAATTACATTATTTGTGAAATATTTCACAAATACGAGACTACCTCACTCAGACCGCTCCATCAAGTCTTGTGTTGTAAACTAGTTAAACAGTTGCTCGTGACTGCTCACCACGCGCGCTCAAGCGTGAGACAGCCCCGCTCACCAGGCCGCAGCAAAGCGCGCTAGCCCTTCATCCAGCGCCTCCACCGGCTCCACGCGCACCGTCACCTCAAGACGCTCGCCACCACCACCGCGATAGATGGTCCCCGAGGTGGGCGTGGCGTCGTTAAAGGTGCGGCCGCAGGCCACGCGGATGTGCTCAAGCCCAGCGCGACACGCGTTGGTGGGATCAAAGCCGCGCCAGCCCGACCAAGGCAAGTACAGCTCCACCCAAGCGTGGCTGGCCTCGCTCTGCGCTTGGTTCATGTAGTCTGCGCCCGTGTGGATGTAGCCCACGCGATAACGCGCGGGCACCCCCAACAGGCGAGCCAAGCAGATCAGCAGGTTGGCGAAGTCTTGGCACACGCCCTGGCGCCGCACATAGACGTCAAAGGCGCTCGTCTCCAGCGTGGTGACGCCTTGCACATAGGCGAAGTCGCGCTGGATGGTCTGGTTCATGTCGAGGAACGTCTCGACCAGATCATAATCTTGGCGCGCGACGAAGCTCATGGCGAAGTCGAACAGCTCGCGCAGCTGCGACTCGGGCAGCTCGGGCGGCAGCAGATACGGCAGCATCATCTGGCGCTGCCAGGGCATCCAGTCGATCGGGATGGAGGTGCGCCGCGCGCGTGATTGGAGCGCGCCGAGCGTCTCAGGCAGCACGCGCACGAGGCTCACCGCGCGCAGGTGCAGCGCGTCAAAGGCGGACTCTTGCTCCAAGTGTAAGGCGTAGTTGCCGAAGACATCTTCGAAGGCCTCCCACGCGCCCTGCGGCTGCACGCGCACCTGATGGCGCAAGAGCCGCTGCGCGCTGTCATGCACAGGCCGCAGCCTCAAGGCGTGGTGGCTCAGCTCCACGGGGGTGGTGTAGTCGTAGCGGGTGTCATGGCTGACCAGATAGAGCGCGCCTGGGTGGGTGAGCAGCTCCTGCTCGCGATGCAAGGCCACCATCGGGCCGGGCGCTTGCGCCTGCGCGGCCGGGGGCGGCCCAGGCGCCCACAGCGTCGTGGGCGTCGCCTCCAAGCGCTCGCCACGCTCCCAGATCAGCGCCCCGCGCCGAATGGCGAGCAGCCCACCGGGGCTTAGGCGGTGCCAGCCCGCTTGACCCATCGGCTGCGTTGAGACGATGACCGCGGTGCGGTTCACGTCAAGCGCGCCGCCAAGCGTCAGCTCCACGTCCTCGCTGGCGTGGCTGAGCGTGGCGTGCGGGGGCACCAGCCTGCGCCAGTGCAAGGGGTTGTAGCCGCTCTCGTCTTGATACGCGATGAGCACGTCGCCATCGGACAACAGCAGGTTCGCGCTGCCCAAGCTGTTGAGCGTGGCCAACCACCCGCTGAGCTGCTCCCAGCCCACGTCGATGAGCCTGCGCGCGCCGCTCATGCGCAGCTGCTGGATGAGCCAGCACAGCATGTGCTCCGTGTCCGTGTGGCCGATGGGCTGCTCCTGATCCGGCGCGAGCCACAGCGTGTCTTGATAGCCCGCGCGCAGGTAGCCGTTGTGCGTCAGCGTCCAGTCGCGCCCGCCCCAAGGTCTGGCGAACGGGTGCGTGTCATCTTGGGAGATGCGCTTGGCCGCGCCGCGCACATGGCACACGAACACGGTGGCGCGAAACCTCGGCCAGTCGCGCAACAGGTGCGTCATGGCGTTGTCTTGGATCGTGGTCGGATCCTTGATGATCGCCGCGCTGCGATCCTCATCAGGGTACCACGCCACGCCCCAGCCGAAGTGGTGACGGCGCGGACCAGACAGCTCATCGTTGGGGCGCAGGGTGATCGAGGGCGACGCGGGCGCGTCAAAGCTCATGGCAAGCAGCGTGGTCATGGCGGGGCGTTCTCCAGCGCTTGGGACAGCGCGACGGCGAAGAAGTCGCGCTGCACCGCGCTCATGAGCGCGGCCAGCGCGTCGAGCAGCTGCGAGAGCGCCAAGTGCGCGTCGGCCTCCAACGCCTCAAGCATCGCTTGTTCGGCCAGCCGCTCGCTCAGCGCGCTCAGCAGCGCGGGGCTGTCGCGCGGGATCGGTGAGGTGTCGCGCGCGCGCAGCTTGCGCATCACACGCGCGGCGCGCGTCACGCTGTAGCGCACCGCGCGCGGGAAGTCATCCTCACATACCAAGAACGCCACCACCGCGTCACCGCGCAGCGGCTCGCCCGGACGCAAGAACGCCTCGGTGGCGTCGCACGCGCGCCACAGCGCCGACCCCTGCGCGAACGCCGCAGCCCCTGAGCCCGCCCCCGCGCTGCGCGACGCGATGCGCACGTCCACCAAGCGCGTCGTCTGGCTCGCGCGCTCAAGCATCAGCCCCAAGCGCATGAACTCATAGGCCTCATCGCGCGGCGTGGCGTCCTCCATGAGCCCACGCAGGCGCAGGATCAGCTCGCGCGTCTGGCTATAGAAGCCCTGGCGGTCCGCCTCATAGAGCACGCGCGCGTCATCGGACTGTAACCACAGCCACAGCGCGTTGACGCCCTCCCACATCGGGCGGCTGATCACCTCGCGGATCGTGCGCGCGTGCTCGCGCGCCCAGAACGCCGCCGACACGATCGACACGGCGCTCGCGCGCTCCCAGCACAGATAAAGCTGCACCGACTCGCCATCATCCGCCAGCGCCTCACCCTAGAGCGCGATGAAGCCCTGCGCCTCGCCAGTGACAGTGAGCGCGGGGCGCCAGCGCGCCTGCTCAGGCAGCAGCGCGTCGAGGTTAAGCCCATGCGTGGCCTCAAGCAGCCGCGCCATGCTGTCGGCGCGCTCCAGCTGACGCCTCATCCAATAGCAGCTCTCCGCGACACGACAGATCATGGCTGCGCCTCACTGGCATCGAGCACCCAAGTGTCCTTGGAGCCGCCGACTTGGCTGGAGTTGACCACATACGAGCCCTCAACGAGCGCCACGCGCGTGAGGCCACCTGGCAGCACCCAGCGCCCCGACGCCCCCGTCACCCCATAGGGCCGCAGGTCCACGCGCCTTGGCCCCACCTGCCCGCTGGCCCACGTCGCACAAGTGGACAGCTCCACCAGCGGCTGCGCGATGTGACCTTGCGGCGACTGACGCAGCCGCTGCGCAAACGCCGCGCGCTCCGCGCAGCGGAACGTGGGGACCTGCCCAAGCAGCGGCTCCTCATTAAGTAAGACAATAGCGGATGAGCGCGGGCACAAAGCAGTAGATAGACCGCCTTGCTGTCCGCCACCCCGTTGCCCGGCGCGTTCGCCAGCGCCACATGGCCCGACTGATACGCCCTCCACAGGCCTGGCACGCCGAACGCGCTGTCGGGTCGAAACGCGCGCGGGTCCAAGAACTCATCGTCAAAGGGGAACGTCTTCTCCACGCCGCGCGCCTCGCATCCACCGCCCCCGCGCCCAGGCCCCGCGCGCTCGCCCCTGCCCCTATCTGTCAGCGAGATGTCGGACAATGTAGATTTTTATCAGGAAAAGAAAATAATTCGCACATCATGTCGTTCTCGCGTTGTCTTCCCGCGCCTCTTTATTATCCTTGGCGAGAAGCCCATCCGGCCCCATCTCCCACCCGCTGGGAACCACCTCCTTCAAGGAGAACGTATGCGACTGATGACGCGAGTGTTGCTGTCTACGATGTCTCTGTGCGCGCTGTTGCTGTCGGTGTCCACCGCCACCGCGAGCGGCCCCCCCGGCACCGTGTGCGCGCCCTACTACAATCCCAGCGTCAAGGTGCAGCGCCTCACGTTCAGCGTCACCCTCTCCGATGGCCAAGACTACGAGCAGGTCGGCTACCTCTACTACCAAGGCAACCTCAAGAATAAGCCGCTCCAAGTGGCGGTGCACGGCGGCACTTATACGCACGAGTATTGGGACGCCCCCTGCATCAACAACCGCGTCTACTCTTATGCGCGCTACATGGCCCGCAATGGCTACGCGGTGCTGGCCGTCGACCAGCTCGGCGCTGGCGAGAGCGACAAGCCTAACGGCGACCTCCTCAACATCACCGAGAAGTCGCTGGCCACGAGCCAGATCATCGAGGCGATGAAGACCAAGCACAACCCCAGCAAGCAGGCCTTCAACAAGGTCGCGCTGGTCGGCCACTCGCTCGGCTCCGTGACCTCGCTGCGCACCATCGGCCTGCAAGGCGCCGACGTCGACGCCGCCGTCATCACCGGCTGGTTGCACGCGGGCGATAACGACATCACGCCGCCCGAGGTGTTCTTGAGCCTCATCGCCGATCCCTACACGCGCTGGGACGACATGCTGCGCGCGGCCATCTTCTACCTGCCCGCCACCACTGATCCGGCTGTCATCGCTTACGACAACGCCAACATCTCGCAGCCGCTGGCGCGCGGCGTCACCCTCGACTCTGCCACCCTCGGCCCTGATCCCGCCAACAACGGCGTCGCGCAAGTGGACGTCCCGGTCTACCTCCAGGTCGGCGACCAAGACCTCCTGTTCATCATGCCCTCAGGCGCGCTCGCTGAGCCCGCTCTGTTCACCTCCGCGCCGAGCGTCACCCTCGACATCGTGAACAACACCGGCCACAACATCAACCTCCACACCACCAACTTCGCCGCGTGGAACAGGATCCGCCTGTTCCTCAACCAGCAGCTCTGAGC
>CAYXWB010000050.1:0-22239 GCA_964468515.1 uncultured Bradymonadales bacterium | reverse complement strand
CGCGGGTGGGGCCTCCCCACCCGCGCTCGCCGCACCCCCCGACACCTCGCCGCGCCCAGGCTTGAGCGCTGCGCGCTTCAAGCACCTGCTGGCGCTTGGCGCGCTGCTGTGCGCGTTCGGCTGGGCGCTGTCCACGCTCAACCTCAACACCTCGCGCATCTTCGGGAACAAGAAGTATGCGCTGGACTTCCTGTCGCGGCTCATCCCACCTGACCTCAGCCCTGCGGTGCGCGAGACGGTGTGGAGCGCGACGCTTGAGACGGTGCAGATGGCGCTGCTTGGCACCGTGTTCGCGGCCGTGATCTCACTGCCCATCGCGGTGCTCGCCGCGCGCAACGTGACGCCGCTGGTGTTGCGCGTGCCCGCGCGCCTGACGCTGAACCTGCTGCGCACCATCCCGAGCATCATCTGGGGGCTGTTCTTCGTGGCGATCGTGGGGCTCGGGCCGCTGCCAGGCGTGCTGGCGCTGACGTTTTATGCGTCCGGTTATCTGGGCAAGTTCTACTATGAGGGGATCGAGGCGATCGACGCGAGGCCGCTGGTGGCGCTGCGCACTGTGGGCGCGAGCAGGCTGCATCGGTTTCGGTTTGGCGTCTTCCCTCAGGTGCTGCCGCTGCTGGTCGGCTACACCTTATATATGTTCGAGTACAACGTGCGCGCGGCGTCGATCTTGGGCTTGGTGGGCGCGGGCGGGATCGGGTTCTACCTGCACGCGTACATCAACAACTTCCAGTATCCAAAGGCGACCACCGCGCTCTTGCTGTTGCTGGCGCTGGTGACGCTGATCGACGCGCTCAGCAGCAGGCTGCGCCGCGCGATTCAGGATTAGCGCGCGTATCAGCGCGCGCTTGATTTGAGCTGAGGGGGCCCTAAGATGACGCCTGACTTCAAATGATAGCGTGTGACGCTGATGAGGCGAGGCGCCAGCAAGACGGGGCGGCTCATCGATCATCACCCGCACGCGACGCTGGCGGGTGGTATCGCGCTCAGCTTGCTGTTTTTGACGACGATGCTCTACAGCGTGTATGGCCTGATCAGCTGAGCCCAGGCGGCTCAAGCCACACGATGTCATCGCGCAGTGTGACGCGAAGCGTGGGCAGCGGCTGCGTGGCGGGGCCCTGATGCACATGCCCATCAAGCCCGAAGACCGAGCCATGGCAGTAGCACCAGAGGTCGAGCGGCTGTGGGCGATAGTCCAGCGCGCACGCCCCATGCGTGCAGATGCGCCACGCCGCCGCATAAGCGCCCTCGCCGAGCGCCACGACGTACGCGTTGACCAGCCGCTCGGGCCGCTCGACCTCCACATGACCGCCGCGCTCGCGCAGCATGGGATATTCTGCGAGCGGCAGCGCGATCCAGCCGGTGGTGTCGAGCGGCCCTTCGGGCACAGCCCCCTCCTCGCCGCATCCTGACCACAGCCAGCCGCAGCCCGCCAAGGCGGGCAGCGCGACGAGCAGCTCGCGACGCGTGAGGCGGCTCATGGCGCCACCTCATAGTGGACAAGCCCCACCGCGTCGAGGTCAAAGCCCGCGCTCGGCCCGGCCCCTTGCATGGCCATGTCACGCACGCGCACGAAGCGCGCGCGCGCGATGCCAAGCTCGGCCAGGTCAAAGGCGTCGCCGCCCGTGCGCTGAGGATCGAGCGGTGACATCAAGGCGGCGTCATAGCGCAGGGTGGGCGTCCAGCCCGCGCAGCCGGGCCAGCGCCCGGGGCTTGCGGCCGTGGTGTCGCACGGGAAGGTGTGCCACACCTCGCCGTCCTCGCTCACGGCGACCTCACCAAGCTCCACGAAGACCTGCTCAGGATCGCCCATGGCCCAGAAGGGGTTCTCAAAGACGATGAGATCAGGCCCCGGCCCATCAATGATGGCGAGCTCACCAAAGCCGAGCACGATCTCACCGCCCACGCCCAAGCTCAACACTTGGAGCGAAGCGGCCCGCTCGCCCTTGCCATCGGGCGGACCCAAGACGACGCCTGGGAGCTTGTCTTGGCCATGGCCCGCGCCCGCTCCAGGCTGATAAGACACGACCTGCTGCGCGTAGGGTGAGACAGGGCCTGAGGGCACATCCGCCACGTCACCACACCCCCCCAGCGCGACAGTCAGCAGCAGCAGTCGCAGGCCGCTCATGGGTTGATCCGGGTGAGCTTCGTCCACGGGAAGTCGCCGCAGCCCCCCTCATCAGGGTTCGTCGCGTCAGCCACGTTCGCCGTGTTCTTGGCGGCCTCAGCGGTGTCTTGGTTGAACTCGACGAAGCAGTAGTAGAAGGCGTCATTGACGATGGGCGTCCAGACGAGCTTGTTGAACTTGTCAGGACTAAACTGGGCGTCAGGGCCATTCTGCGTGATGGCGTAGCGCGCGGTGTTGTCATACTCGACGATCGCGACGCCGCTCCACGCGGCCTCGTCGATCTCCTCCTCGCCAAAGCTGCTCGCCCACGACCCCTCGACCTCGATCCCTGCGGGAGCGGTCGTGTTGTTTGTATTGTTGGTCGTGCCGCCAGTGTTGTTCGTGGTGCCTGGCTGATCTTGCGGGTCTGCGTCTTCATCACCGCAAGCAGACAAGGTGAACAGAGCGATGCACAGGAGCGCGGCCCACCGCCACGCCAGCGCGTTGAGTTGAAGTGCGAACATAGAGAAGCTCCCGTCGAGGTGCCTCGGGTCGGGAGCGAGCGCGCATAGTGTGCGGTTCATGATGCGACAAGTTGCATCACGTCAGCACGAGCGACGTCACCCTCACCTCCGACCCGAGGTGATGATCATATGCGGAGGGTGGCTGAGCGGAGATGACACCACGTCATCCTCACGCCTCAAGCGGGCGCGCGCTGGCAGCTCCTCCACGCGACGAGGCAATATCCTGGCTCCCGGGTCATCCTCAGCTGGCACCTTCCCAACCTCTTGAGGTCAGTGGCATCACGCCAGCGTCGTCACCGGTCACAGTTGCGGGGGCAGCGTCGGTGTTGCACCGAACTTCCTGCTTCGTCACGCGCGGCGAGGGTTAGCACCGTTCGTCGCTCACGACAACCGTGTTGCCACGCGGCAGACGTGGAGAGGGCCGCCCCACGCGTCGCGTGAGGCGGCCCTCGTCTAAGCGACCCAGACGCGCCAAAGGCGCGTCTGGCTCAGCAGCGCAGCGCTCAAGCGCGCGGATGCTGCGCTGCCTTCACTCCGCAGGGGTGACGCAGTAGCCAAGAAACGGATGACACTCAGAGGCGTTGGCAGGGCAGTCGGCGTTCGCCTCACAGCTCTGTGAGCAGATCTTAGGACCATCATTGCGGGCGATGCAGATCGCGGTAGCGCACTCATTCTCACTCTCGCAGAGCTCACCGGTCTGCTTGGAGCCACGCGGGCCCATGACACAGCATGCGACCTCAAGCTCGCCAGGGCCTGCAGTGTTGGAGCAGCGGAAATCCGCGCCACACTCATTGTTCTGCAGGCAAGAGTTCAAGCTCTGAGCCTGACACTCGGCATCCCACTCATAAGTCTGCGCGCAGCACGTCACCCCACCGCCACCCGAGATAGCGGAGCAGCTCTCGCCCGTGCCACACTCAGCCTCGGTGTCACAAGCGGTGCGATTGACCGACTCACAGGTGAACTCAGGGTCAGTCGTGCTACCGGTGGTGCCGCCGGTGGTGCCGCCGGTGGTGCCGCCCGTGTTGTTCGTCGTACCACCCGTGTTATTGGTGGTGCCGCCGGTGTTGTTGGTGGTGCCACCGGTGTTGTTCGTGGTGCCACCGGTGTTGTTCGTGGTGCCACCGGTGTTGTTGGTGGTCCCAGGGCGAGGATTAGGCGTCGGGTCATCGCTACAAGCGGCGAGCGAGACGCAGATCATGAGGGACAAGCTGACGGTCTTGAGGGTGCGGAACATGGCTCTCTCCAGGGGCTGTGGCTCAATCTTCTCACGCGCACCTACGAAAGAGGTCTTGCGCGGGGGCGGGAAGTTACCACAAGAAGAGGTCGGCGCAAAACCTGATCACAGAGCCGCATTCTAAGCCAAGCTCAGGTGATGAGCGCTGAGAGTGAGGGGAGCGGCTGGTGGCCAAGCTCAGCGATGGCGCGCGCGCTGTCGAGGTGCTGGCCGCGCTGGATGAGGGCGAGCTCCAGGGGGGTGAGTGAGCGGGTGGGCGCGGTGAGCGCAGCGCGCAGAGCGCCGACGGTGGTGTTGACGCCGCCGAGCAGGTAGCGATGGCCTGGGCGCGCTTCGGCGCGGGCGTTTACCAGCGTGCGCACGAGCGCGCTTTGGGAGATGACGTTCAAGGGGGCGTCATCGCGCAGGCGCCGGGGCAGCTTGGGCTGATCGTCAAAGCGCAGCGTGAGGGGGGCGAGCAGGAAGCTCAGGTGCATGGCGTCAGCGGCGAAGCGGTAGGCCTCGCGCTCTGCGGCGAAGCAGACCTCAGCGAGATCGCCGCCGCCTGAGCCGGGCAAGTAGGCGCCGCGCCAATCACTGAGCGGCTGACCGGGCGTAGGGGCGACGGTGATCGCGCTGCCACACCAGAGCGCGCGATCGACGCCAGCTTGACGCGCCTCATCGAGCGCGCGGGTGGTCCAAGCGACCGCCAGATCGAGGCGCGAGGCCAGCGCACCAGCGGCAAGGATGGGGGGGAACAGGTAGAGCTCATTGCAGCCGCGCAGCGCCTCCATGAGCGCGCCAGGGGCGTCATCGGCGACGACGCGCTCGGCGCGCTCGGGCCATGCTTGCTCGCGCGCGTGCCAGGGGCGCACGACGCGCACGCGGCGGTCTGCGGCGAGCAAGGCGCTGGCGAGCGCGGGGCCTAAGGTGTCGGCGGCGTCGCCTAAGATCGCGGCGCGAAACAAGCTCATGTGGCCGCCACGAGCTTACCCTCGTCGAACAAGCGAGCGAGGTCTTGGACGGCCTCCAGGTCGGTCTTATGGGAGGAGGCGATCAGCTCATCCACGGCGCTCTCGCGCGAGGCGTTCTGAAGCAGGGGGCGCAAGATGCGCGCGTCACCGCTAGCGAACAGCTCGTTGATCTCGCCAGCGACGGTGATCAGCATGGGATGAGGCGGCAGCTTCTCGCGCAGCAGCGGGAACTCATCTGACTCCTGAACGGCAGACAGCACGAGGTTGGGCAGCTCACCGTAGTCGGTGACGGCGCTGGGGCGCTGGGTGTCGGGCCAGGGGGTGAAGGTGAACTTGCCATAATAGAGGCGGATGGCGCGGAACAGCGCCTTGCGCCCCTTCATCTCGTGGGGCCCTGCGATCATGGCGAGCTTACCGCGCGAGAAGGTGAAGGAGTAATCGCCGTCCTCCATGGAGACGCACAGCTCGCCGCTGCGCATGTTCTGGTGGAGGTTGATCAGCAGGTCAGGGAGGTTGAGGTAGGCCAGATCGCCGGAGAAGCCAGCCTGCTCGCTGTCAGAGGCGACCTGAGCAGGATCGGCGCTGGCCATGGACGCGCGCAGGATCTTGCGGATGCGACCGGCCAGCTCATCGACGTCGAAGGGCTTATCGACGACCTCCGCGATGCCACGATCGAGGCAGCGGGCGACGCGGGTGCCGTGGGCGACGTCGCTGAGCAGCATCATGGGGACATGGCGCCAGCCGCGCTGCGATTCTTGGAGCAGGTGGAACAGGCGCTCAGCGTCGAGGTCGGGCTGGGATTCATCATAGATGATGAGGGAGGGGAAGTCTTGGCGCTCGAGATCGCGCAAGAAGCCGTCGAGCAGGCGCGCGCTGACGACGAAGGCGGACTCAAGCAGGACCTCGCGCAGCAGGCCGAGCATGTCGGGATCTCTGCCGATGAGCAGCAGCGGTGCGCGCTTAAAATCGAGCGGGGTTTGGCCGTGCTGACGCTCCAACGTGAGACTCCTGCGTGGCGAGAGGGGGCGAGATGGCCGCCTCGCGTCTGTACCTGATAATGATTTGAGGCGCGCTTGCCAAGGGGGCGGGGGCGAAAGAGGGCGAAATAAGCGGCCCGGCTCACGGCTTTATCTAATATGATACGCACAGGCCGACCTTTTTGGCGGCCTGACTAGCGTATGGGGTGCTCTTTCGGGTACTCTGTCAAAGCGACTGGCGCGCGTGTTGAGCTTTGCCAATGCACAAACCAGCGCGACAGCACACACTCTCTGGCGCCTCGCCAAACTTCCTTTCCCTCACAGGAGTCACCTTGGACACCCTCGACGTTCTCCATAAGGCCCAGGATCTCGGCGGCGAGGCACGCCGTGAAGCGATGATGCGCACCTTCCTGATGGCCCGCAAGATGGGATGTGATGTCTCGACTGGCGGCGGCCAGATCGGCGGCTTCAATGTCCGCTACGGCACGCTCAAGTACGCGATCCTCGACATGAACACGCGCGGTGAGGTCTTCTTCCATATCAAGCATCACCCTGATAAGGACCTGCCGCCAGACAAGAAGACGTTTGCCAACCAGTTTATCACGGACCTGGAAGGGATCACCATCAAGAACGCCCCGATCAACCACTACGGCCAAGCCGAGCAGCCGATCGAGACGATCCCCGAGGACTCCGTGCATCAGTTCTTGGAGTACGCGATCAAGACGATCCGCGAGTCCTACTACTGAGCCGCCTCAGCGCGCGTTAAGAGCGCCAGCAGCATGACGTGATAGGTGGCCGGGTGAAGCATCACGGCAGCCACCCGCTCAAGCGCATAACCCTGCAAAAGCAGCGCCTTGATGTCGCGCGCTGAGGCCTCCGGGGATGGCCCAAGATACGCCACCCTGCCCACCCCAAGCCGCGCCAGATACGCCAACGCGCGCTCGCCCAAGGGCTCGCGCATGGGGTTGATCGTCGCCACCTCAAAGCGCGCGCGCGCGCTCGTCAGCTCGCGCATCCCCTTCTCCCATGAGCCAGGGGCGAACGTCGTGGCGCTCAACCCCATCGCCGCCGCGCCCTCACGCGCGGCGGTGATGGCGTCGAGGCTCGCGTCGAGGCCGTGCGTCGAGGCCACCTGATCGGCCGCGAGCAGGCTGATGGTGCCCACCCCACAGCCAATATCCAGCAAGCGCTCTTGCGGCTCAAGCTTGAGCCATGACAGCAGCGTCGCGTACAGCGCCTCGGCCGGGCGCAGCGTCGCGTGAAACCACGCCCCTGGCCCCACCTCCACGTGGCGGTGGAGCACGGGCACGCGCACGCGCTGCGGCCCGCGCACATGCCAGCGCGTCGCGCCTGAGGTGATCCACAGCCCCACGCCCGGCGCCAAGCGCTCATCCAGCGCCTGCGCTAACCCCATCACCGCGTCATCAGGCTCGACCCCCTCCGAGGCCATCACCAGCGTCACCAGCCCGCGCCCATGCCCAGGCGCCAAGAGCGCGATCTGCGCTAAACCTGCGTCGCGCGCGTCGGCTGGCAGTGTGGCTGGGGCGCGCGAGGCGACCGCCTCCTCGATGATGCGCACCATGCGGCGCGCGGGCTCCGTGAGCGCGGGGCAGCCGCGCATCGGCACGAGGCCGCCGCGCCCTGGCGAGATTAAGCCTAAGGTCACGCCCTCGCCATCGCGCTGGTAGCTCAGCCCCGCCCTCATGCGCTCGCCATCGGCGCGCGCGAGCGCGTCCGGCACCACCAAGGTCACGGGCGGCTGCGCCTCAAGCGGCAGCCCCGCGTGACGCGTGAGCACTTGGCGGATGGTGTCCGCCTTGTAGCGGTACTCCTCCTCCATGGTCATGTGGCGCAGCTGACAGCCGCGACAGCGCGCGTCGTAGGCGCACAGCGGATCGCGACGGTGCGGTGAGGGGGTGAGCACGGCGTCAAGCGAGGCGTAGAGGCGGCGCGACTGCTCGCGCTGACCAGGCTCAAGCGTCACGCGCACCCGCTCCCCAGGCAGCGCGCCGCGCACTGACAGCCAGCCGTCGGCCAGACGCACATACGCCTCCCCGGTGAAGCCGTAGCCCTCCAAGACGACCTCGACGGTCTGCGCCTCCCAGATCTGTGCCAGCGTGCGCGCCTCGCTCATGAGCCGCTGCCCTCGCTGACTAAGCCCGCGCGCTGGCGGTTGTGCGCGCGCAGGGAGTCACGGCTTGGGCGCGGTGCGCTGACGCAGGCGTCGGGCCATGTGGCGTGGGTGCAGCTCAGCGAGGTGGTGGCGTCGAGGGCGACCACGCGCGCGATGTCGCCTGGCCACGGCCAGCCCGCCTCACGCAGCGCGTTGATGAGCTGGGCTGCGCTCGCGTCGGTGCAGCGCAAGACGAGCGTGTCGCCGCCATACCCCGCGCTGTCTGCGACGCACTCGGCTCGCGCGAGCGGGCCGAGCGGCGTGGCTTGGGCGCGGGCTTGGCCCGCGTCCAGGGCGCGCTGCTGCCACCAGTCGGTGACGCTCATCATGGCGAGCACCAGCACGCAGAGCGCGAAGAAGAGAGACAGCGGATCATCGCGCCATGCGGCGGATCGGGCGGCTGGTTCTGGGGACTCACTCAAAGGATCAACCTCACGCAAGCAGCGGCCACGCGCGCACAGCGCGCGATGGCGACCTCTGGAGCCCGCGACGGCGCATCGTAGCTGCTCTGCGTCTGCGGACCAAGGACCACGCTTAGCATTTGTGCGCGCGCCCCCATGCCAGGGGCGCGCTTGAGCGGGTGAGGTTAAGCACGCGGCGCGAGGATACGATCGTAGATCGCCAAGAGCTGTGAGACGGCGGCGTCACGCGAGAACCTGCGCGTGGCGTCGTCGTGGGCGGCGCGCCCAAGCGAGGCGCGCAGCGCCGGGTCGCGCGCCAGCCGATCGAGCTGGGCGGTGAGCTCGGTGAGATCGCTGGCGAGCGCTTGCGGATCAGGGCTGATGGCGCGCAGCGCGGGCTGATCGAGGCCTGCGGTGGGGACGCCGCGCGCGGCGGCCTCCAGCACCCACAGCGGCGCCGCGCGCTGCGCGCTGACGCTCACGGCGACGTCCATCGCGTCGTAGCTCGCGTGGGCGCGGGTGGTGGGCTCGATGATGTGGACCAGGCCCGCGCGCGCGCGCGCGTCGAGCGCGCGACGCGAGGCCTGATCTTGAAGATCTTCAAGCGCGATGAGCCAGCCGCGCGACGGGGAGGCGCTCAGATCGATGAGGCGCAGGAGCGTGTCAGCGCCGCTGGCGCGCGTCCAGGGGCCGACGACACCGAACACGCAGGTCCACCCCTGGGGCAAGCCCAGCGCGCTGCGCGCGCTGGCGCGGCGAGCCGCCGAAGGCGGCGGCGGCGGCGCCGCCGAGGCGTCGAGCGCGACGCCCGCGCCGCCCTCCATGATCTCGACGCGATCCACCGGGGCGCCAAGTTCTTGCAGCGCGCGCAGCGCGTCTGGCGAGGGGACGACGCAGGCGTCAACGCGTGAGAGGAGCGCGCGCGTGAGCGCGGCCAGCGCGTCGCGCAGCGGCGCGAGCTTGTGCAGCGCGCCCCACTCAGGGAGCGCGTCTTGGGTGGTGAGCGTGGCCAGCGCGCCAGCGCGCTGGCCCGCGAGCGCCGCGCCCCAGCCGATCCAGTGCCCGAAGCCGTGGACCAGCGCGGGCGGATGCTCCAACAGATGCCCCTGCACCACAGCGAGCGCGCCGAGCGCGAGCGGCCCCGCCACGGGGGGCAGCGCGCGGGTGATGACGCCATCAAGCGCCAGGCGCTCCATGGCGCCGGTGGGATCATGCGCCAGCGCGTGGACCTCAAACCCCTCGCGGATCAGGCGCTGCATCAGCGCGCGCCACTCGCGCGTCAGGCGCGCGCCGTCAGGCGCGACCAGCGCGACGCGCCACACCCGAGGCGCGGGCTCGGGCTCGGGCGCCAGCTCCCCGCCAAGATCATACGCCATCTGCACCAGATCCATGATCCGCTCCTGAGCGAGTGAGGCCGCAGCCCAGATTGCGGCCGCGCGCGGGGTGTGCCATACCGCGAGCGGGCGCGTGATGACAATGACGATGCGACAGGACGCACGATCGTGGCAGCGCTGACCGACAATGGTGCGTGTGTCATCAAGACGTGGACAGACGACGTGGACAGCGGGCGTTGACTCTGGCATAACCAGGACCGCTGAACATCTGTACCCAAGAGAAGACAGCCCATGCCCGCTCGCTTCATCCTGCCCGAAGACATCGCGCACCAAGAACCCGCCTATCTGATGCCGTACGGGCCGACCTGGCAGTACCGCGCGGGTGAGATCTTAGAAGACGTGCAGATCGATCATGTGCGCTACGTGGTGCGACGGCTGACGTCGGCGCCGGGGCTGCTGATCACAGGCGCGGTGTTGCAGCACGCGGCGAACCTGGAGCACCCGAGGCTGTATGGGCCAAACTTCTGGACGCGCGAGGGCGACGCGCTGTGGCTGGCGACGGTGCGGCCGCTGGGCATCCCGCTGTGGCGCTCCGACATCGGCGGCTTACCCTTTAATAAGGCGGTGACGCTGTGGCGCCCGCTGGCTGAGGCGGTGGCGCGCGCGCATCAGCGCGGGATCGTGCACGGGCAGCTCACGCCGTGGACCGTCTGGTATGATGGCGAGGCGGAGCGGCTCACGGCGATCGACGCGGGCTGCTGGGTGGGCGACGAGGCTGGCCCCGAGGAGGAGCTGACGTGGTGGGCGCCGGAGTTTCGCACCACACCGCGCGGGCGAAAGCCCACGCCGCTGGTGGATATTTACGGCCTCGCGAGGTTGCTCGTCGCGCTCACCACGCCGCTTGACACGCCCGCAGGCACATTGCGCTTTGATCACCTGCCGAGCTTCGCGCAGCCCGCGCTTGAGCGCGCCTTGCGCGATGATCCGGCCGCGCGCTTAAACCGCGTCGAGGAGCTGCTCGACGCCACCGCCCCCACCCAGATGGAGCGCTACGATCCGCAGCTGGTGGACGCCCAGGGCGAGGAGATCGTGTCGGTGCTGGCGGCGCGCATCTCGCATCAGGAGCGGTTCAATCACCCGCGCTTAGGGGCGGGCATGAAGTTCATGCTCAACACGATGGAGAGCGACGGCAGCGAGGGGCAGGTCGGCGCCTTCTTCTATGACGCCATGGACTCTAGCCTCTATCACAGCGTGCGCTGGGGCTGGGACGGGGCGCAGCTCAACCTGCTCGACGCCCGCGTGGTCACTGACTCGCGCGGGCGCAGGTTCGTGACGAGCCACAGCGAGACGCTGCCGATCTTGGAGCCGACCTTCCCGATCGCGGTGTCAGACGTGCTCAAGGCGGAGCGATGCACCAGCCGCTTCTTGGTGGATCAGCGCGATGGGGGCGGCTCAAGCCGGGCGCTGGTGTTAGGTAACCTCGTCCATGGCCTGCTCGAAGACCTGACCTCCCCTGCCCCGCCGACCTTCGCGCAAGCCTTCGATCAGCGCGCGCGCGCGCTGCGCCTCGACATGCTCGCCGCAGGCTTGGCCGACGCGGAGCTTGAGACGCTGGCGCGCGACGCGCGCCAGCACTTTGACAATCTGCAACGGTTCACGCGCCAAGAGCCCGCCCCAGCGGACGCGCCCGGCGCCTTGGCGCCGGGCGCGTCCGTGTCGCTGGCGCCGAGCCCGCGCTGGCCCCAAGACTCGGTCTATCAGGCCGACGCCAGCGCCCCGCGCAGCTGGTCGGGGCGTCACATCGAGGCCACGCGCTACTCGCCGCTGTACGGCCTGGAGGGCCGCATTGACTTGGCGACGGAGGATGAGCGCGACGGGTTGCAGATCATTGAGCTTAAGAGCGGCTCGGCCTGGGATGGGCACTTAAGCCAGGTGCGCTGCTACACGCTGCTTTGGGATGGCCTGGCGCGCCAGCGCGGGCTGCCCATGCGCGGGTTCGTGCTGTACTCGCGCTATGGGCGCTTGAACGCGGTGCCGATGGATGACATCTCGCGCGAGCGGCGCATCTTGCGCGCGCGCAATGAGCTCTTGGCGTGCCATCGCTCGTTCGTCGATCCGACCTCCCCTTACACGCCGCCTCACTTTATGCAGGAGCCTCGCAACTGCAACGCGCCGTCTTGCAAGTTTCGTCGCGATCGCTGCAAGGAGCAGACGGAGGTGCTGGGCCTTGACCCACACGACACGGCGCTGCGCGCGAGCGCGCCGGGCGGCGCGTGGGATGGGATCGCGCCCGAGCTTGTGTCACGCGCGTGGGCGTACTGGCGCCACTTCACGCGGCTCGTGGAGATGGAGCACTGGGCGCAGAACTCGGCGATGGGCGCGATCTTCCAGCCGGGGCGGCTCGGGGAGCGCTTGGCCAATCACCGCGCGGTGACGGGGATGCGCATCACGCAGGTGACGCTCAGCACGCGCGAGATCACGTTTGAGGGGCGCGGCGCGCAGATCTTCTCGCGCGGGTCTTCAGTGCTGGCACACCGAGGCGATCTGCACGGCGGTCACACGCTGCAAGGTGAGGTGATCGAGGCCAGCCCAGAGCGGATCGTGGTGCGCAGCCAGGGCGCGCCGATCGCGTCGTCGCTTGAGCAGGCGTCGTGGATCATCGATCTGTTGCCCACGCGGCTGGGCGTGCGTCAGTCCAAGCGCGCGATGTATGGGCTGCTGCGTCGCAAAGACGCGCGCCTGCTCACCGCCTTGTTGATGTCTCACACCCCCGAGGCGCGCGCGCTGTTCGACGCGCCCCAAGCGCTCGCAGCGCAGCCGCCCGAGCTGCCCTTGGCCGATGTGCCCATCGCCTCGATCAACAACCGCAGCCCGCAGCTCAATGACACGCAGCGGCGCGCGCTGCGGCTGGCGCTGGAGGCGCCCTGTGGCGCCATCATCCAGGGTCCGCCCGGCACCGGCAAGACGACCGTGATCGCGCAGATCGTGCGAGAGCTTGTCTTGCGCGGGCAGCGCGTGCTCGTGACGGCGCAGACCAACACCGCCGTGGACACCATCTTGGCCAAGGTGATCGACGCGGGCGTGCGCACGTTCTTGCGCGTGGGCACGGCCAAGCGAAGCCGGGAGCTTGCCGCCGCGCTCGACATGGCGGGCGCCGATCCGGCCCTCTACTTCACGCAAGAGCTGGCCGAGCAAGCGGTCGATCTGGAGGAGCTCGCCAACGCGCTGCGCACCTGCCCGGTCTACGGCGCGACGACGCACGCGACCGTGGGCGCCGCGCCGTTTGAGTACCTGGAGCGCACGCTCGGCGAGCGCCCGTTTGATGTGGTGATCGTGGATGAGGCGTCGCAGCTGACGGAGCCGATGACGATCGCGGCGCTGTTGCGCGGCGCGCGGTTCGTGCTGGTCGGCGATCATCGTCAGCTGCCGCCGATCGTGCAGAGCGAGCAGGCGCTCTCGGTGTTCTTTGATCCAAACGCCACGCTGTCGCGCGCGCCGGATCTTTTGGCCGCGCGCGAGGAGCGCGGCGATGATGACGAGGCGCGCGTGAGCGCGCCGAGCTTTGAGGTCGAGCCCGCGCTCCAAGAGATCGGCGTGGCGGGGCTTGATCGCAGCCTGTTTGAGCGGCTCATCGGGCAGCTGCCGCACGTCATGTTGGAGGAGCAATACCGCATGAGCGCGGACATCATGACCTACTCCAACCGCGCCTACTATCACGCGCGCCTGAAAGCGCACCCCGACATCGCGGGGCAACACTTGGCGATGTCTGGGGCCGACAACCCTGAGCTGAGCGAGGCGCTGCGCGAGGTCCTCGCGCCAGAGCGACCGCTGGTGTTCGTGGACGTGCCAGGAGCAGACAGCGGGCGCGCCAACCGCGCCGAGGCCGAGGCGCTGGTGCAGACGCTGCGCGCCCTCATCGGCCCTGCGGGCCTGCGCGCAGACCAGAGCATCGGCGTGATCTCACCGTTTCGCGCGCAAGTGCAGCTCATCCAGAGCTTGCTTCGCGAGGCGCTTGGCGAGGACGCGCGCGCCATTGATGTGGACACCGTGGAGCGATATCAGGGCGGCGAGCGGGATGTGATCTTGGTGAGCTTGGTGAAGACGGAGCGGGCGGGTGATTTCTTGGCGGATGACAGGCGGCTCAACGTGACGCTCACGCGCGCGCGGCGCAAGCTGGTGTTGTTCGGGCATCGCGACTGTCTGATCCTCAACCCGACCTACCGCGCGCTGATCGAGCAGCCAGAGACGCACCTGACGCGCTGGCCCATGCGCGATGACGCGCGCTGAGGCTGGCGCCTCGCGCCGCGCGCGCTATACTGCCGCGCGCGCGGTCCAGGCTGGGCTGCGCGCGCTATGGAGTGAGCGATGGGTCTGGTGCGACGAGCGATGTGTGGCGCGCTGTGCGCGATGTGCTCAATGATGGGGTGTGATCGAGGCGCGACGACGCAGCAAGCGTCGACGCTGCCTGAGGCGCGCATCGCGCCCGAGGCGTTGGGCGACGCGCCTCAACATGACGTCGCCACCTGGGCGCTGCCTGAGGCGAAAAAGCGCGCCGCGCTGCCGCCTGCGACCCCCGCGCCGCTGCGCCCCTGTCACGCGCGCTTTGAGCCTCACGACATCCCCATTGAGCAGTGGGAGCGCGCTGACCAAGCGGGCACGCGCGCGCTTGATCTTGGCGCGTGCCGCGTTGAGGCGTGGCGCGCCCTGGAGGACGGGGCGCTCGCGCTGGCGTATAACCTGCCCAATCGCTCCGGCGGCGCGGCACAGGATCTGCGGCTGCTGGTCTATGAGGCCGATGGGACGCTGCGCTACAGCGCGCGTCAGGGCCGCCAAGCAAGCGGCGGCGGCTTCGTGACGAGCTACCAAGGCAGCTTCATCACCGCGCACGCGCCGCACCTGCTATGCTTTGGCACCCGCTGGGACGTGAACGTGCAGGTGAGCTGCCTTGATCTGGCGAGCGGGGAGCGGCGCTGGGAGGGCACCTTCGATCAATGGTCCGGTGTGACGCCTCAGGCGATCGGTGCAGGCTTGGCCGTGGCGTCGACGACCACGATGCGCAGGCACTACGCTTATTCAGGCGTGGAGATGCGCAGCGCGCGCCTGGACGCATCCGGCAGCCGAGGCTCGCTGTATGCCAGCGACGCCACCAGCCTGTTCTTCGCGCCCGGCGACGAGGGCGCGCAGTGGCTCGCCGCCTACGACTTAGAGACCATGAAGCGGCGCTGGATGCGCGCCCTGCCCGGCGCTATTGAGGCGCACACGCAGCTCATCGCGCCTGAGCAAGACCTGCTCGTGGTCAAACATCAAGACGCCTTGCTCGGCCTCAACACGGGCGATGGGGCGCTGCGCTGGCGCGTGAAGGTGGGCATCCTGACGCCGCCGATGGTGGCAGCCCACGGGCGCGTGTATGTGCTGCAACGTCACGCGGAGGCGGTCAACCAGCTGCTCGCGCTCAACGCCACCACGGGCGCGCTGGAGGCGTGGGTTGAGGTGGCGGGCGCGCTCGATCTGAGCGCGCCCTTGGGGGTGCCCGTGATCGCGACCGCGACCACAGCGCTCACGCTCGGTGAGCCGCTGTGAGCGCAGGCGCACCATCACAGGACGTGTCTGCGCCTGAGTCGCCGCCTACCCAAGCGCGCGCGTCGATCTGGCGTGAGGCGCTCGGGATCTATGGGCTGGCCTTTATCGCCGTGTTGGCGCTGGCGCTCGTGGCGCTGGCGGTGGGGTGGGTGAGCGCGAACCTGTACGCGCTGGTGGCGGCGGTGTTCGTGCTGCTGCCGCGATGGTGGATGAACCGGCGCGGCCTCGATCCCGAGGCGCACGGGCTCACTTGGCGCCACTGGCGGCGCGGGGTGGTGTGGGGTTTGCTGGCCACGGCGCTGACCGTGCCGCTGTTCTGGGGGGGCTTCCACCTGTGGGAGCACAAGGTGCAAGGGCGCACGTTTCGACTGAGCGCCGATCATTACTGGCGCTGGCCTGCAGACTGGGAGGGCGAGCCTGCGCGATGGGGGCAGCAGCCTGGGGTGTGGCTGTGGACGGTGCGCGGGACGCTCGTGATCGGGATGCGCGGCCAGCCGCTCAGCTCGGGGCGCGTGGTGCTGGAGGGCGATCGTCCGTTCTTACCTGTGCCGCAACCTGGGGTGCTGGCGCGGCGCGTTGAGGCGGATGGCAAGCGCGTGCGTGACATGCGCCTGGGCACGCGCTGGGAGCTGATGCCGACGCAATCACACCGGCCCGTGCAGGCCTATGTGCACGCCTGGAACGCCAGCGCCCAGGCGCCTCAGCGCCTGACCATCACGACGCTTGCGCCCGAGCGCAGCGAGCCAAACGCCGCGCCGCCGCCGCTCTACACGGGGGCGCTGGCGAGCGCGCAGCAGGGGCCGCTGGCGAGCCGACGCGACCTGTGGTGGATCGCGCTGTGGGTGATGACGCAGCTGTTGTTCATCGCGCTGCCTGAGGAGTACTTCTATCGTGGCTACTTGCAGACGCGCCTGCGCGACGCGACGCGAGGCAGCCGCGCGCGCGGCCATGACCTCGGCCCCTACCCTGCGATCGTGCTCACCAGCGCGCTGTTCGCGCTGGGCCATGTGCTGATCCCGGTGCAAGGCGCGCTGCTGGCGACGCGGGCGCTGGTGTTCTTCCCCTCGCTGGTGTTCGGCTGGCTGCGCGTGCGCACAGACAGCATCTTGGCCCCGACGCTGTATCACGCATGCTGCAACCTGATGGTGATCTTCATCGCGGCCCACTACGGCCCTTGAACCCTCGACCCCACGCGCTCCGCGCCGAGCTTGGCAAACAGGTTGCGCCCTCGGCGCAGGGATCGCATGATGCGCAGCGTAGCAGGCGGTGAAAGGACTCACCGCGCCAGCAGACAGGGAAGGCGATCATGGTGCGAGATGAGATCCTCCAGCGCGCGTTGGAGGGGCTAGAGGAAGACCTCGACGAGCTCGGCGAGGGGCTGTGGGGGATGCTGGAGCGCTATGAGGAGGGGGAGTGGCGCGGTCAAGTCGAGCAGCTGCCCGCGTGGCTCGCGCTGCGCTATGAGGAGCTGTGGGGGCTGTGCCGCTTCGCGCCAGAGAGCGTCGCGCCTGAGGGGGCGCTTGGGCCGCGCGCGGTCGCCGTGGCCGCGGGCTGGTTGGAGCAGCTCATCGTGCGCTGGCTGGGCCAGAGCGGGGTGGTCAAGGCGCACAGCTTTGATGATCCGCAGCAGGTCGAGGCGTATCGCCAGCATGTGCGCAAGCTCGACGCGCAGCTCGACGCGCTCCAGCTTGAGGCCGAGCGCACCGCGCAGCACGCGCGACGCACCTTGGCGCAGTGGCGCGATGATGTGCTCGCTGAGCTTGAGGCTCAGCGCGTGCGCGACATCGACGCCATTGAGCTGCTGGTCGCGGAGGGGCAGCTTGAGCCAGGCCGCGACGCCCGCAAAGAGATCGCGTGGCTGTGGGAGGAGCAGCGCCGCAACGCCAGCGCGCTGCTGCGCACCTGGGAGCCCTTTGAGGGGCTGCTCACGCGAGGGCTTGCTTACACGCGCGACGGCGTCGAAGAGATCCAGCTTATGGCCGAGCGTGTGCGCCAAGCGCTGGAGGGCGCGTTCGTCGCGCTGCATGATGGCTACATCGGCCAGACGCTGCCGCCTGTGTCACAAGAGCCGATGGTGTCATTTGAGGATCCTGCGGAGGCCGCGCCGCTTCGCACCCCGACGCCCAAAGAGCTGCTCATCTTGCCTGAGGAGCCTCTGAACGAGCCTGGCATGGAGCTGGACTTCAACCCCAGTGATAACGACTTCAACCCCTACGGTGAGCTGAGCGAGCCCGAGGAGGATGAAGACGAGGCGGCCGAGCCTGAGCTCGACCTGCCCTTTGTCCTCGACGAGGACTTCTGTGCGCCGCCCTCACGCAAATCAGCGCCCACCCCACGCTCGCTGCCTACACGCGCTACGCGTGAGATCCTGGCCGATCCCGAAGATGAGCTCGTCGCGGGGCCAATGATCGACTTTGATGACGCGAGCACCGCCGCTGGGCACGCCGCCAATCTGTTCTTGCTGCCTAGCGAGCCTGCGCCCGCCCCTGTCCCACAGCCCGCCGCCTCGACGCCCTCAGCGCCCTCAGCGCCTCGGCCCCAGCTGACATTGCCGCGCGCCAAGCCGCCTGCGTCGGCGCCGACGCCACCTGTGGAGCGGCTCGCACAGGAGCTGCTCACACCGCGCCCAGCGCCAGCGCCGACCATGGAGGTGGTGGAAGACATGGAGACGCTGCTGTCTATCCCGCGCGAGGAGCTGGAGGCGGACGCGCAGCGCGCCGCCACCCGTGAGGAGGGGCTGATCGAGGCCGTGGAGCTGCCCACCGCGCCGCTGCTCGCGCCGCCGCGCCAAGCGCCCGCGCGCGACCCTGACGAAGCGGCGCTGGCGCTTGGCGCGCAGGAGGAGGAGACGCTCGACCTGGCGCGCGACGATGACGCGCCCCATCCAGACGCCCCTCCCGCCCACGCAGCAGCTGCAGACGAGGGAGAGGTTGAGGTCGCGGTGATGGCGCGGCGTCCACCTCGCGCTGCGTGGCACGGCGTGGCGACGCGCCGTAGGCGCGTCTGGCGCGCGCTGCCAGGGGCATCGTTCGCGAAGGTGTGGTTGGCGCCGCTGGGGCTCGCGCTCGCGCTGCTGCTGGTGGCGGGGCTCTCGCAGCTGGGGCCGCAGCTGCCCAACCCGCTGCTCAGCACGGGCGGCCGCTTGACCTTGTTCGCGGCGTTGAGCTGGCTCGTCATCGGGCCGCTCGCGCTGGGCTGGCGCGCCTCATGGCGCGGCTGGAAGCCCACTGTGGTGCGCGAGGTGATCATTGAGGAGGAGGCAGACGTCGCGATCGACGCCCAAGGTGTGACCTTGGGCGAGCAGCATGTGCCTTGGGAGGGGATGCATGAGGTGACGCTCGCCAGGAGCGAAGCCTCAGACACGCTGATGACTTTACATCACGACACAGGCCCCTGGCACCTGCTCGCGGCTGAGCCGCAGCGGTGGGCGCCCCAGGGGCTGCCGCTGGAGCGAGCGCCCGCTGCGCGTTGGAGCATTGAGGGCGATGCGCTCGCGATGATCTGGACAGCGGCCGCGCGGCGTCCAGATTGAGAGACGCGCGAATGTTTGCCCGTCGCTCACGTCTCTCCTACCCCTGTGGCATGGCCCATCCATGCCTCCTATCAAGCCCTCTTCAGCTACCGAGGAATGAATGTCACCTACGATCTCACGCCGCCTCATCACCGCCGCGATCTTGTTCACGCTCGCTGTCTTGTTCGCGGGCTGCCTCGATCTCGAAGATCTCGACTCGCCGCGCATCGCGTCGATGACCATCACGCCCAGCACGATCTCACAGGGCAGCACGGGGATGACGGATGAGTTCTTCACCATCACGATCGTGACGGAGAACTTCACCGAGCCGCTTGAGAGCGTGGAGGTCCAGATCCAAGAGAACAACCGCGAGGCGCAGTCCACGCAGGCGCCCAGGATCAATGGCAACACGATCGTGCTAGAGCGCGTCACGCTGTCATGGTTTCAGGGGCTAGAGCCTGGTGATTATGCGATCAGCGCGTCGGTGTTCAGCGAGGGCGAGCTGCAGAACGCGACCGAGCAGAACTTGGCGACAGTCACCGTGACCCCCTGAGCTTTCACGCGGCGCGACGCGTGTTCACCTAGGCAGGTAGCAAGCGACGCCGCCTCCCTCCTCCCATCGAGCCCCCTATGGAGCCCCTGACCCCTGCAACCCCAACGCGCGAGACTGGCGTCGTGAGCGCGCTGAAGAACCTGACTGAGGGTGTCACCTCGCTGGTGCGCCATCATCTCACGCTCGCCCGCTTTGAGGCGCGCGCTGACGCCATCTCGCTCGTCAAAGACGTGACGGCGTTGGCCATGGCAGGGGCGCTCGCGCTGGTGGGCTATGGGATGTTGAACCTCGCGGCGGTGTTATTCGCGGCGTGGTTTGGTGTCGTCGCGATGGCGCTGGTGGCGCTCGCGCTGGCCGTGGTCAACACGCTAGGCGGTCTGCTCGCCCTGCGCGCGCTGATGCAAGAGTTCAAGCAGCGTCATTATGGCCCTCATTATGCCAAAGACGCGATCCAGAGGAGCACCCAATGGGCGAAGCAGATCCCCGAGACGCTCTGATCCCCCAGCCAGCGCGCGCCGAGCGCGCGCGCGCCTTTGGCGCGCTGGCCAAGATGAGCGAGGCCAAGGCGCACACGCAGGGGCTCGATCTGGCAGAGCAAGCGACCGCGCTGGAGGCCGCCATTGAGGCCTCGCAGCGCCAGATCACCGAGAGCCTCGCCGCGCTGCAAGAAGAGGGCGAGGACGTCATGGAGCGCGTGCGTGAGGTCGGTGATCGTGCCAAGCATCAGCTTGACGTGCGTCGCTGGGTGCGTGAGCACCCGCGTAAGACCGCGCTGGCGTGCTTCGCCCTCGGCTTTTATCTTGCGATGGACTGACATTTTAATGACACGCAAGAGACGTCCTTGACAGCGTCCGCACAGCGCCCACATTTCTGCTGTCATGCGAGCCTCAGCGCGACTGTCTAGCAGGTGTGGTCTGCCCGACGCCCCCATGCGCATGGCCTAAGCTGATCCCAAGGAGAGTGAGATGACAACTCAGGACGCCCCGTTACCCGAGCTCACAGAGCGCGTGAGAGAGGAAGATGAAGAGCTGGGAGAGAAGCTAGAGAGCGCGCTTGAGAGCTTCAATGAGGCCCGAGAGAGCGCACGTCAGCAGCTGGAGCAGGTCAACCACAAGGCCATCGTCTTCATCCAAGAACAACCTGTCATCGCGCTGGCAGCCGCCTTTGGCGCGGGCTACCTGCTCGGCAGCTTGGCAGCGCGACGCTGGATCATCTAGACCGACTGGAGGTTCCTCACGATGAGCGATTTTGTCCCCCCCTTGTCACAACCCGACCTGCTCGATGAAGGTAAAGCGCTAGCTTATCAAGCGCGTGACTTTTACGCTCATCTGAGCAAGGATAACCCGGTCGGACAGTTCTACCGCGACAACCCCTATGCGGCGCTCGCGCTCGCGGCCGGGGCTGGCTATCTCCTCGCAGGCGGCTTGTTCTCGCCGTTCACGCGTCGGGTGCTTAAGATGAGCATGCGAGCCATGCTCATCCCTCTCGCGGCGAGTCAGCTCAAGGGCATCGCCCAGAGCGGCTCACACGAACCCTGAGAACCCCAAGATTGTGCCCATGAACACCACTGAGACACGGAGAATGATGATGGATTTGCGTAAGACGATCAACCAGCTCAACAGCCAGCTCAATCACACCTACGACAACGGCATGGAGCGCGTCCTGGACCGCCTCGGGCTGGAGACCAAGCGCGACACCACCGACTACATCATGCCCTCGCTTGGCATCTTCAGCGCTGGCCTCGTCGTTGGCGCCGCCCTCGGCCTGCTGTTCGCCCCCAAGCGTGGCAACGAGGTCCGCTCCGAGATCCGGGGGCGCCTTGATGACCTGCGCACCCGTGGCGCTGAGCGCTACGAGGAGCTGCGCGCCCATCAGCTTGATAACAATCACGGCTGATCGCTCACGCTAGCTGCTGCGTCTAAACGCGACGAGGCGCCCCATGCTTGAGCATGGGGCGCCTCATCACTTGAGCACCCTAGGCGCTTGCGCACCTCAGCACGATCGCGATCAAAGCCCAGCGCGCTCAACACGCGCGTGAAATTGTTCTGATCGACCACCTGAGGATGCAACACCACCGCCGCCTCCACCTTGGAGCCGCTAAAGGGCATCAGCCGCACGAGCTGGCGCGCTTGATCGGCGGTGAATGCGCTCGCCGCCGGGCGCTGTGATGTCAGTGGCGATGACGTCGCTGCGGCTCGACTGACTCGCGCGCTCATAGAGCGCCTTGATGTGATCTTGTGCGCAGGGGAGGCGCTGCGGACAATAATCTCGCCCATACGCGCCGCTCGCTTCGCGCTGCTGCTCAGGGGCCGCCTGCTGCTCAGGGGCCGCCTGCTGCTCAGGGGTTAGGGTCACACAGGCTGGCATCAAGGAGAGCGCCAGCGCGCCGGCGACGCTCCGCTCTAGGCTCATAAGTCTCGCTCCGTGCTTCTGCTTGTGGTCGTCTCAAGGGGGCAGATAGCGCCTAGACGGCGCACGCGATGGCTAAATTCACACCGCGCTGTCACGCGCGCAGCCTTGGAGCCAGCGCTCCCAGCGCGGCGCGAGCGCGTCCCAGGTCCAGGGCGCGGCCAGCGCGCGGGCGCGCGCTGCGCGCGCGTCGAGGTCAGGCGCGTGGTGCAGCTGGCGCACGCGCTGCGCCCACAGCATGCTGTCATGCGGCTGCGCGAGCTGCTGCATGGGAGGATCATCCAGCAGACCTTCACAGCCAGGCAGGTCCGCGACCAGCGGGATGATGCCCGCGCCCAGACACTCGAGCAAGCTCACGGGCAGCCCCTCATGACGCGCGCCCACGCGCCCCGAGGTGAACAGCGCGCCGCGACAGCGCGCCATGACCGCGCCGAGCGCGGCGCGATCGAGCGCGCCGTGGAAGCGCGCCTGCGCGCCTAGCGC
>CAYXWB010000049.1:0-22373 GCA_964468515.1 uncultured Bradymonadales bacterium | reverse complement strand
CCGCGCTGACGTGGCTGCGGCTCATCCCTCGTCTATAGCAGAGGCGCGGCGATGGTGAAAGATCCGCGTCGCGCGCTGCGTTAGCATAAGGCATGGGGCGCGGAGCTCATCCTGTGGCGCGCGCTGTCACGCAGAGCCTGAAGGCTCCTCGCCAGGCTCAGGTTGATTGCGCATGAAGTCGGCGGTGTGCGCGAAGGAGGCGTCGAGGTGGCGTCGCAGCGCGGGGTCGGTGACGACCTCATCCATGGCGCGGCTCATGCACAAGAGCCACTGATCGCGGGCTGCTGCGTCGATGGCGAACGGCAGATGACGCATGCGCAGCCTGGGGTGGCCGTAGCGCTCCCAATACAGCGCGGGGCCGCCAAGCCAGCCGCTCAAGAACATGAACAGCTTGTCGCGTGAGACGCGCAGCTCACGCGCGTGCATCGCGCGGATGGGCGCTGCCTCGGGCAGCGCGTCCATGTGGTCGTAGAAGCGATCGACGAGGCGGCGCACGGCGTCTTCGCCGCCGAGCATGGTGTAAAAGGAGGGCTCATCGGGGGTCATGGCGTCGCTCCAGTCCAGGTCAAGGATCTGGCTCGGGCGCGTGGTGAAAGCGCAGCGGGTAGCGCGCGACGACCGAGCTGCACCCCTCATAGGCCGGAAATCGCAGCGTGCGCAAGTGGTCAACGACGCACGCGCGCGTTGACGCATCGCGCAGCGTGTCGCGATCGACCTTGACGGCGCCGATGGCGCCGTCGGGCAGGATCGTGAGCGAGAGCATCAGCGCGCCTGTCAAGCCAGGGGCGCGCGTGAGCGCGTTCTCATAGCAGGCGCGCAGCTGCGCCTGACGCGCGCGCACGACGCGGCGCACGATCTCAGGCGCCAAGCAGTCGGCGGCGTCGCGCTTGGCACGCGTGATGCTCAGCTGCGGCGCGTCATCGCGCGTGAGCGCGCGCCAGTCCATCGCGTGGCCGCGACCACCCAGGCGCAGCGCGTTGGCGCTGTCGCCGATGGCGGCGATCCCGACGGCGCGCTCATCGCGCCCCGCGCCGCCGCGCCCCGTGGAGGAGACGCCCAGCCCCAGCTGGCCTGCGCTTAAGCCTGGCGCCTCGTCGCGCAGCTGGCCGAGCGCGTCGCTGAGATCGCCTGACAGCGCGCCGCCCAAAGCGCGCGCGCGCTCAAGCGCGCGGGCGGTGTCGGGCGCGGCGCGCGTGGGCGCGGGTGCGGGGCTGATGGGGCGCGCGGCGCGCTGGCCTTGGCGTGTGGCGCTCAAGCGCGCGGGCGCCACAGGCGCCGCTTCAGCGTCGCCTGTGGCGCCCGCCTCCCCCGCGCGTTGCGCGCTGAGCCCCGCCTCCTCGCCGTCGCCAAGCGCGGCGTCGCGCAGCGGCGTCTGGGCTAGCGGTGCGGGAGGTGGCGCGGAGGCCGGCGGGAGGTGCATCACGCGCGTCATCAGCAGCAGATCATCAGCGCTCGCCATCAGCTCCAGCGCGGGCGCGGGAGGCAGTGACAGCAGCACAGCCATCATGCCCGCGTGTATCAGCGCGCTGGCGAGCGCGAAGCGCGCCGTCTGGCGCTCCCACAGCGGGGGGCGCGGCGGCGGCGAGATGGGCGGCGTCAGGCGCAGCTGAAGGGTCAGCGCGCCGAGCGAGATCGTGGCCTCACATAGAGGCGCAGCTGCGCTCAGGCGAAAGCGCTCCGGTCGCGTCAGCGCGAGCCAGCGCCGATGCGACGGGCCGCTGAGCGTGACCTCCATGGGGGCGTCGAGGTGCAGCAGCCAGCCGTCGCCATCGTCTGCAGCGCTCAGCACGACGAGCGAGGCGGCGCGCTCCCAGAGGATCGTGTCATGGGGGTGGGGGCCGATCGTGATCACGCGAGGGCGCGCGAAGCTCTGGGCCAGCAGCGGGCCTGTGGGGCAGCTCGCGATGAGGTCAAGCGTGTCAAAGGGGGCGGCGCGCGCGAAGGCGCGCGCCGCGTCTTGGGTGACGCGCGCGGGGGAGGTTGTGATCAGATCAGGGGCGTTGAGCCAAGGCTCCATGAGGTGGTGCCGTGGGTGCGTGGTCTGCGACGGTGCGCGCAAAGGCGCGTTGAGCGGGCAGACAACCGCGCGGCGCTCAAGTGCCCAGGTCTTGTCATTTTGGTGTGAAGTTCACGGGCGCGTCGCTGTGTGAGGGCGGCTCGTGGGTCAGCGCTTCGAGCGGATCCCCCTCCTGGCCAGGCGCGATGGCGATCTCGCTGACGATGAACTCCTCTTCGGCGTACCAGGGCTGGTTGGCCTCGGCCGCGCGCTCAAGCTCCGCGATGACCTGCGCGCCGAGCAAGATGATGACAGCGGCGATCTCAAGGCTGAGCAGCAAGATGATGATGGTCGCCAGCGAGCCATAGATCACGTTCACGAGCGACAGGCTGTCGAAGTACCAGACGAGGATGTTGCGCACGATCTCCCAGAGCACGGCGGCGGTGAGGCCGCCAATCAGCGCGCGCTTGAAGCTCACTCGGATCGGCGGCATGACCTGATAGATCGAGGTCAACATCACCACCAACCCCGCGAACCCCAACAGCTGCACCACCAGCCCTTCAAAGCGCGCCACGTCGCCAAAGAACCAGAAGACGCGCCCCTCCATGCTGTTGAAGATGGCCGTGATGCCCGTCACGACCATCAGCCCTAATCCCATGCAGCCAATATAGATGTAGGGGATGATAGCGCTGATGAGCGGGTGGCGAGGGATGGGCTTGTGGCGGTGGAAGATCACGGCCATCGCGTCCTCTAAGATGCGAAAGGCCAGCGAGCTGAAGAATAACATCACCGCGATGCCGACGGTGCCGATGACATGGCGCTCGCTCATGAAGGTAGACAGCGCGCGCACAATGTCATCGGCTTTGCCCGGCAAGATGAGGCTCAGCTCCGCGCCCACCGCGCTCAAGATCAGCTGCTCATCGAAGATGTGTGACAGCGCCACCAGCAGCACCGCGAACAGCGGGATGACTGAGAGGAGCGTGTTATAGCCGACCGCGCCCGACAGCAAGATCCCCTTATTCTTGAGGAAGCGCTTGACGACGCGTCGTATGAACCGGGGCACGATGAGCACCAGCGATGTCGCGCGAGGGTCGCTCAAGCGGCAATCCTGGGTGAGAGGCAGAGGGACAGGGCCAGCGGTAGCGAGGCTCACGCGCCGCGCGCGCCTCGCTACCGTGCATGGCGCGCGCGCTCCCAGCAAGTGAGAAGTTTGCGCACGCGCGCCGCTGAAGCCACCTCAGCACCTCAACGGGTGGCTTGGATGAGGCGGCGCCTGGGGTCGCGCGCGATATTTAGATCGCGCGTGTGAGCGGCGCGTTCTAAGACTTATCGAAGACATCCACGCTGTGACACCGCCTCCTAAAACCGACCCCCAGCACGCGCAGTCTTCAGGAGCCCTCATGACCTCCCCCGTGATCCTCCACGCCAAGCTCTGCGCGGCGCTCGTCATCGCCGCGCTCTTAGGCAGCGCGCCCGCGCTCGCGCGCTCCGAGATCGCCGTGGAGCAGCTCGCCCCTCAGGCGCCCGCGCCTGAGGTTGATCCTGATGCAGCGCCTGATGCTGATGCTGCGCCAAGCGGCGAGCTGGTGATCACGCAGCGCGACGGGGTCGTGAGCGCGGTGATGGGGATGCGTGGGCTGTGGCGCCATCACGTCTTCCCCGCTGACGAGCGCTCAAGCTTCGTGGGGCCTGCGGTGATGGGCGCGCACGCGGTCTACTGCGCCCAAGGTCACCTCTACTTCACACGCCTGCTCACCGGTGAGATCGACGCGCGCGCCCAGCTGCCTGGTGACTGTCGCGCGCTTGAGCGCGAAGACGCGTCGACCTTGCGCCTAGAGGTAGGCGCTGAGGGCGCGCACGCGTGGTCACGATCACTGCGCGTGCGCGAAGGCGGTGTGGAGGGGGCGGTCACGCTCGTCACCACGACACCCGCTGTGCTGCGCATGATGCTACGCCGACAAGCCTCCAGCGCGATGATGGACGGCTCGCCCGCGGGCATCCGAGCGCTGAGCGAGCCGCTGGCTGACGCGCAGCGACTCGCCCTGCGCGACTCGCTCGTCGTGCTCGAAGGGCGCGCGTTGCAAGACAAGACCAACCCTTGGTTTCGCTTTGAGCGCGCGATGGCGCTGCATCGCTTGGGCGAGGATGCGCAGGCTCGTGAGGAGGTCGCGCTGCTCTTAGGCGCCGAGGGGATCGCTCGCCAAGAACTGATCACCATGGCCCTGCCGATCGATGCGATCGATGAGGCGTTGGGCGAGCAGGTGTTTGAGGCGGGCTTGGGCGCGATGGTGGCGGCAGGCTACATCCCTGAGCTGAGCCTGGGGTTGTTGTCGCTGGTGTCCACGCTCGGCTCCTCACCGCTTGGGCGCGTGCTCGATCCGGACTTGGAGGATGCGCAGGTTTGGGCTAGCTCGGCGCGATATATGGAGCGGCTGCACCGGGTCGCGCCGCTGGTGGAGGGCAGCGCCGCGTTTTATGACGCGATGGCGCGAGGTTATGCGACGCGTCAAGACCCTCAAGCCCAAGCGCGCGTGCAGGCCTGGGCTGACCAAGCTCGCCCCTTCCTGACGCTCGGCGCGCCAAGCCCCGAGGCGCGCCGCATGGGCGGCTGGTTGAACCTGTCGTGGGCGGGCTTGTGGGCGATCTTGTTGTTAGTCGGCGTGAAGACGCTGCGCACCGCTGGGGCGAGGTTTGATCGCCCTGTGAGCGCCGCGCTTCGCTTTAACCCGCTGGCGCGCTGGCGTCGTGGCGAGGTGGTCGGGCTGCTCTTGGTGATCGGGCTTGTCGTGGGGGCGTCGTGGCAGATGGCCGCTGGCGTCAGCGTGGTCGGCGTGGTGGCGAGCGCCCCGATGAGCGTGCTGGATGGTCAGCTCGGGCACCCTGAGGCGACCGCCTCTATCGACGTCGCGGGCGATGGCGCGGGGCTCGTGGGCGCGCTCAGCGCGCAGCTCGCAGGTGATCAAGCCCAGGCTGAGGCGCGCTACAGGCCGCTCGACGCGCCTCGCGCTTGGAACAACCTCGGCGTGATTCGCGCCGCGCAGGGGCGAGCTGAGGAGGCGCGCGCGCTGTTCGCGCGCGCTGACGCCGCTACGCTGCCCCAAGCGGCCCAGAACCTCGCCGCCCTTGAAGCCGGCCAGCCGCCTGCGGCGCTGGCCGCCCCAAGCGAGCAGGACTGGGCGCGCTTCTGGCGCGCACGCGCGGCCAAGGGGCCGGGCCTGCTCGACAGCGCCCTCGGCGGCGCCTCCTTGATGGAGCATCTTGACGACACACTCGCCGCGCGTCAGCTCATGCCGATCGCGCCCCCGATGATGCTGATCCTCACGCTGTTGAGCGTGCTGGCGCTCGCGGTGCCACGGCGCGGGGCGCAGGTGGTGCCGTGGCGCTGGGGGCGATTGGGCTGGGGGGTGGGCTTGGTCGTGCCTGGGGCCGCGCCTCAGTACAGCGTGTTGGGCGGCCTCATGCTCACCTTCGCGCTGTGGCTTGTGATCGGCGCTTATTTCCTGGCGAGCACCCAGGGCTCGGCCACCAATGTGCTCGACGCTATCTCGGGACCCTCGCTGCAACGCTTCTTTGGGGTGGTCAGCCAGCCGCGCGCCCCGGGCGCTTACGCCAAGCTGTGCGGCTGGTGGCAAGGCGCGCTCGTGTTACACGCTGTGGTGATGGCGCTGATGGTGTGGCGCTGGCCCGACGCGCTCAACCCGTTCGCATCGGCGCGAGGTGCGACTGTTGAGACGCCTTGAGGGGGCTTTGGCGTGGTGTGTGAGCGGGGCTTGGGATGGAGCGCGCTTTGCAAGGCTTCGCCCTGCACCCACCAGGGATGAAAGTCCCTGGACCCTCATGTGAGGGTGGGTGTACGCACGCTCGTCACGCGATCGCCTCGCATCGTGGCCTTGACAGCGAGGCGCGCTGGTGATGGTGTGCGCGCTCGCTCGAACAAGCTGACGCGCGCATGCTCCATCGCGCGCGTGTGGTGCGACGTATCGCAAAGGTGAGGTGTGTGATGGGTGCTGCCCGCGCGTTGATGACGCTCTGTGTTTTGGTGATGTGCTTGCTGTCCGCGCCGCTGGCGATGGCGCAAGCGGTCAGCGCGCCGCCCGAGGCCGCGCTCCAGACCTTCTGGGGATCGGTGGAGGACGCGCCCGCCCAAGAACTGCTCGGCGTCAATGACGAGTACAAGGGCCGCTCTTACTTGGCGGGCGATGAGTGGAACCTCCACCTGTACTATGAGCACATCAAGAACCTTGGCGGCGGCTATGTGGGCGTCGGCAGCGATCAGGGCTACCTGCTCATGAGCTGGCAGCGCCCCGACTACGCGTGGCTGATGGACTATGATCCGCTGGTCATTGAGACGCACAAGATCTACCGCGTCTTCTTCGCAGAGGCCGACTCACCGCGCGCTTTCTTGGCGCTGTGGGCGGGCAAGGAGGCGACCGGCTTGGCGCTGCTCGATCGGGAGCTGGCTGACGACAAGAACCTCAAGCTCATCAAGCAGGTCTACAAGGACTGGCGTGTGCGCATCACGGTCCGTCATCGGCGCGTGATCGCGACGCTCAAGGAGGCCAACATCCCCTCTTACTTGAGCGATCAAGCGCACTACGACTACGTGCGCTCCATGGTCGCGCAGCGGCGCGCGCGCCCGCTCGTGGCGAACCTCATCGACGTCAAGGGGATGCGCGGCATCAGCCAGGCGGCCAAGGCCATGAGCGTCCCCGTGCGCGTGCTGTATATGAGCAACGCGCAGCAGTACTGGAGCTACCCGCAGGCGTTCCGCGACAACATCGCCGCGCTGCCCTTTGACGAGCGCTCCTTCGTGTTGCACACGCTCTCCACCTGGACCAGCAACAAGGACTACCGCTATGTGCTGCAAGCGGGCTTAAACTTCGCCGCTTGGATGCGCGCGGGCTGGGTCACCAAGGTCGCCGTCATGATCCCGCGCCGCAAGATCAATGGCCCCGATGACATTGAGTTCATCCACTTCACGCGCGACGTGGAGGCGGCGACCGCCGCGCGTGAGAAGAAGAAGGCCAAGAAGAGGTGAGCCTCACTGCGCGCTTGGCGGCTGCGGCAGGCGCACGATGACCTGATTGAGCCCCGCGCGCAGCGTCACCTCCTGCGTGACGGGGCTTTCTTGACCCGGCGGCCAGACCTCCACCACGTCGCGCCCAACCCCCCCCGGCGCCACCCGCCACATCCTCCCGTCGCTCGCGCGCGTCGTCCAGCGCTCCTCGCCGGGCAGGCGCTGTGACTTGAAGCCTGCGACCGCCTCGACCGGGCGGCCATGATGATCAATGACCTGCAACGCCAGCATCGGCGCGCGCGTCAGCTCCTCAAGCAGGCGCTGCCAGGTGGGGCGATTGGCCTCGACCACGGCGCGCCGCTGGCAGGTGTCATGCGGCGTGACGCGCGCCGCCTCGACCAACAGCGCGATGGTGCCAAAGCGCGCGCGCATCCAGTCCTGATCGGTGCCGTCCACCGCGTAGATGTTGCGCTTGAGCCGCCACGCGCGCCCCTCAGGGTGCGGCTTGAGCCCGCCTGTGACGCGCTCTGCCAGCGCCCACGCCTCGTTGGGCTTGGGGTCGGGCGTGCCGTCGATGGTGTAGGGGGCCAAGATGCAGACGGTGCCGCTGTGATAGGAGAGCGAGGCGATGAACCGCTCGCGCGCGACGAGCGCCATCAGCGCCTTGGTCTCTGGCTCCGACGCGGCCTCAGGGCCGCGATAATGCTGGTGCGTCGGGTCGTCGCTGCTGCCGCCCTCAAGCTCCCCCCAGCGAAACGGGTAGTTGCGGTTTAAGTCCACGCCCTCATCCCGCGCGAGCACCCCATCACCCTCATGATCGCGGCCATTTTTGCGGCCCATACGGTAATCGCGCTCTAAAAAGGCGAGCGCGCCGTCGGGGTTCATCTGGGGGATGGCCCAGAGCTCGAAGGTGTCGAGCCAGGCGCGGGCGAGGTCAGCTTGGGTTTGATGGGTGAGCAGGTGGTCAATGGCGTCGAGCACGATCTCAGTGGAGATCGGCTCATCGCCGTGATGCGCGCCGTTGAGCAGCACCGCAGGCCGCGCACCGCGCGGACCGCGCGTGAGCACCAGGGCCCAGATCGGGTGACCTTGGTGGGTGCGCCCCAGCTGCTCCAAGCGCGTGAGCTTGGGGTGAGCCGCGTGCAGCGCGCGCAGGTGCGCCTCCACCTGCTGCGGGTTCTTATAGCTGCGATCGACGCGCACTCGCCCCGCCTTCACGCGCGGTGCGAGCGCGCGATGGCGCAGGTAGTCCTCATCGACGAACTTCCACGGGATGGTGACGCTCACGCGCTGCGGCGCGACGCCCTCACAGTGCAAGCGCTCAAGCGCTGGCAGGGTGGCCTCGTAGGCGGTCGCGCCGCCTGCGAGCTCCTTGTGCGTCAGCCCCGCGCGCGCGGGCTCGGGCAGCGGCGCGGCCTCGGGCAGCCACACGAAGCGGCGCGTGGGCGCGACGGATCGGGGCAGCGCGGCTTGCGGCGTGTGAGCGCACGCGGCGCGATGCGTCAGCATCGTGACGCGCTGCTTGGGCGCGCGCGACGCGCTGGCCTCAGCGCGCCACAGCCCCACACCACCGCGCTTGTAGGTCGCATCACGCGCGTGCAGCGTGGCGAGCGTCACGCCGTGGCGCGCGTCATGGAGCTGGACGTGAAGATCCTCACCTAACGTCCACACCAGCACCTCCACCTCGCGGCGCTTGTGCAGCCGATACAACAGCGCGGGCGCACCGAGCGGGGTGATGACACCCTCATCCACGCGCACCAGCTGGACATGCTCGCCGTCAAAGCGCAGCCCATAGCCGCTCACGATGTTGGCCTGGTCGCCGCGCATGCGGAACATCAGCGTGAGATCGAGCTGGCGATCGGGGCGCACGCGCAAGCGCAGCGCCCCATCGCTGATCATCACCCCTGAGGGGGTCCACAGCGCCGCCCCCTCGCGAGGGGGCGCCAGCGCGCCTGCGGGGCGCGTCCACGCGCCGCGCGTCACGTCGGGCAGCTTGAGCAGGGCGCGCTCGTGCTTCTTGTCGTGGCGCGGGTGCAGCTGATCGCGCTCGATCGGGCGCGTGAGCGCGGGCGTCTCGCTTGGCTCGCACACGACCTCGTCATCATCACCTTGGGCGACGGCCTGTGATGCGGCCAACAGCACCCCGGCGCTCGCGACGCACGCCAGCGCGCGCCGCGCTTGTGCTAGGCTTCGCTCGGATGCAGTATCGACCCAGACCTTCATGTGGAGCGTCCTCATGCGTGCTGTGCTCCTGATCCTCGTGCTGTGGATGACGCTCGTGCCGAGCGTGGCGCTGTCTCAACAAGGCGCGCCAGGACAAGCTCAGGGATTACCTGTGGGCCAAGCAGCGCCGCTGCCCGATGTGCCGCTGCCTGGGGTGAAGCTTGCGCCCGGTGAGGCGGCCTGCTTGGACCGCGCGCCAGCCCAGATGAGCTGCGTGCCGGGCGGCCCGTTCGTGCGCGGTGATGACGCGCGCGACGCTAACGCGCGCCCGCGCGCGCTCGTGACCTTGAGCACCTATTATATGGATCAGCGCGAGGTCACCGTCGCAGCGTACCGCGCCTGTGTGGCCAGCGGCAAGTGCGAGGACAACGGCGCGGGGCCGCGCTATCGCGGCTATGATGACCCCGCGCAGCCGATCACGGGCGTGAGCTGGTTCGACGCCGCGCGCTTCTGCGAGGCGCATGGCAAGCAGCTGCCCACCGAGGCCCAGTGGGAGAAGGCCGCGCGCGGCCCCGACGGCGCGCTCTATCCCTGGGGCGACGAGCCCGTGAGCTGCGCGCGCGCCATCATCGAAGATGCTCGCGGGCGCGGCTGCGGCGTGCTCAAGCCCGGCAGCACCCCCGAGGCGGGCCGCATCTATCGGGTGGCGAGCCGCCCCCAGGGCGTCTACGGCCTCTATGACATGATCGGCAACGCCCAAGAATGGACCGCTGATTGGTACAGCCCGAGCTATGAGGCCTGCGGTGTTGCCTGCCAAGGCCGCGATCCGCGCGGGCCTTGCGACGGCGCGAAGACCTGCAAGGGCCACCGCAAGCGCGTGCTGCGCGGCGGCGGCTGGTACTGGCCCGCAGCCCACGCCACCGCGATTCATCGGCGCGACAACGTGCCGAGCAACCGCCCCTACCATCACTTCGGCTTTCGCTGCGCTGCGACCTTACCCCAGGCGCGCGCCTTGAACCAAGGCGCCCGCTGAGGGGAGGTTCGCGCTTGTCTGAGGGGCGCTGGTGCGCACATTGTCGGCCGCCCCATCATCTCTCTTGTGCGCGTCTCAATTCACACCGCGCCTCTATGACAGGACACAACCTCATGGCTCAGATCACGCTCAAGGGCGACCCCATCCACACCATCGCTGAGCTGCCCGAAGTGGGCGCGCAGGCGCCCCCGTTTGTGCTCACCTCCCAGAAGCTGGAGGAGGTCTCACTGCAGAGCTTCGCCGGGGAGCGCTTGGTGCTCAACATCGTGCCGAGCGTGGACACGGGCATCTGCGCCGCCAGCGCGCGCCAGTTTAATGAGCGCGCGGTGTCGCTTGAGGGCGCGCGCGTGATCACCATCAGCAACGATCTGCCGTTCGCCCAGGGGCGCTTCTGCGCAGCCGAGGGCATTGAGCGTGTGGTCATGCTGTCTGGCTTTCGCAACGCTCAGTTTGGCCAAGACTACGGCGTGCGCCTGAGCGACGGCCCCATGGCCGGATTGCTCGGGCGCGCGGTGGTCGTGCTCGACGCGACGCACAAGGTGGTCTACACGGAGCTTGTGCCTGAGATCGCTCAGGAGCCAGACTATGACGCGGCGTTGGCCGCGCTCGCTGACGCCTGAGCTTGCCTTGAGAGCGAGCCCGTGATGACCGCTGCCCCTGTGCTCAACGTCGCCTTCTATCACTTCGCTGACCTCGCGCCGCTGGAGCTGCTGCGCGACGAGCTGCTGAGCCGCTGTCAGCAGATCGGCGCGCGCGGCACGGTGCTCTTGGCCGAGGAGGGCGTCAACGGCATGCTGGCCGCAGCGCCCGACGCCCTTGACGCGCTGCTCGCGTGGCTCGTCGAGGCGCGCCCCGCGCTGGCGACCATGCCGATCAAGCGCAGCCGCTCCAGCGCGCTGCCGTTTCGGCGCCTCAACGTCAAGATCAAGCCCGAGATCGTCACGCTGCGCGTGCCCGGCGTCGACGCCCGCACGCGCACCGCCCCTAAGCTCGATCCTGCCACCTTGCGCGACTGGCTGCGCGGCGATCAAGAGGTCGTGCTGGTGGACATTCGCAATGACTTTGAGTGGCGCCGCGGCACCTTTCACGGCGCGATCAACCCGCAGACCACAGCCTTTCACGAGTTCCCCCAGTTCGCCCTCGCGCAGCGTGAGGCGTGGGCTGGGCGCAAGATCGTCACCTTCTGCACCGGAGGCATCCGCTGTGAGAAGGCGACCAGCTGGATGCTTGATGAGGGGTTTGGTGAGGTCTATCAGCTCGACGGCGGCGTGCTGCGCTACTTTGAGCAGGTCGAGGACGCCGATAAAGACTGGCGCGGCGAGCTGTTCGTGTTCGATGAGCGCGTGGCCGTGGACACGCGCCTGGCGCCAGTGCCAGAAGATCGCGCTCAGCGCGATGATGAGCGCTGATGGAGCGCGCGCCACGCGCCTGGGGTGGCGCCGTGGTGGCGTCGAAACAGCCGCGTGAAGTGCGTGGCGTCGGCGTAGCCCACGCGCTCGGCCACGATCTCCACCAGCTCGTCGCCGTGCTGGAGCAAGCGGCGCGCCTCGGCCATGCGGTGCGCGATGATCCAGCCTTGCACGGTCAGGCCAGTTTCTTGGCGCACGCGGGTGGTCAAATAGGCGGGGCTCAAGTGGAGCTGCGCGGCGATGTCGCTTAAGCCGATGGGCTCCAAGCAGCGCGCCTCGATGAGCCGCAGCGCCTCGGCGACGCGCGCGTCGCGACCGGCGCGCGCGCTCTCTTGGCGCGAGGTCTGTCGCGCGACCTCCACGAGCAGCAGCGTCAGGGCCGCTCGCTGGGCCAGCTCCCGCTGGGCTCGGTCCTCGACGCAGGTGGTGTGCAGCTGTGAGAACAGCGCGTTGAGGCGCTCCAGCGCGTCGTCGTCGAGCTGGAGCGCCAGCGACGCCCCCTGCCACACGCGATCGAACGGGGCCAGCAGCGCCTCCAGCCCGTCGCGGCGCAAGCAGCCGCCGCAGAAGCCCACCGCGCGCACTGTCACCGCGCCGCCCTCGCGCATCAGGTGGGGCGTGCCTGCGGGCATCAGATACAGCACGCCCGGGCTCAGGTTGATGGGGGTGAGCGTCTGCATCGTGCCGCTGCCCTCCAGACACCACGCCACCACATGGTAGCTGTGGCGATTGGGCGCGCTGTGCGCCTGCTGGGGCGTGGCGCGGTGCGTCGCGGTGAAGACCTGCTCATGGGTCAGATGCGCGCTCATCCCAGCGAGCCGATGGTGAGGGTGGCGTTGATGTGAGCGGCCGCCTCCATGCCCGTCGCCATCGCCGCGACCACCGCCTGCATCGGCGTGGTGCAGTCACCCGCCGCCCAGATGCGCGGGTCGCTGGTGACGCGCGTGGTGGGGTCGGTGAGGATGAAGGCGTCATCTTGCATCGTTAATCCGAGCGCGCGCACCAGCGGGATCGGGCGCTGGCTCGGATGCACGAACAGGACCTCGCGCCCGATGACGCGACCATCCTCTAAGCGCAAGCCATGGAGCTTGGGGCCGTCGCCCTCCAGCGCGACCACGCGCCCCAGCTCCAGCGCGATCCCCGCGCGTGCCACCCGCGCGAGCTCCTCGTCGTCAAGCTGCGTGCCATCGGTGAACAGCGTGATATCATCGCTCCAGCCGCGCAGCAGCAGCGCCTTGTGCAACATCTTCGGATCGTGGCTTATGACGCCGATCGCCTTGTCGCGCGACTCCCAGCCGTGACAGTACGGGCAGACATGCACCGACGCGCCCCACATGGCGGCGTAGCCGGGCAGGTCGGGGTGAACATCCTCCACGCCTACGGCGAGCAAGAGCGTGGGGGCGCTATAACGCTGACCGCTGGTGGTTTGGATGTGGAGGGTGTGGGGGTCCGTGCGGTCTACCTCGGCGACGCAGTCATCCAGAAAGCGCGTGGTGGGGAACGCGCTGATCTCAGCGCGCCCAATCTTGCGCAGCTCTGCGGGGGAGATCCCCTCGCGGGTGAGCAGGTTGTGCACGCCGTCTGCGACCGCGTGGCGCGGTCGCTGCGTGTCGATCACCAGGACGCGCTTGCGCGCGCGCCCCAGCACCAGCGCCGCGCTCATGCCTGCGGGGCCACCGCCCACGATGATCACATCCCACTCTGCGTCGATCGTCCTCTCGCTCATCTCGTCCTCCTGGCGCAGCGGCTTGGGTAGTGCGCATCCTGCGCGCGCGCGCCGCGCCGTGCCGCTTATGAAGAATGTCCGCCTCGATAGCCTCGTCATGTCGCCCTCGCCGTCGAGCGCGGTGACTATCACCGCTCTAGTTATGGGCGCGAGGGGCGGTCTGTGTAGGGCGAGGGTTGGGCTGAGGTCGGCGTATCTTTAGGTGGGCACCCAGGTGAGGCGCGGTGGCGAGCGCCAGCGCCCGCATCGCTCCCTCACAACCTCTGGCGCCTCGCCTCGCGCTGCCTGATCCTAAGCGGCGCTGCGCGATGTGCGCTTGCCACTTGCAGCCCACGCGCGCGTCAGCGCGAGGTGCGCTGCATCGCTTGAGCTAGGCCTGGCACGGGCGCGCTTACAGCGCGCCCGCGCGCGCGGCGCGGGTGTGTGTTTGAGCGGGAGGGTGCGCCGCGCGCGGTGGACCGCGCGCGGGCAGCTTTTAGCTGCCCGCGCGCCAGGTCTAACTTAAGCGATGCGGCGCTTAAGCATCAGGCGCGCGCAGGCTGTCGCGAAGCGCGGGCAGGTCGTGGGCGCGCGCTCCCCAGACGTGTCGGTGGTCTTTGTCACAGCGCAGGATCTCGCGATCGACCAGCAGCTTGTACGCGTCCTCCAAGAAGGGCAGGTGTGCGCTCGGGTACGCGCGCACAAGCTCAATGGGGGTGGGGTAGGGCGGCGCGCTGTCAGGCACGCCCGGCGCGCCGAGCTTGTCGAGCGCCAAGGCGTAGTCTTGGCGCAGCGGGCGAAGCAGCGCGTCCACGACCTGGATGGCGCGCGGATCGTCAAGCTGGGCAGGCGGCATGGGCATGAACATGTGACGCTGCGCGTGATCTTGCACGATCACATCGTCGGGATACCTGGCGAGCGCGTCGCCCATCCACCAGCAGCGCCACTGGTTTTGCAAGCACTGGTGCACGCACGGCGACAGCGTGTGCGGCGCGTCCAGGTCGCTCTCAAGCACCGTGGCGCCGCGCGCGCGGGTGGCCTCGATGAGCCAAGCCAAGGGCAGCGCGTCGTGGGCGCGCTGCTGCTGCGAGAAGGCGCGAAGGTGAAAGGTGGTCAGCGCCGTGAGGCGCTGCTGCGCGCTGATGATGTCGTGTGAGAGCGCGCGGATGTCCGTCTGCTCATCCATCATAAGAGGCGCGTCGCAGGTGATGTGGACGCTGCCCAGGTTGACCTCACCGGCCTTGACCTTGGCCACCCAGCGACGCACCGCGCCCACTGACAGGCGCGAGCGCCTGCCGCCGGTCAGCTCGCGCTCAAGCGAGGGCTCCTCGGGCAGTCGCTCGTAGCTGAACGCGATGGGCAGCACCGCGAAGCGGCGCCCCGTGGCCTGCAACCCGCGCAACAGCCCGCGCTTGGGCTGCAAGAACAGCCGCGCGCGGCTGCGCTGGCCCTCAATGAAGAACATGATCGCGCCGTCATCCTCGACGATCTCTTGCAAGGTGGCGTTGAGCGCGGCAGCCTCGGCCTGCCCGGCGCCTCGGCGCACATAGAACGCCTGACACTGGTGCAGCAGCCAGCCCACCAGCGGCAGCTTGCCGAACTCCTCGGCGGCCGCGATGAACGGCATCGGCAGCTGAAGCTCATCCTGATGGAAGCACAGATACCCCATCAGCATGAAGTCAAGGTAGCTGCGGTGCGAGGGCGCGAACACGAGCAGCGTGTCAGGGGGGAGCTGCGCGCGCGCGTGGGCGAAGGCCGCGCGATCGACGGTGACCTCGGTGATGCTCTGGCGCATCACATCGCGCAAACCAAGACCTAGCAGCCGGTGCGACCAGCGGCCGCGCGGCTGGGTGAGCGCCCAGGTGAGCGCGCCGCGCGGCGCGTCGTGCAGGCGGCCGCCCAGGCCCACCGTGGCGCCCACGGGCGCCTGACCAAGAGGGGGCGTCTTCATGTCGTTCACTTGGTGTCCTCAATCGGCTGCGGCTCGCCCTCGGCCTGCGCGCTGGCGGCGATGGTCGCCGCCTCAAGCGCCTCGTCGATGGCGTCGTCGTCGGGGGTGTGCGCGGCGATCGTCTCGTCAGCCACCGCCACGGCGGCCTCGATCTCAGGCGCATCAGGGGTCGCGTCAGCGATCTCGTCAGCGACCTCTACAGCGCGCGTCACGGCCTGCGCGCTCGGCGCTGCCTCATGGGCTGCGCCATGATCCTCGAAGTGGACCTGCCCGTGGACCGCATGGTTGGCCGCGCCGAACAGGTTGGTCGGGTCGATCGCGGCTTTGACCGCGCGCGTCACGGCCAGCGATCCTTCGGAGTAGATGTCCTGCATGAACTGCTGGCGGATCTTGCCCACGCCGTGATGGTGCGACAGTGTGCCGCCTGCGGCCAGGATCTCCTCGCGCGCGGCGTGCTCCATGGCGGTGTAGTGGCCGACCGGATCGTCCACGTCCTTGGCATAGAAGCCCATGTAGAAGTACATGCAGACGCCCGTGTCATAGACCTGCGTGATGCGGCCCGTGAAGAAGGGCTTGCCAGGCAAGCGTCGCGCGGCGTGCTCCTGGATGACGCGCGCGTGCACGCGATCATACAGCTCCATGGCCTTGCTCCACGGCACGCTGGTCTCGAAGCTCTCCGCGATGGCGCAGTGCTCAAACGTCAGGTCGCGAATATACGCGATGCCAAAGGTCAATTGGTAGCCACGCTCGCCATTGGTCGAGCCGCCCTTGATGCCGCCATGCTGCGCCGCGATCTCATAGAGCACGCGCTCTTGATGATCGACCTCGGCCTGCGTGCCCTCAAACACGATGGTCGCGGCCACGAGCTTGTCGGGGTCAAAGCCCTTGACGCGCGTGACGAACAGCTTCTCAGCGCGGCTCTTGGCGATGGCGGCGAAGCCGGTGGTGGCGGGCTTTAAGGCTTGCCCAAACTGGAACTGGGTGTTGTCCATGACGCGGACGCTTGCGGGCACGGCGCCCGCGCGCTTTAAGTCATAGAGGAACGCCAAGCCGTCGCGCAGCTCGGGGAAGATCACGCTGCCGTAGCGCTGGACCTCGGGCAGATCGAACAGCTTGACGGTGGCGCTGGTGACGATCCCCAGGTTGCCCTCGCTGCCGAACATGATGTTGCGCGGGTTGACGCCGATGCTCTCGCGCGGGCCGACGCTTGGGCGCGAGACGACGCCAAGCGGCGTGACGACCTGCATATCGAGCACGATGTCCTCGATGTTGCCGTAGCGGTTCTTCTTCATGCCGCTGGCGTTGGTGGCGATCCAGCCGCCCAAGGTCGAGAACTCAAGGCTGTCAGGCTCATGGCCCATCGTGACGCCGTAGCGCGCCAGCTCCTCGCTGATGTGCTTGCCGTTGGCGCCCGCCTCAATGCAGGCCATGTGGTTGACCTTGTCAATCCACAGGATGCGGTTCATGCGGCGCATGTCGACCGCGATGGCGAAGCGCTCCTCGTGAAGCGACAAGCGCAGCGCGTCGGTGACGTTGGTGCCGCCGCCAAACGGGATCAAGCACGCGCCATGCTCGCTCGCAAGGCGCGTCAGCGCCACGACCTCATCGTGCGAGGTCGGGAACACCACAAGATCCGGCACGCGCTCGATCTTCTCATAGCGGATGGCCCAGATCTCGGCGCCAGTGTGACCGTGACCTCGGCGCAGGCGCGTGAGCGCGTCTTGGGAGAGCTGCTCAGGCTTGAAGACCTCACCAAGCGCGGCCATCAGCGCGGGCGCCTCGCGCGGGGCGGGCACCTCGGGCGGATAATGCGCGGGGTGACGGTTCTTGTAGCTTAAGGGCGCGTTGAGCACGCCAGACAGCCACGGCACCAGCGCGGGCAGCTTCACGCCGCTCAAGCTGTAGCGCGCGCCCGTCATCACGACGCTCTCATCGGGCTGCACCTCAAAGCGGGTGTCCGCAAACCCCCACCCGTCCATGCTCTCCAGCTCAATCTGCGCCGCCTTAGGCGCCGGTGTGATAGGGCTCGCCTTATAAAGCGCGCTCATCGCGCGCTTGCTCTTGTCCTTCATGACCGCTCCCTCTCATCCGTCAGAGGCGCCTACTCCCGGGCGCATACTCACCACGCGTCTCAGCGCTAAGCTCACCGCTCACGCCCTATCACGACTCTCATCGCGCGCCGTTCATAAAAAAATAGTGTTTTTTCATAAGGCGCCGCTGGCATGAATAACGCACGTTGTGCTGTCGTACAATTGAAAGTCTGTTGGCTAGGCTGAGCGATCTTGAACGATGCGCGCGTGCGCGCGCATCGACGTCTGAGGAGTGAGCGTGAGACAGAGGATCCCGGGGCGATGGATGTTAGGCGTTGGCGCATCGTGCGCGATCGCGGCGCTGGCGTGCGCAGGCGGCCAAGCGCGTGAGGACGCGCCGCTTGATGAGTCAGGCTCGATCGTGACCTTGCGTCGCATGGATCGGGCCTCCCAAGAGGCCAGCGCGCTCGTGGAGATCGCGTCGCGAGAGGGTGACGCGCAGAGCATCGCGAGCGTGGCGCTTGATGACAAGGCGCCGCTCACCCAGCAGCTCGCCTTCACGCGCGCCTTTCTAGAGCGTTACGAGTCAGGGCCGCTCGTGGATCAGCTGCGCGCGCGCGAGCAGCAGCTTGGCCCGCGCGTGATGCAGGCGGTCTTCGGCGCGGTCAACTACGGCGCCTATCATAGGCAGCAAGCACAAGCGCAGGCCGAGGACGGGCTGTGGCGCGAGCATCTTGGCGAAAAGCCGCGCTGGGATGTGCTGCGAGAGGCGGTGGCGTTGTATGGGCTAGCGCGCTATATGCCTGAATCACAGCCCCAACCCCAGGACCTGGCGCCGCTCTCCTTGACGCCGCCTGTGGGGCGCCCCCAGCGCCTCACCCAACAGCGGAGCCCCTCACCCAAGCACCTCTACTTCAGCGCGCTGAGGCTCGCCACGATCACAGGGGCCAACAAGGCTGACTGTGAGAGTCAGCCCGAGTGCGATGCTGAGGCGATCAACGCGCTGACGCTCAAGGTGTTCGGCGTGAAGATCTATAAATCACCAGGGGTGCTCTCGCGCCGTGAGCTCAAGACGGTGCTGCGCGCGGCGCGCATCGCGCCAGACGATCAGGTGCTCGGCGTGCCAGCGCGCGCGTTGTATGAGCGCGCGCGCCCAGGCTTCGCCGCCGCCGCCTACACCTATCGTTATCTGGCGCCAAGCAAGGTGCACAAGCCGCTGGTCGATCGGCTCAACGCGGAGCAGGCGCTCGAAGATAAGGGCGACGTCTGGTCCGTGTATTATGATGAGGCGCTCTACAACGCGCTGCGCGCGGCGCTGCCGCCAGGGCTCTACTTCGGGGAGCCCGCGCGCTTCTGGCTGCGACGCTTCGCCGATGGCACCGCAGCTGACCTGGCCAAGGCGCTGGAGGACACGATCAAGGCCTTTGATCCCCCCTTACATCGTGAGATCTATCGCCGAGGTTGAGCCTGCGGGCGCGCCGCGCTACGCTGCGCAGACGCGCGCGCGCTCACGCGGCGCGTCTGGATGGTGTGTCGATGGAGGTGCGGATGTCTCGCTCGAAGGTTGGTCTTGTCGCGCTATCGTTGGCGCTGGTGTGCGCGTGGGGATGTCGCAAGAAAGAGGAGGCGGTTGAGCCTCCTCCCACCTTCACGAGCTACAATGATGACTCTGATCCGGCGCGTGAGGCCTTTGAGAAGGCGCGCGCGACGGCGCACAATCAAGACCTCAACCTCAAGGCGCGCTTGGGCGCGCTGCGTGACTTTCAGCTCGAATACCCGCAGCACCCGCTGGCTGAGGAGGCCAAGCTGCTCAGCGACCAAGTGCGCGATGGCTACAAGATAGAGCGCGCCGCGTCGCTCGCGCAGTCACGCGTCAGCTACGGCCTTGAGCTTGGGCGCGGGCGCGTGCTCGGGGGCGTGCTTGAGGGCGAGCCGTGGGGGCGGACGCTTGAGGCGATGCTCGGTGATCTGATGTCACAGGGTTATGCCACGGGCGATGCTGAGGGCGCGCCGCTGGTGGTGCATGGCCCAGGCTTGGCGCCGCGCACGCTGCGAGGCGCACAGCTCATCACCTCCAGCGCCGCGCGCTATGCGCTCTCACGCAGCATGCTGCGCTTGTTCCCTGCCAGCTTCCCCGCCTCCTGCGCCGATCGCTTCCCCTCGCCAGCGTGCGTCAATCAGAGCCTCAACACGCTCACGCAGCGCAGGCTCGGCGCGCCGCTGTATCGCGCCGAGGGGCAGCTCAACCCGGACGCCATCCAAGCGCTCATCAAGGCGGGCTTCCCTCAGCCTGACGCCCCGCTGCTCGGCGCGCGCGCGCGCGAGGTCTTCCAAGCACATCGCCCCACCGTCGCCCTGTTCGCGCGCGTCTATCTGGCCCTGCTCAAGACCCCCGGGCGCGACGCCGCTCGCAAGGCCTATCTGGCCGCGCTCAAGCAGGCCCCTGAGCGCATGCCAGAGCACTATCGCAGCGTCGTGGACAAGCATCAGCTCACGCAGCGCATCAGCGGCAGCTCACCTAGCGCCACTGAGATGACCGTCGGCTTCTGGCTGCGACGTATGGGCGATGGCACCGATGAGCTGCTCGCGTCGTCGCTCAAGCAGCTCATCCAAGACTATGATCCGCCCCTCTACACGGAGCTCTACGGCGCGCCCGGCTCGTCAGCCGAGCTGGCCACGCCCTGAGCCTCATCGCTCAACCACCGCGACAGCGCTTGCGCCAACATCACGAGCACCGCGCCCAGCGCCTCATCGCTGGGCAGCGCGTCCACAGGCCAGCGCCGCCACGCCAGACACGAGCGCTCATAGTCGCGCGCCAGGAGGCTTGGCGCGCCCAGTGAGACGGGCGCGTCCAGCGTGAGGCCGTGGTCTTCGGGCAGGTGCGCCTCAAGCGCCCGCGCGCCTCGCGCGCGTCGGCGCGTCAGATAAGCGCTCGCCACGGCGCCACGCGCCTCGCGCACCTGCTGCGTGCCCCACACGATCGCCACCACCAGCGCGCTCCCATCTGCGGCGAGCAGCGTCGTGACGTAGCGTCCGCGCTTGGCGGAGGTCGTCTCCGAGGGGATCATCAGCCCCACCCATGCCACGCTCGCCCACGTCGCGCCCATGCCCGTTGAGGCCTTGGCGATCCAATGCGCCTGCGGGCAGCCCTGTCGCACGCGCTCAAGCTGCGCGTGGCGCACGCGCCCCAGCGCGACGCTCAGCGGATGGCCCGCTGCGCGCGGCCCAGCCTCACGCGCTTGGGGGTAGTGGCGTAAGAGCTCCTCAAGATCGTCGCGCATGATTGAGCTCCTTGGGGGCGCGCCCCTTGCGCGTTGTCCGTGCACAGCGCGCGCGCTCGCGCTAGATTAGCTTGAACACGTGAGCGCGTCGAACCGTGGTGTCGATCGATCGTGAGGAGGTCGCCATGGCGGCAGATCGGTGGGAGCAGGCGCTGAACGTCTATCAAGATCGCCGCATGGCGCTGCTGGTGGCGCTCGGGTTCTCAAGCGGCTTGCCGCGCCTGCTGATCTTCAGCACGCTCACGTTCTGGCTGCTGGAGGGGGGGGTGTCGCTCGGGCGCGTGGGCATGTTCGCGATGGTGGCCGCGCCCTACAGCCTGAAGTTCTTGTGGGCGCCGCTGCTCGATCATGTCTCACTGCCTGGGGTGACGACGATCTTAGGCCAGCGTCGCGGCTGGCTGCTGATGACGCAGCTCGCGCTCATGGGCGCGATCTTCGCGCTGGCATGGGCGGGCCTCAACGCCAGCGCCTCCGTGATCGCGGCCTGCGCGATGCTGGTGGCCGTGCTGTCGGCCACCCAAGACACGATCATCGACGCCTACCGCGTGGAGCTGCTGGAGCCTTCGGCGCAGGGTGCGGGTGCGGCGTCGGCGGTGATGGGCTACCGCTTGGGGATGGTCGTCGCGGGCAGCGGCGCGATGATGCTGGCCGCGATGACCTCCTGGGCGCTCGCCTATGTGACGATGGCGCTTTTGATGGGCGTGGGCGTCATCGCGACGTGCTTGGCCGCGCCCGTGCATGAGGAGGCGCGAGCGCCTGTCACGCTGCACGACGCGCTCATCGAGCCCGCCCGCGCGCTGACGCGACGCCCCGGCTGGGCGGTCATCTTGGGCTGCGTGCTGTGCTACAAGCTCGGTGACGCGCTGGCCGCCGCGATGCTCAACCCCATGCTGCTGGCGCTCGACTTCTCGACCCTCGAGATCGCCAGCGTAGCGCAAGGTTATGGCGTGGCGGCCAGCGTGATCGGCGTGCTGCTTGGCGGCGCGCTGGTCAAGCGCTTGGGCGTGACGCGCGCGCTGTGGATCGGCGCCTTTATGCAGGTCTTCTCCAACCTCGTGCTCGTGCTCCAAGCGCATGTGGGCCACCACCTTGGCGTGCTCATCGCGACCATCAGCGTGGAGAACATCTGCGGTGGGGTGGGCGCCGCCGCGTTCGTCGCGTTCTTGAGCAGGCTGTGTGACAAGCGCTACACGGCCACGCAGTATGCGCTGCTCACGGCGCTGTCCTCACTGCTGGTGACGATCTGCTCAGGTGGTGCGGGCGGCCTCGCCCAACTCATGCCCTGGACCACCTATTATATGCTGACGATGCTCGCCGGGCTGCCCGCCTTAGGCCTCATCGCGTGGCTGCTGCATCGCGAGCGGCGCGGCGCGCTGTGAGCGCGCGGCTCGACATCGCCCATGTCGAGGACATAATAAGGGATCGTCCCGGCGATATGCGACGCGACGCTGCGGCTGCCGATCTTCTCAATCACCCCCCTGTCATCGTCTCTGTCGGAGGCGCAGGCTGCTCGGATGGCGTGGGTGGCGCGCTGGCGCAGCCCGCCAGTGAGCGTGACAGCAGCAGCGTCAGAGTGATGCGTGAGAGGGTCATAGCGAGCGCTCGTGTGCGGCGGTAACAGGGTGCGGGGCTTCAAGCTTTTGGCAGTGTAAGGAGGTCGATGTGAGGCGTCTAGCGTGTGCAGCAGGTGGGATGCTCGTGATCGTGACGCTCGCCAGCTGCGATCGCGCAAAGCCCGAGGCCGCTGACGACGCGCCGCAGGCGGCGCTTGCGCGCGCGCAAGCGCCG
>CAYXWB010000048.1:13903-22706 GCA_964468515.1 uncultured Bradymonadales bacterium | reverse complement strand
TGCCCTCGTCCAGATCGTCCAGGTAGTCATCCGCGCCCTGGTGGAACGCGATCGCTACGCCCAAAAACTTCTGCACGAGCTGGCCCAGATCCTGCCCCTTCGCGGTCAAGAACACCGAGGTCAGCGGCGCCCCTGCCGGATCAAGATCCACCTCGCCGTTGGCGCGGCGCACGGCGTTGGAGGCGATCTCCGACAAGAACGCGGTCACCAGGCCCTCTGGTGAGGTGATGGCGCCGCCGTGCGTGGCGATGTCGGCGTCTTGCCAGCCCGCGAACTCGGTGGACCAGTCTTTGTAGTCTGTGGCGGCGTCGTTGCCCGCGATCTTGCCCACAAGATCTTTGTTCGTAGAGACGCCATTCCAGTCAGCCTGGAGCGTCTCAGGCGTCGTCGTCAGCGCGAAGGTCAGCTCACCATTGGACTGCGAGTCAAAGCGCAGGTAGTGGTCGAACCTCTCCATCACCTCAGCGACCGTCTCAGGCTGATAAGCGCCGCCGTCGATTTGCGCTGTGAGCCTGTCAATGTCACGCTTGAGCTCATCATTGAGCAGCCAGCGCATCGTCTGACCATCATAGGCGACGCTGCTCACACCCGGCTCAAACGCGCTCTCGAACTCATAAGTCTCAGGGACCTCAAGCTCACCGTTGTTCGTCGTGTTATTGGTGGTGTTGTTAGTGGTGTTATTCGTCGTGTTATTGGTGGTGTTGTTCGTCGTGTTATTGGTGGTGTTGTTCGTCGTGTTATTGGTGGTGTTGTTCGTCGTGCCTGAATCGCTGGGCTCGGGGTCGTCACTGCAACCAGCGAGGGGGAGGCCGAAGAGTGCGAGGGTGATGAGGGCGCGCTTGAGGTTCATAAGTTGCTCCTAGCTATCGTTTTATGATGGATTTGATAATCGTTATCAAAATCGGAAGGCACCCTTTAACCAGAGCGTGCATCGTGATGCAAGAGAAAAGCGCGCGGCTGCGCAGCCGCGTGACCAGCGCGTGGGCGCTAGGCGCATGGCTGATGGTGGGCGCGCTCGCTTGCAGCGCCCGGGCCCCGGGGGGGGGGGGCTGGGGGCTGGCGGGTGGGGGGGCGCCCGCCCTGGCCGCGCCCCCGCCCCGGCGGCGGGGGTGATGCAGGTGGATGAGGGGGTGCAGGTGCGCTTGCCGGCGGGCTATGAGGTGACGCAGGCGGCGGCGGGGGGATGGCAGGCGATTGAGCCGGTGCAGACGCGCTGCGGCGGCGTCGAGGTGACGCTGATGGCGCATGAGGGCGCCGCGCGCGCGCTCACGCTCACGCGCGCTGGCGAGCGGTGTGAGACGCTGCGCTATGAGCGCGCGGGCTGGGGCAAGCGCTTGCGCTGTGAGGCGCACGATGAGTTCGAGGGGCGCACGCCGGCCACACCGTGCGACGCCATCATGGCCAGCTTCGGGCCGCACCCGTGAGGATCAGGCGCGCGCGGCCAAGCAGGCGGCCTCACGCGCTTGTGCGCGCTTGAAGGCGTCGCGCGAGGTGGCGGCGCTCAGGTACGCGTCAAAGCGCTCAGGCGCGGGCAGCATGCCCCACTGCTTGAACAGGTTGAGCGCGGAGGCGACCAGGATGTCTGCAGCGCTAAACTGCGCGCCCAGCAGCCAAGGCCCCGCCTGGAGCGCGGCGTGCAAGTGGTCGGTCGTCTGAGCGAAGGTGGGCCAGCCCAAGGTGCCGGGGGGCGGCTCTTTTTGGCGCGGCATGGCCGCGTCTGCGAAGGCCGGCTCCAAGGTCGCCGCGTTGTAGACCAGCCATTGCAGGTAGCGGCCACGCGCGCGGTCGTGCGGGGCGGGGGCGAGCTTCGCGTCGGTGGCGAGATCCGCGACGTAGGCGCAGATGGCCGCGCTGTCACAGATCACCTCGTGCCAGTCGCCCTCAGGGCCGCGATCGATCAGCACGGGCAGCTTGCCCGCAGGGTTGAGCGCCAAGTGCTCGGGGCGCTTGTGTGTCTTGGCGCTCAGATCGTGCAGCGCGAGGTCAAACGCCAGGCCAGCCTCCTCCATCAACCAGAGCGTGGTGGTGGCGCGCGTCTGCGGCGCATAATGCAAGGTGAAACGTGGGGTCGTCATAGGTCCGCCTCATGGGTTGAACAAAAGGTCAGTGCTCAGCTGCTCAGTCTTGCTCTCACAACGATGAGTCGCGCGCAAGCTGTGCGTGGTGAGCTGATGTTTTGATCGTGATGAGGCGGTTGATGGCTCAGATCCCAAGCCCGATACGGAAGACATAGGTGGGGTAGCCGAGGGTGTCGAGCTCCGTGAACAGCTCAAACATGGTGGCGCTGCCCATCAGCAGCAGCAGCGGCGCGTTGAGGCCCACGCCCAGGCGCGCGGCCGCCGGGTAGCGATCGCGATCATCGCCTGGGCGAGCCCCTGCCAGCGCATAGACAGCCCCACAGGGCAGCAGCGCGCTCCCGTAGCTTGGCTGGGGGCTGCTGCCTAGGCAGCCGAGCCAGGCCATGCCGACGCGCGCGGTCGGCATGAGCGTGGTGAGCGTGGTGGTCGATGATGGCGAGCGCCACTCTAGCTCTGCGGCGAGCTGAAACATGGGGGTGAAGCGCGCGCGGTGGAGGTAATAGGTCAACCCGAGCCAGCCCCCAAACGCGATGATGCTGTCTGGGCGATCGTGCTCGCTCGCCCGTAAGCTCATGCCGATGCCGAGGCTCGGCACGAGGTAGCCGTTTAAGCCCTCCCACGTGTCATAAGCGGTATCATAGACGCTGTCATAGAGATCACCCGCGCTGGCGCGCTCAGGCGCGATGAGCAGGGCGGCGCATGTGGCGAGGCAGGCGACGAGGGGTGAGGCGCGCATGAGGACTCCTGCGAGGATCAAGCAGAGCCTCTGGAGCATGCCTAAGTTTGCCTCACACTTCAAATCGAAGCCGTCGCGCGCGCGCTTTGGGCTGACGCGCGCGTCAAGGCGTCAGGCTCGCGCTGAGCAGCCCATCATGGCGCATGGGCGGAGCGGCTTCGACGGCGCGCGTGGCGAGGTTGTGAGCGAGCCGATCGATGCGCGATGGCGCAGCTTCAGGGGTGGCGAGCGGTGGGGTGGGTGCGTCGGATCGCGGTGAGCGCTCAGATGCCAAGCCCGATGCGGAAGATGTAAGAGGGGCGGCCCATCGTGTCGAGCTCGATGATGCCCTCGAACATGCTCGGCAGCACGAAGCCACCGTAGCAGCCCGCCAGCGCGAGGAAGGGGATGTTGACGCCGACGCCGACGCGGCCGGCCATGGGGCGCCTGTCGTCGTCGCCAGGGCGGATGCCACCCAGCGCGTAGAGCGTGGCGCAAGGCAGCCACGCGCTCTCGTAGTTGGGGCTGTCGGTGTCATCCAAGCAGCCTATCCAGCCCAAGCCGACGCGCGCGGTGGGCATGATGTAGGTCAGGGAGGTGTCTGTGGGGGTGACGCGATGCTCGAACTCCACGCTGAGCTGGAGCATGGGGGTGACGCGCGAGCGTTGGGCGTAATAGGTCACGCCGAGCCACGCGGAGGGGGCGTTGAGGCTGTCATCGATGATGCCATCGGCCACGCGGGTGCCGAAGCTGTAGCCGACGCCAAAGTGAGGCAGCAGGTAGCCCGGCAGGCCAAACGGCGCGTAGGCGGTCTCGTCCTCGCCACTGTGCGCATGAGCGGGTGAGGTGCCAAGGAGGGCGGCGCTGAGGGTGAGGGCTATGGTCAGCAGAGGGGTCAGGCGCGTCATGGCGTGAGGCTCCGTGGAGCTGCGGGGAGGGGGCGCCTTTTGTGGCGAGCGCTCCGCTTGGTGCACGCAGCGGCTTGAGGAGGATGCAGCGCGCTGATGATAGAGCATACAGCAGCTTTAGACGTCGCGCGCGCCCGTTGATTCATGATGAGTCGCGCGTTGGGGTGATTTTTTTGCGCGCGGCGTGATTTTTTTTGCGCGCGGCGTGATTTTTTTTGCGCGCGGCGTGATTTTTTTGCGCGCGGCGTGATTTTTTGTGAGGCGCTTGCCAGCGCGCGGGTGTGACTGTACGGTCATATGACTGATTGGTCACGTCGTGAAGCCTCCTCCCCTCACCGAGCGCGCTCATGCCCCGAGACACCTTCTTCAACTTGTCCCCCCAAAAGCGCGCGCTCATCGAGGAGGTCGCGCTCGACGCCTTCGCCAGCCAGCCCTTCGGGGAGGTGTCGATCACGCAGCTCGTGGCCGCGTGTGGGATCGCCAAGGGCAGCTTCTATCAATACTTCGATGACAAGCTCGACCTGTTCTTGCACCTGTTGCAGCAGGTCCAAGCGCGCAAGATGGCGATGATGGGCGGCTGGCCGCCGCGCGCGGGGCGGCTGCTTGAGACCTTGGCCCGGGGGTGCTGGGCGGGCGTGCGCTTGGCCCAAGAAGACCCGCGCCTGCTGCGGCTGTCGCTGCGCATGATCGAGCCGCAAGGCGCTGGCGAGCTGGCCGCGATCTACGCGCTGTCGCGGCGCACCGCGCTGACCGCGCTGAGCGCGCTCATCGAGCTTGAGCAGCAGGCAGGCCGCCTTGACCCCGACGTGTCCGCGCGCGTCGGCGCACACCTCATCATCTACACGCTGGGGCCGACGCTGCTGGAGCTGCTGGTCGACGCCGCAGGGGTTGACTCGGTGGCGGGGATGATGGCGCAGCCGGAGCGGCTTCGCCAGGTGGATGACGACGCGCTTGAGGCGCTGGTGGATCAGCTCATGGCGATGATTCAACGCGCGCTCGGCGCCAAGGAGTGAGCGATGTTACAGGTTCAATCACTGCGCTTTCGCTACCCAAACGCGCCGCGTGACGCCCTCAATGAGGTCAGCTTCATCGCCCCCACGGGCCAGATCTTCGGCTTCTTAGGCCCCTCGGGCTGCGGCAAGAGCACCGTCCAGAAGATCATGATCAAGCTCTTGGCGTTGCAGTCAGGCACCGTGCGCTTCGGCGATCAGCCGCTGGAGTCGCTGGGGCGCGCGTTCTTCGCCAAGATCGGCGTCAGCTTCGAGCAGCCTAACCTGTTCGCGCGCCTGAGCGTGCGCGAGAACCTCACCTGCTTCGCCCCCTTATACGCAGGGCGCCCCATGCGCGACCCAGACGCGCTGCTGGAGCAGCTCGACCTGGGCGCCGCGCGCGACACCCGCGCCCAAGACTGCTCCAAGGGCATGAAGCAGCGCCTCGTGTTCGCGCGGGCCATCTTGCATCAGCCTGACTACCTGTTCCTCGACGAGCCCACCTCCGGCCTCGACCCGGTGACCGTCTCACAGGTCGTCGCGCTGATCCGCCAGGAGCGCGCTCGCGGCGCCACGATCCTGCTCACCACCCACGACATGCGCGTCGTCGAGCAGGCCTGCGACCGCCTCGCCCTCTTGCACCAAGGCCAGATCGTCGCCCATGACTCCCCGCGCGGCCTCAAGCTCGCCCATGGCGAGCGCGCCGTGGTCGTGGAGCGTCGTGAGGATGACCAAGTGGTCACGTCGCGCTTCGCGCTTGATGACCCATCCCAGCGCGAGGCGCTTGGTCAAGCTCTCACCGCGCCAGGCGTCGAGACCGTCCACACCCAAGAAGCGTCGCTGGAGTCCGTCTTCGCGCGCCTCACCGGCAGGAGGCTGTCATGACGCGTGGCCTCATCGGGCTCATCGGGCTCATCTGGCTTGATGTGCGCGTGGCCTGGGCCAGCCGCTTCATTCAAGTGGCGCTGGCATTAGCCGTGGTGTTCGGCATCGCGCTGCGCTGGGTGGTCCCCGCCGAGCTGAGCCCTCAAGCCGCGCTCCTTGCTTGCGCGACGCACCCAGCGCAACAAGCGCGGCTCACCCGCTTGACAAGCGCCCCTGGCGTGCGCGCGCTTGATGGCCAGTGTGACGGCCTCGACGCCGCGCTGGCGGCCTCCCCAGACGCCGTCGGCCTGCGGCTCGACGACGCCCACGACGCGCTCGTGCTGCGCGGCCACGAGCCGGCCGCCACGCGCGCGCTCCTGCTGGCGCAGGCGCGCGCGCTCATCGAGGGCCAAGGCCCCGCACCCGCCATCAAGCGCCTGCGCCAGCAGAGCGCGCCGCTGGCGCTCAATCGGCTCATGATCCCCGTCATGCTCGGCCTCGACGCCACCTTGCTCGGGTTCATGCTGATCGCGGTGATGGTGCTCCAAGAGCGCGCCGAGGGCACGACGCGCGCCTACCGGGTGACGCCGGGCGGCGCGTGGCGCTACATCGTGAGCAAGCTCACCTTGGGGCTCGCGCTGGTCTGGCTCAGCGGCGCCACGATGCTCGCCATCGCCGCGCCCGCGCTGCTGCTCGCGCCTGCGCTGTGGATCGTGCTCGGCTTAAGCGGCCTCACGCTCACCGCGCTCGGCTTGGCGATGGCGCCGTGGTTTCGCTCCCTGTCGACGTTCCTCTACCCGTTCGCGCTGGTGGGCATGGCGCTGTCGCTGCCGATGCTGCCGTACATGTCGCCCGCGCTGGCGATCGAGGGCGTGAGCTGGCTGCCTAGCGCGCCCGTGATGTTCGGCGCGCGCGAGCTGCTGCTAGGCACAACCTCGCTTGACGTGCTCGCGAAGACCGCGCCCACGCTCGTGATCAGCGCCCTCGCGCTCACGATCGCGGCCTACGCCTCGGTGCAGCGTCGCTTGATGCAGGAGGCTTAAGATGCACACCTCGCTTTGGCGGCGCGCCCGCACGATCCTCGCGCGTGATGTGCGCGCTGGCGCGCGCGATCAGCTCATCGCCTACATGGTCATCGGGCCGCTGCTGCTCGCGGGCCTCGCGCGCGTGATGCTCCCCTTGATCGAATCACCGCGCCCGAGCTTCGCCGTCAGCGCGCAGGTCGAAGGCTCAACCCGCGCCGCCCTCGCCACCCTGGGGCGCGTGATCGCGCTGCCCGACGCCGCGGCCGTTGAGGCGCGCGTGCGCGAGGTCGACGATGTGGCGGGCGTTGTCTTGGGCGCGCAGGGGCCTACGCTCATCATCGAGGGCAACGAGCGCGACGGCGGCGCGCTCGCGCGCCTGGCGCTGAGCGAGGCGCTGCGCCCCGCCCATGCTCCCTCGCGCGTGGTGCTCACGTCGCGCGACGAGGCGCAAGCGCCCGTGCGCGTCATGGTGCTCGCCCTGACGCTCTTTTGCGTCGTCTTGATGTGCGGTCTGCTGCTTGGCCTCACCATCGTGGAGGAGCGCGAGACGGGCGCCGTCGCGCAGTACGGCGTGATGCCGGTGCGCGCGCATGAGGTCTTGGGCGCGCGCTTGGCGCTCATCGCGCTGGTCAGCGCGGCGCTCTTGCTCGCGAGCGTCCTCATCAGCGACGCCACCCTCAGCCCACAAGGCGCCCTCTCACTGTGGCTCGCCGCGCTCCCCGTCGGCGCCTTGATGGGCGGCCTGGTGGGCGCGTTTGCGCCCGATCAGCTGCGCGCGGTGGCGCTGCTCAAGGCGCTGTTTCTGGCCTTCACCACGCTTCCCGTGCTTGGCTTCGTGCTCGACCCGCCCTGGCTCTACACGCTCTCACCGCTGCCCCAGCACTGGGCCGTCCAAGCGGCCAGTCATGCGCTCCGCGGCGCGCCACAGTGGTCGTGCGTCGCGCTGGCATGGCTGACGAGCGCGCCGTGGCTCGTCTGGGTGGCGCTGCGGCTGCGTCGCCTGTATGCGCGCTGAGTTCGTCCGATCGGGCTCGACGCGGCGTGACGTCTCATTATAAAACAGCCGCCTAACCATCTAGGCTGCTCTAGGGTGGGGGGCTGTTTCTTGTGGGAGATGTCGATGTTGTGGAGTCGCTGCTGCCTCTTGCTCGCTGGCTTAAGCGCGATGGCGCTCGTGGGCTGCCAGACGGCAGATCGCTATGAGATCGTCTATCGCGATCCTACGCGCGTGGTGGTTCAGCTCGATGAGCTGCCGCTGGCCGGACCTGTGCTGTTAGACGATCCTGCCCCCAGCGCGAGCGCGCGATTGGAGGTTGATCCTCGTGAGCGCGGCGGCGCGTCTTATGCGCTGTCTGTCGCGCGTGAGGCGAGCGGGCGCTTGATATTGCGCTTTGACCCAGCGCTCGGCGCGCCGATGCAGCGGCCGCTGCTGAGCGCGCGTGGTGTGGTCTTGCCTCAGCTGTACGATGAGCGCGTCGCGCGCGAAGCGCCCGGGTTCCACCTGGCGGGCCTTCAACCCGGCCCACAGCTCGCCCCATCCAAAGACGTGAGCCGCACACACAGCCTGCGCCTGCTCTATCGCCCCGACGCTGACACACAAGCGCTGCTGCGTCGCACCCCCAACCTCACCGTGTCGCTGCTCACGCCGCTGGACAATGTGCGCAGCGTGACGCGCATCGAGCAGCCGCACCGGCTCGGCTACGCGGCGCTGTTTGGCGTCGCCATCGCCACCACGCTTGCGGGCGTCTTCGCGCTGTGGCCTCACGACTTCTTGAGCCGTGAGGAGCGCGCTACGTGGCGCCAGGTGGGCGTCCCGTTCTTGCTCGTGGGCGTGGGCGGTGGCGCCTGGAGCGCCGTCATGTTCAGCCGCCCTGAGCGTCGTATCACGATCCCGCCCTCAGAGGCCATCGTGCTGCCTTGAGCCTGTTCGTGCGCCTCACCGCAGCCTAGTCAGGCGCCCCAAGCGCGCTTGGGGCAGGTCTAATTCGAGCGATTCAGCGCCCCTCACAGGTCGCATCGCTCATGCACAACCTCGCGCGCGGTGCATCGCAAATCTTGAGCCTAAGCGGGGATCGTCCAAGTCACGCCGTCACTTGCAGGCGCCCGTGCGAGGCGGCGCTTGGCGCCAGCGCCCACACCGAGCCAGACGCGGCCCCCGCGCGGAGCGCGCGGGCCGCGTCCCCAGCGGGCAACCGAGCGCGCGTCAGCGCGCGAGCTGGAGCAG
>CAYXWB010000048.1:0-13893 GCA_964468515.1 uncultured Bradymonadales bacterium | reverse complement strand
CCCACAGCGCCCCAGCCGCGGCCCGCGCGCTCCGCGCGCGGGCCGCGTCCCGACCGAGGCGAGCGCGCGTCAGCGCGCGAGCTGGAGCAGGACCTCGCGCACGACCTTGGCGGCCAGCACTGAGGAGCAGCCCGTGGGGTCAAGCGCCGGTGACAGCTCCACCACATCAGCGCCCACGAGGTTAAACGTGCTCAGCGTGTTGAGCAGGGCCATGAAGGTCGGCCAGTCAACGCCGCCCGGCTCCGGCGTGCCGGTGCCCGGGAAGCTCGCCGGATCAAACACGTCCAGATCGATGGTCAGGTAGATGGGGCGGCCCGCAAAGCGCGTGAGCGCGTCGCGCAGCGCCTCGGCGCGCGGCGCGATGAGGCGCCCCGTGTCGCGCATTTCTTGGAACTCCTCGCGCGTGCCCGAGCGGATGCCCACCTGGAGCATCGCGTCGGGGGCCAAGAAGTCGAGGCAGCGGCGCATGGCGCTGGCGTGGCTGTGGTGGTCGCCCAGGTAGCCGTCGCGCAGGTCCGCGTGCGCGTCAAACTGCACGACCACGACCTCCGGGTGCGCCTCAAACACCGCGCGCGCCGCCCCCGGCGTCAGCGAGTGCTCGCCGCCGAGCATCAGCGGCTTGGCGCCGCGCCCAAGGATCGCGACGGTCGCCTCATGGATGCGCGCCACGACCGGACCTGCCGCGCCGTGTGGCACGTCGAGGTTGCCCAGGTCGGCAAGCGCGTAGTCCGTCAGATCGAGGTCCTGCTCGGGGGAGTACGTCTCCAGGCCGAGGCTCGCGGCGCGCAGCGCGTCGGGGCCGGAGCGTGTGCCGGGGCGAAACGAGGTGGTGCCGTCGAACGGGACGCCAAAGATGGCGACGGCGGTGTCATCGCTCAGGGTGCGCGGCGTCTCAATGAAGCGCGGGCCGTGCAGGTCAAAGAGGTGGTCCATCACAGGTGCGTGCTCAAGGGCTAAGCGCGCCAAAGCGCGATGCGGCTGGTGTGAAGGGCTGCATCGCGCTTTGGCGCGTCAGAGGTTGACGTGAGGTGCTTCAGCCGCGCTGGGCGATGGCTTGCTTGACGTGGTTCGGGATGGCGAACGCGCCCAAGTGCACGTCGCGGTTGTAGAGGTAGCTGCGCGCGGTGGTGTGGGCTGCGCGGTCCGCTTTGATGTCGGTGTGCTTGACGCCCTTGGAGGCGTAGGTCCAGCTCCAGGCGCCGCCGGGGTACATCATCACGGTGCCGTAGTAGGGGTGGACGTGCTTGAACACGCGTCCCAGCGTGAGGATGGTGTCAACGTGGATGTCGCGGTGCATCACGGGCGACTCGCTCTGCGTGGCGAGGACGCCGTCTTCGGCGAGCAGGCGCGCGCAGGACTGATAGAAGGCCTCGTTGAACAGGCCCACGGCGGGGCCGACCGGATCGGAGCCGTCGACGAGGATCACATCGTAGGGCGCCACGTCGGCGTCACGCACATAGGCGATGCCATCACCGATGGTGACATGCAGGCGCGGATCGTCCCACGCGGTGCCGATCATCGGCAAGAACTCCTTGGAGGCGCGGACCACGGCGTCATCGATCTCGATGAGATCGACGCGCTCGACCTCGGGATAAGACAGGACCTCGCGAGCGGTGCCCCCGTCGCCGCCGCCGATGATGAGCACGCGCTTGATGTTACCAGCGGTGGTCATGGCGGGGTGGACGAGCAGCTCGTGATAGGTCTTCTCGTCTTGCTCCGAGGTCATCCACAGGTCGTCGATGAGCAGGGCGCGGCCCAGGGCCTCGGACTGCACGACGGTGACCTTCTGATAGGGGCTCTCCTCGTTGAAGAGGATGCCGGTGATCTTCAGGCCAAAGCGGATCTTCTCTTCGTAGATCTCATCATACCACTGCGACATGGGCGAGGCTCCTGAGCGAGGTGCGAGGGTGAGCGCGAGAACAGGCGCGCCGCCTGTCCATGAGGGCGTCAGGCGGCGCGCTGGCGAGGCATGTAGGCTGAGGGCTCAGTCCTGGGGGAACGCGTTGACGTGCTCGATGGCGTTACCGTCCTCAACGACGCGCTCTTGGTAGTGCGCCTGGGGGCGGATCGAGGTCGCCAGCTCGCGACGGCCACGGTTGAGGGTCATGACCTCAGCGTGGGTGGCGCCGAGCGCCTTGATGAGCACGCCATGGGCGAGCGTGGGGTCGCTGTCGCCGCAGGTGAAGAAGTCGACCGCAGCGTAGCCATGCTCGGGCCAGGTGTGGATCGACAGGTGAGACTCCTCAACGACGACCACGCCGCTGACGCCTTGAGGGGCGAAGCGATGGAAGGTCGAGGTGACGATGGTGGTGTCGGCAGCGATGGCGGCCTTGTGCATCGCCTGCTCGATCGCGTCGCGATCGTTGAGGGTGTCATGCGGGCAGCCGTAGTACTCCACGAGCAAGTGACGTCCATGCGTGTTCAATTTGGTTCACCTCGGGCGAGTGTGTTGAGCTTCAGGGGATGAGTTCACGATGCCTTGTTCAGGCGCAAGATCGCGCTGAACAAGGCGCATCAACGCGCTCAAGGGTTGAGGGCGCGATGGGGGGCGACGAGCACAGGTTGTGAGAGGGAGGAGCGCGGTGGCGCTTGTGACGGCGCGAGTGAGCGATGAGTGTGACGAGGCGGGCTCTTCAGAGCGGCCACATCGTCGGCGACCGGACAGGAGCGCGAGGCTCCTCAACACGTTCTCTACAGGTCGTGGGGGGCCGCTCACATTCAAGGCGCCCTGGCGCGAGGCCCGGGGACGTTGAGCTGAACGGGTTGGCCCAAAACGTTATAGTGAACTCTGCGCTCTTCTCACCTTGAGAGGGGCGCAGACCGGGGGTTCGGTCTTCGCAGCTCGCGACCTGCGCGTCGCATGATCTGGTCGGGGAGGTCACACACAGGTGACTTTGGGCGACGGCGAGCGATCTACGCAACTTTAACGCGCCGATCAATAGAAATATTCAACGGAGCACACTTTTTATCCATGATCGGCCCTAGCTTGGCGCGTGCTCGGCGCCTCGGCGGGCTGACTGGACGGGTTGTGCGTGGGGTTGATGGCTTTCGCGTGGCTTTGTGATGGGTTGCGGTGGAGGCGCGACGCCTGTGGCGTCGCGGCGCGCGCGCTGGCACGCGCTGTGCTATAGCTGCCGCTTGAGGCGCGTCGCTCATGGGCGAGCGTGTGTGTGGAGGAGGTGAGGATGATGCAGGCGCGTGAGGCGCGGCGCGGCGCGCCGCTGCCCGCCAGGGACCGCATGGGGGGATGGGGCGCGCTCGGCGTGGCGCTGACGATCACGGCCGCGATCACCGCGGGGCATTGGCTCACGGACATGCACGAGGTGGCGTTTCATAACGTCTATCGGCGCTTGTACTATATCCCGATCTTATTGGCCGCGTTCGCGCGCGGTGTGCCGGGGGGCGTGGGCGTGGCGCTGGTGGCGGTGGCGGCCTATGCGCCGCACGCGTTCTTCTCGCACCATCGCGATCCTGCGCCCGAGATCGACAAGCTCATGGAGATCGTGCTGTATCTGACCATTGGCGCGCTCACGGGCTGGCTGGTGGGGCGCCAGCGGCGCGCGCAGCGGGCGCTGGAGCGCGCGCTCGGGGAGCGTGAGGCGCTGTGGGCGCAGCTGGTGCGCGCGGGCAAGCTCAGCGCTTTGGGCGAGCTGACGGCGGGCTTGGCGCATGAGCTACGCAACCCGCTGGCCGCGATCCAGGCCGGGGTGGAGTCGCTCGCCAGAGAGTTTGAGCCGCCGCACCCCAAACATCGGGTGGTGGGGCTGGTGCGCGGACAGATTGACCGGCTGGATCGCGTCGTGTCGGACTTCGTGAACTTCGCGCGCCCCAGCGCGCCTGCGCGCCGCATCATCGATCCTCACGAGCAAGCGCGCGAGGTCGTCGGCCTGATGTCGCACCGCGCGAGCCGCCACGCGATCGACCTTGAGGTCGCGTTTGGACCTGGGGAGGTGGCGGTGTGGGCTGATCCGGACCAGCTCACACAGGCGCTCTTGAACCTCACGCTCAACGCATGTCAGGCCATTGAGGAGCATGTTGTGGCGAGCGGTGCGCCCCCTGAAGGCGGCCAGTGGCGCGTGACGATCGTGCGTGAGGTGCGCCAAGTGCAGGGGCGAGCCTACCTCGCGCTCGGGGTGCGTGATCATGGCCCAGGCGTGCCCGAGGCGCTGCGTGAGCAGATCTTCGATCCTTACTTCACCACCCGCGCCGCAGGCTGTGGGCTCGGCTTGAGCATCTCCAGTCGGCTGATGGCCGCGCATGGGGGCGGTTTGGAGGTGGTGAGCGAGCCGGGGCAGACGACCTTTTGGATCGTGCTGCCGCTTGATGAGGCGGCGCAGGGCGTGGAGCTGGCGAAGGGGTGAGCATGGCGCGCGGTGAGATCTTATTGGTGGAGGATGATGAGGCGCTGCGCGAGCTGCTGGCCATGAGCCTGCGCGACGCAGGCTTTGAGGTGGAGGAGGTCTCAAGCGGCCAAGAGGCGCTGCGACGCTACGCGCCGCAGCGTCATGACGTGGTGCTGACTGATGTGCGCATGCCTGGCATGGACGGTTTAGCCCTGTTGCGCGCGCTGCGCGCGCTCGATGAGGAGGCGGTGGTGATCGTGAGCACCGCCTTTGGGAGCACCGATCGGGCGCTGGAGGCGATGCGTCAGGGCGCGTATCACTACGTCGAGAAGCCCGTGAACCCGACCTCGCTCACGGCCTTGCTCACGCGCGCGGTGGCGCATCGTCGCCCTGGACACCAGCGCGAGCCGAGCGCGCTGATCAGCGCGAGCCCGGCCATGAATGAGGTCCTGCGCGTGGTTGATAAGGTGGCGCGCAGCCAAGCCGCCGTGCTGCTTCGCGGTGAGTCTGGCACGGGCAAGGAGCTGGTGGCGCGGGCACTGCACGAGCGCAGCGCCCGCGCCGCGCGCCCGTTCGTCGCCGTCAACTGCGCCGCCATCCCCGCTGAGCTGCTGGAGAGCACGCTGTTTGGGCATGAGAAGGGCGCGTTCACGGGTGCCACGCGCGCGGGGCAGGGCAAGTTCTTGACCGCAGATGGGGGGACGATCTTTTTGGATGAGATCGCCGAGATGAGCGCGCCGTTGCAGTCGAAGCTCTTGCGCGTGTTGCAAGATGGTGAGGTGGACGTCATCGGGCAGCCGCGCCCCACGTCGGTGGACGTGCGTGTGGTGGCCGCGACGCATCAGGACATGGAGGCGCTGATCGGCGCGGGGCGCTTTCGCCAAGACCTGTTCTATCGGCTCAACGTGGTGCCGATCGTGATCCCGCCCTTGCGCGATCGTCGCGAGGACATCCCCGTGCTGGTGCGTCACCTGATGCGTCGCCATGAGCCGGGCGCCTCGGTGGAGGTGCGCCCGGAGGTGGACGCGGCGCTGCTGCGCTATGATTGGCCTGGCAATGTGCGCGAGCTGGAGAACGTGATCCGGCGCATGTTGTTATTGCGAGAGGGCGACGCGCTCACGGGGGCGGATGTGCCCGCTGAGGTGCGCCTTGGCGCGGCTGCGGCCGCGTCTGCATCGCCAGCTGCGCGAGCGGACGCGCTGCCGTTTGTGCTGCCCGAGGGCGGCCTCGATCTGATGGCGCTGGAGCGCGCGATCATCGAGGCGGCGCTGCTGCGCCATGATGGCAATCAATCGGCCACCGCGCGCTACCTCAACATCCCGCGCCATGTGCTGCTCTACCGCTTGGAGAAGTATGCAGAGGACGACGCGAAGGCTTGAATTCAGGGCGCGCGCGTGGCCACCCGCAAGTTGGGGTCCAGGGGCGGTAGCCCTTGGTGGGTGCAGGGCGAAGCCCGCGAGCGGCTCCCCACCGCTGCGCGCTCATACGACCTCGCCACCTAACGCGCCGCTGCATCATTGAGCGCTGGCCTGAGGTTTGCTATGTGCCTCACTCGCGCGGCGCGCATGATGCCAAGCCACGCTCACGATCGACCTGAGCCCAGGAGTCACCGATGAAGCGAGCCCTGATGATCCTCACCTGCGCGCTGGCGCTGTGGGGCTGTGAGTCCAAGCCCCCCGCCACCGCCAGCCAGACCGCCGCAGGCGCGACGGCCGCCGCGCCTGCGGCCACCCAGGTCGAGGTCGCCGCCCAAGGCAGCGAGTTCAAGCCGGCCGTCGCGAAGGATCAAATCCCGCAAGGGGCCTGGATCTGCGACATGGGCACCGTACACTATGCGCGCATGGAGCCGGGCGATCGCAAGTGCCCGCTGTGCGGGATGGCGCTCGTGCAGGCTGGCGCGAAGCCTGGCGCTGACGCGGATCACGCCGATCATGAGGGTCACGAGGGCCACTAATGCGCCCACTGTGTGATTGAGGCAGCGAGCGAGGACGCCGCCGCGCTGGCGCGAGGTTGTAGAATAGTCTGCAACAGGTCGTAGGATAGTCTACATGGCGTCGCGAGGCTGGCGCGCCTCGGGCCTCAGCGCGCGCGCCAACCTCGCGAGCGCTTGAGGGATGTGTTGATGGGCGCGTTGGCACATGACTTGCTCTAGCCCGTGGTTGAGCCGCTGGAGGGCTCGCGCATGGGTGAGCGATTGTGCAAACATGGGAGGATGATCGCGCTGATGCTCGCGCTGGCAGGCTGCGCGTCCGCCGCCCCCGCGCCCTTATCACGTGACGCTGAGGGCGAGCTGGCAAGCGGCGCGCGCCTGCGGGGCATCGGGGATGGCGCTGATGGGGCTGAGGCGCAGCCTGTGGCGCTCGACGGCACCTTGGAGGCCTATGTCGCGCACGCGCTGCGCCACCACCCCGCGCTGCGCGCCCAGCACACGCGCTGGATAAGCGCGCGCGCGTCGACGCGCGCAGCTTCCGCGTGGCCCGATCCGCGCATCACCTACGGCGTGATGATCATGGCGGATCACCCTGAGCTGCGCGCTGAGAATCAGCGCGTCGCGCTGGAGCAGGGCATCCCGTGGCGCGGCCTGCTCGCCGCGCGCGCCCAGCAGGCCGCGCGCGGCGCCGACGCGCAGCGCGCGATGGCGCTGGCCAGCGCCTTGGCGGTGCGCCGCGAGGTCGCCCAAGCCTACTGGTCGCGCTGGCTTTTGGATGAGCGCGCGCGCCTGATGCGCCTCCAGCTCATCCAGCTCGACACGCTGGAGGCCGCCGTAGCCGCGCGCCTGGAGCTTGGCCAAGCCTCGCTCTCACAGCTCCAGCGCGTGGCGCTCGATCGGGCGCGGCTGCAAGATCAGCTTGAGCAGGTCGACGCGCAGGCGCGCCAAGCGCAGACGCGCTTTGTCGCCGCGCTGGGCCTTGATGCGCCGCGCGCGCTGCCGCTCACGCAGTCGCCCGAGGTCGCGCCCGAGCTGCTGGCGATGAGTGATGAGGCGATCGTGGAGGCGCTGGCGCGCCACCCCGAGCTTGAGGCGCTGCGCGCGCAGCGCCACGGCGCCGACGCCAGCGCGCGCGCCGCCGCGCTGTCTGGTTATCCGCAGGTGATGGTCGGCGCGGAGTATATCGGCAACAGCGCGATGCAGATGGCAGATGGGCGCGTCATGGGAGGCCCGATGATCATGGGCATGATCTCGCTCACGTTGCCCGTCTGGCGCGACGCCAGCGCCGGGCGAGAGGACGCCGCGCGCGCGCGCGCGCTGGCCACCACCTACGACGCCGCGCTGACGCGCCAGCGCTTGCAGGCCGAGGCGCTCACCAGCGCCCAAGCGCTGCGCGACGCGGCGCGTCGCGCGGCGCGCTATGATGCCAGCTTGCTGCCTCAGAGCGAGGCGCTGCTTGAGGCCTCGCTCGGCGCCTATGAGTCAGGCCGCGGCGATCTCATGGACGCGCTGTCGGCCCAGCGCGAGGCGCTGGCCGCGCGCATGCAACGCGCCGAGATCGCCGCCCAGCTCGCCACAGAGGCCGCGCGCCTAGAGTCATTAGTCTTGGACCTCGCCCCCTGGGCCTCAGGTGAACCTCATGAGTGAGCCTCACGATGATGAGGCGCTGCGCGCTCCAGACGCCTCGCCAGCGCCCGATGCAGCTGAGGGTGGGGGCGACGCGCCCAGCGCGTCGCCCGATGAAGACGCGCCTGCAGCGCGCGCCCCGGGGCGCCCGTGGTGGCGCCACCCTGCGGGTGGGCTCGGGCTCGCGCTGGTGACAGGCGCGCTGCTTGGCTACCTGCTGCGCGGCGGCGGCGATGATGGCGCGCCCAAGCCAGCCGACGTGAGCGCAGGCCCTGAGGGCCACGCTCACGCGACCACCTGGACCTGCTCCATGCACCCGCAGATCCAGCGCCCGGAGCCAGGGCTGTGCCCGCTGTGTGGTATGGATCTTATCCGCGCGACAGATGGGGGCGCGCTCACACCGCAGCAGGTCGCGCTCTCACCGCGCGCCGCCGCCTTGGCCAAGGTGCGCACCTCCCCGGTGGTCGCGCTCGATGAGGAGGACGGCTCAGGGCGCGCGATGATGACCTTGAGCGGGCGCGTCGCCGTCGATGAGACGAGCCTGCGCGCGGTCACCGCGTGGACAGGCGGTCGCATTGAGTCGTTGACGATCGCCTCGACGGGCCAGACCATCAAGCGCGGGCAGGTCGTGGCCCAGCTCTACAGCCCTGAGGTGTACGCGGCGCATCGCGACCTCTTGGCCGCAGCCGCCCAGGTCGAGGCGCTGGCACAAGCGGAGCCTGCGACGCTGCGCTCCGCGCAGCGCGCGCTCGAAGGATCGCGCCAGCGCTTGCGCCTGCTGGGCGTCTCGGATGATGAGCTTGGCCGCATGCTCAAGAGCGACGCGCCCTGGACGCGCGCGCCCGTCCGAAGCGCCTCATCCGGCACCGTCATGGAGCGCTTGGTGAGCCAGGGCGACTATGTGCAGCCGGGTCAGCCGCTCTACAAGATCGCCGCTTTGGATGAGGTCTGGGTTCAGCTCGACGCGTATGAGGCGCAATTGGGGCGGCTGCGCGTGGGTCAGCCCGCGCGCGTCAGCGTGAGCGCGCGCCCTGAGGAGAGCTTCGAGGGGAGCATCGCGTTTATTGATCCTGTGCTCAACCCGCAGTCGCGCACAGCCCAAGTGCGCGTCGTGGTGAAGAACGGTGACAGGCGCCTCAAGCCCGGCATGACCGCGCGCGCGCTGCTAGACGCGCCTGCGAGCGCGCCCGGTCAGCCGCTGCGCTTGTCCATCCCGCGCAGCGCGCCGCTGCTCACCGGCAAGCGCGCCGTGGTCTATGTGGTCGTCCCCGATCAGCAGCGCCCCACCTATGAGGCGCGCGAGGTCGCGCTCGGGCCGCTCATCGGCGATCGCTACGTCGTGCGCGCGGGGTTGAGTCGCGAGGATCGCGTCGTCACGCATGGCGCGTTCACCCTCGACGCAGACCTCCAGCTGCGCGGCGGCGACAGCATGATGACGCGCCCCGACGATGACACAACCACACAGCCGACCATCATCGAGGTCGATGACACCTTCCGCGCGGGCTTCGCGCCCGTGCTTGAGGCCTACCTCGGCGCATCGGAGGCGCTGGCGCGTGACGACCTATCGGCCGCCAAAGCAGCCGCCACCACGCTCGTCAGCGCGGCGCGCGCCTTTGACCCCACGCAGCCTGTCGCCGCACAGGCGCGCTGGGCGTCGCTCGCGCCCGCGCTCATCGCGTCAGCGGCGCAGCTTGAGTCAGCGTCGCAGCTTGAGCAGGCGCGCGGCGCGTTCTTAGGCGCATCCCAAGCGGTCATCGCGCTGTTGGCCAGCGTGGGCAACCCGCTGTCACAGCCTCTGCGTCTGGCGCACTGCCCGATGGCGTTCGGCGATCGCGGCGCGCAGTGGGTGCAGCGCGGGGAGGTCATTGATAACGCTTACTTTGGTGAGTCGATGCGCAAGTGCGGTGAGTTTCGCGCGGTGGTGGAGCCAGGGGCTGCGCTCGGCGCCACGGGAGGTGCGCCATGAGCGCCCCTGTCGGCTTCTGGGCGCGCCTCATCGGCGCAGCGCTCGCCAATCGCCTCGTCGTGCTGCTGGTCACCGGCCTGCTGCTGGTGCTCGGGCTGATCCTCTCCCCCTTGGCGGGTGACTACGGCCCGCTGCCGCGCGCGCCGCTGCCGGTGGACGCCATCCCCGACCTCGGTGAGAACCAGCAGATCGTCTTCACCGACTGGCCCGGCCGCGCGCCGCGCGACGTCGAGGATCAGATCACCTACCCGCTCACCGCCTCGCTGCTGGGCTTGCCCGGCGTGAAGACGGTGCGCAGCACCTCCATGCTCGGGTTCTCCTCGATCTATGTGATCTTCGAGCAGGGCGTTGACTTCTATGACTCGCGCACGCGCATCTTGGAGCGCTTGAGCGCGCTGGCGCCTGACGCGCTGCCCGGGGGCGTCTCACCCACGCTCGGCCCCGACGCCACGGGCTTAGGGCAGGTGTACTGGTACACGCTGGAGGCGCGCGATCCTCAGGGCAAGCCCCTTGAGGGCTGGGAGCTGCATGAGCTGCGCGCGCTGCAAGACTGGACCGTGCGCTACGCGCTGCAAGCGGTGTCAGGCGTCTCCGAGGTCGCGAGCGTGGGCGGTCACGTGCAGGAGTACCAGATCGACGTCGATCCTCAATCGCTCGCGCTGTACGGGCTCACGATCGCGCAGGTGGCCAGCGCCGTGCGCGCGTCGAACCTCGACGTGGGCGCGCGCACGATGGAGGTCAACCGCGTCGAGTATGTCGTGCGCGGCGTGGGCTTAGTGAAGGACGTCGCAGCGCTTGAGGAGGCCGTGGTCGCGTGGCGCGAGGATCGCCCGTTGCGCGTGCGCGATGTGGCGCAGGTGGGGCTCGGGCCTGCGCAGCGTCGCGGCGCGCTTGATGTGGGCGGCGCGCAGGCCGTCGGCGGCGTGGTCGTCGCGCGCTACGGTGAGAACCCCATGCGCGTGCTTGACGGCGTGCGCGCGCAGGTTGAGGCCATCAACCGCACCCTGCCCACGCGCACCCTTGAAGATGGCCGCGTCGCCAAGGTCCAGATCATCCCGTTCTATGACCGCAGCGCGCTCATCAGTGAGACGCTCGGCACGCTCTCACAGGCGCTCAAGCAGCAGCTCGTGATCACCGTGATCGTGGTGCTCGTGCTGCTGGGGTTTGTGCGCAGCGCGCTGGTCATCAGCGCGGCGCTGCCGCTGGCGGTCCTGCTCTCCTTCGCGCTGATGCGCCTGGTGGGCGTCGACGCGAACGTCATGTCGCTGGCTGGCATCGCCATCGCGATCGGCACCATGGTCGACATGGGGATCGTGCTCGTGGAGAACATGGTCGAGCGCTTGGAGGACGCCCCCCCGGGCGCCGATCGCCTGACGCTCATCCGCGACAGCGCCGCCGAGGTGGCGCCCGCGGTGATGACCTCCACGCTGACCACCGTGCTGAGCTTCTTGCCGGTGTTCGCGCTGACCGACGCCGAGGGCAAGCTGTTCCAGCCGCTGGCGTTCACCAAGACCTTCGCGCTGGTGGCGTCGCTGGCGCTTGCGGTGCTGGTGCTGCCGACGCTGACCTCGCTCATCATGTGGCCGCGCGTCTCGCGCGTCACAGCGCGCGGGCCGTGGTGGCGCGACGCGCTGCGCGCCGTGACGCGCCCGACGCACGCGCGCGACTGGCTGCTGTTCGGCGCGGGCGTGGCGCTCATCGCGTGGGGGATGTGGCCCATCGGCGCGTTCGCGTGCTTGCTCGCGCTGACGCGTCTTGCGCGCGGGCTCGTGCCCGAGCGCTGGCGCCGCGTCACGTTCTGGGTGGAGAACATCGTCGCCATCGCCGTCATGACGTGGGTCCTCACGGATGACTGGATGCCGCTGGGGTTTGGGTTGTCGTTCAGCAAGAACCTCACCGCCGTGGTCGTCGTGGTGGGCGGCCTGCTCTTCGTGTTCTGGGCCTTTATCCAAGTCTACCCGAGGCTGCTGCGCTGGATGCTCGCCAACAAGGGCACGTTCCTCATCGCGCCGACGCTCTTGCTGTTCGTGGGCGCGACGGTGTGGCTTGGGGCCGACCAGACGCTGGCGATCTTCCCACAGGCCTTGCGCGCGAGCGGGCCGCTGGCCGCGATCGATCGCGCGATGCCGGGGCTTGGGCGCGAGTTCATGCCCGCCTTTGATGAGGGCGCTTATCTTTATATGCCCACCACGATGCCGCACGCGTCGATGAGCCAGGCGCTCGACCAGCTCCAGGCCATCGACGCCGCCATCCAGCAGATCCCCGAGGTGCAAGACGCCGTGGGCAAGCTCGGGCGCGCGGAGAGCGCGCTCGATCCTGCCCCCATCTCGATGTTTGAGACGGTCGTCACTTATAAGCCTGAGTGGCGCGTTGAGGCCGACGGCTCACGCGCGCGTCAGTGGCGCGCGCACATCCGATCGCCGCAGGACATCTGGCGCGAGGTCGTCGAGGCGGCTGAGCAGCCCGGCCTCACCAGCGCGCCGATGCTCATGCCGATCAACACCCGCATCGTGATGTTGCAGAGCGGCATGCGCGCGCCCTTGGGGGTAAAAGTCCAAGGCCCCACGCTGGAGGCCATTGAGGCTGCGGGCTTGGCCCTTGAGGCGCAGCTCAAACAATCAGCGGGCGTCAAGGCGGCCGCTGTGTTCGCCGAGCGCATCGTCGGCAAGCCCTACCTGGAGGTGCGCTGGGACCGCGAGGCGCTGGCGCGCTACGGCGTCACCATGGCGAGCGCGCAAGAAACCTTGCAGCTGGCCATCGGCGGCCCCACGCTGACGCGCACCGTCGAGGGGCGCGCGCGCTATCCCGTGCGCGTGCGCGCTATGCGCGAGCTGCGCGACTCGCCGCAAGCCTTGGAGGCGCTGCTCATCGCCACGCCGTCGGGCGCGACGGTGCCGCTGTCGCAGCTCGGGCAGCTCGTCTATACGCGCGGCCCGCAGATGATCAAAGCGGAAGACTCATTCTTGACCAGCTACGTGATCTTCGATCGCGAGCCGGGCTTGAGCGAGGCCGAGCTGGTGGAGCGCTTGACGGTGCAGCTTCGCGAGGCGCAGGCCTCGGGCGCGCTCTCACTGCCCCAGGGCGTCACCTACAGCTTCGCCGGGACCTACTTGAGCCAGGTGCGAAGCGAGGCGCGCTTGCGGCTGCTCGTGCCGCTCGCGCTCGCGCTGGTGCTGCTCGTGCTGCACCTGCAGTTTCGCGCCATCTCCACCACGCTGATGATCTTCACCGGCGTGGCGGTCGCCATAAGCGGCGGCTTCTTGCTGCTGTGGCTCTATGGGCAGCCGTGGTTTTTGAATGGGTCCGTCTGGGGCGTTGAGCTGCGCGCGCTGTTTCAGGTCGCACCCGTGAACATGTCGGTGGCCGTCTGGGTCGGGTTCATCGCGCTGGCGGGCATCGCCACCGATGATGGCGTGGTCATGGCGACCTACCTGCAAGACAAGCTCTCCGAGTCGCCCCCCCAGACGCGCGCCGAGGTGCGCGCGCTCGTGCTGGAGGCGGGCCTGCGCCGCGTGCGCCCCTGCCTGATGACCACCGCCACCACGATCCTCGCGCTCTTGCCCGTGATCACCTCGCGTGGGCGCGGCTCGGACGTGATGTTGCCCATGGCGCTGCCCGCGATGGGGGGCATGGCGATTGAGCTGTTGACCTTGTTTGTTGTGCCTGTGCTGTACGCCGCGCGCGAGGAGGGCCGCTTGCGGCTTCGCGTCTGGCGTGCGCGCGTCTCTGAGCGTTGGGAGTGAGCTGTGAGTGATGAAGCATCGGTCTGGATTGTCCCCGTCGAGGGCATGACCTGCGGCAAGTGCGTCGCGCGCGTCGAGGCCGCGCTGGCTGACGTGGACGGCTTAGAGTCAAGCGATGTGAGCCTTGAGGACGCGCGCGCGACTATCACTGTGCCGTCCGCGCGCGCCGCTGACGCGGCGCTGCGCGCCCGCGTCAGCGAGGCCATCGAAGCTGCTGGCTATGACGCCGGCGAGCTCGTCGCTTCGCCGCTGGCCGAGACGCGGCAGGTCGCGAACCGACCTGCC
>CAYXWB010000047.1:0-23550 GCA_964468515.1 uncultured Bradymonadales bacterium | reverse complement strand
GTGAGGTCTCCACGCGCCTGACGCACAGCGCGCTTTCAAACCGCTCACTTCTCCCTCAACGCTTGATGCGTCTAAATTCAGAACTCACGTTAACTTGAGCGATGCGGCGCACCTCCATCAACGCCTCGCTCACACGCAACCTCCCGCGCGGTGCATCGCAGGCTCAGCTTTTAAGCGGGGATCGTCCAAGCTACGCCTTCACTTGCACACGCTGCGCGCTACGCGCGTAGCGTTTGCTGACGCGCATCTGATCGGGACGCGCCCAGGGCATGCCGGGGCCGCGTCCAGCTGTCAGCCTGAGCGCGCACCGATCCTCAGAGGCCACCCCATGAAGGTTCACATCATCGACCCAGTCAATCACTTCGCGCAGGACACCGCAGGTCTGGTCCTGAACGTGACGCGCCAGCGCGGCGAGCCTGGGCGTCCGGGCTGGGTGATGACCTGCGCGGGGAGGGTGGGGGGCGATGATCCGGGCGCGCTGATGACCGTCTGGCGCGCGGGCGTGCCGCTGCTGTGGCTGCGCGTGAACCTCTGGTGGGACACCCTCTCGTGGGCGCGCGATGTGCAGACCATCGCCTCGCCAATCGAGCCCATCCGCGCTGACCTTGTGCGCGCGATGGGACGCCACGGCCCAAGCTCACCCCCGTGGTGGCAGGCGTGGGCGCGCTGGTTCGCCCGCGCCCTCGCGGACAGCGCCACCTCGCCATTGTATGAGGGCACCTGGTGGCTCGTCCCTGATGGCGTCCCAGCGCCGATGGCCTTGAGCTATGTCGCGCCCCTCTCACAGCCGCTGTGCGAGCCTATGCTTGGGCGCTGCGGCGGCGCGCGGGTGCACGGCGGTGAGCTTGTGCCGGTGCGCCCGCTGTCCGATCCTGACTCAAGCCGCGTGCGCGCTTGGAGCAAGCTGCTTCGCGAAGAGCTGGCCCCGCCCATCCTCGCGATCTGGTGCTCCCTCACGCAGTGCTATCTCGTCCTCGACGGCCACGACCGGCTCGCCGCATCGCTCGCGCAAGATCGCCCCCTCGCTGTGCTGCGCTTGGTGGCGCTGTCACGTCAGCGCGCGCTCGCCCCCGAAGATCAGGCGGCTCACTTGGACGGGATGATGCGCTATCACGCGATGATTGACTGGGAGCGCGCCACGCTCCAGACGCGCCAAAACGCGGCGCACCGCTTGGCCTATAGCGCGATGGCGACCCATCACGTCGCGTGCTCGAAGCTGTGGCACCAGGCGCAGGTGCAGTGGCATCAGCAGGCGCGCTGGGCCAGCTTCGGGGTGCCCGATCCAGAGCAGTGGCGGCCCATCTTGCTGGATGGGCTCAGCGCCCAAGCGTGAGGTCAGGTCATCCACAGGCGCAGGTGAAGCCCGAGCTGCGTCGTATAACCCACCACCGTGTGCGCCACGCGCCCCTGCTCATCCAGGATGTAAGCGGTCGGGAACGAGGTCACGTTGTAGTCGTCCGCTTGGCGCTGGCTGCCTAACAGCACGGGATAGTCGATCTCATGGCGGCGCGCGAAGTCCTCCACATCCTCGATCGACTCATAGGCCAGCGCGATCGAGATGACGTTCACGTCATCCCCCAGGCGTCGATGCAGCGCCTTGATGTTGTCCGACTCCGCGCCGCAGACGCCGCACCACGGCGCCCAGAACAGCAGCACCGTCTTCTTACCATGCAGCGAGGCGGTGCTGACCATCGCGTCGCTGCCCAGACGCCCCAGCGTGAACGCTGGGGCGTCCACATCGCGCGCGACGTGGCCGCGCGTCTGATAGGCCGTGATCGCTAAGAAGATCAGCGCCAGCACGCTCAGATCGCGCGCCCAGCCGAACGCGCGGCTCTGCGTCACGCGACGCCAGCGCGGCAGCGGCGCGGGCGCATCCTCATCACGGCTGATCTTGGCTTCGGCTTGGCTCATGCGCGTGTCTCGTCATGGATGGTAAGCTGTCGCGAGGCGTGGTTCAATGCGCTCCTCAATCGTATGAGACGCACCACAAAGATAACCACCATGTCACGGGCGGACCAGCGCCTGCAGGAGCCTATCATGTCACGCGCCACCCGCGCCCTCGCCATCTCACTCACCGCGCTCACGTGGTGCGCGTGCTCCGATGACGCGCCGCCTTCGTCTCAACCCGACATGCGCGATGATATGACCGCGCCTGATCCCACAGACACGGAGCCAGATGTCATCGTGGATCCGCCCGATCCCTCAAAGTGTCAGTGGATCTTCCCTGATCCTGACAGCGTCGAGCAGCGGGCTCAGATTAACGGCTGGGAGGTCGCCATTGACGCCACCAAGGGCACGTGGCGTGTGGGCGCGCTGCGAGGCGTGGAGGCTTGTGCGTCGATGATTGGTGGGACCATCGCTAGCGCACGCGTCGCGTTCGGCGCGCCGATCGTGCGCGAGCGGTTTGGCGCTTATCGCTTCGACCTGGACGGGGAGTCGATGCGCTGGCGCCCGCTTGATCATCCCACCCCCACCGTGACTGAGCGCGATGGGGGCCTCGTCGCGACGTGGGCTCTCATTAACAGTGAGTCTGGATCTGGCACCGTCAGCCTCGTGTTCTCGCCGCACGGCGAGCGCGATCTGAAGATCGCGTTGGAGACCTCGCGTGATGATGCGACTGGCGGTGAGCTGTCGATGGGGTGTGCGCAGGATGAGGCGTTCTTTGGGCTGGGGACGCAGTCGTTCGCGATGGATCTTCGCGGTGGCAAGTTCCCGCTGTGGACCCAGGAGCAGGGCAATGGCAAGCCCGAGGGCGGCGGCGTGTTCCCGCTCAACAACATCCCCGAGGCGGCCTATGCGCCGATGGGCGTGTGGCACAGCTCGCTGGGTTACACGGCGCTGCTTGGCCACGACGCGATGAGCGAGCTTGACCTGTGCGAGACGCATGAGGATCGCGTCGCGCTGCGCTCTTATAAGGCGATGCCCTCGCTGGTGCTCGTGGCCGGTGACACGCCGCTTGATCGCGTCAGCGCGCTCACCGAGTACACAGGCCGCCCGATGGACCAGCCCGACTGGGTCTTCGCGCCGTGGAATGACGCCGTGGGCGGCCCTGAGCGACTGCGCGCCGTCGCGTCGCTGCTTCGCAGCGAGCGCATCCCATCAAGCGCCATCTGGAGCGAGGATTGGATCGGCGGTGAGCAGACCATCACTGGCTTTCGCTTGAGCTACGCCTGGGAGTGGGACGCGCAGCTCTACCCCACGCTGCCCGAGGACATCGAATCACTGCACGCTGACGGCTTCGCCTTCCTCGCCTACTTCAACACCTTCGTGCCCGAGCCCACGCGCATGTTCCAAGAGGGCGTCGACGGCGGCTTCTTGATCAAGAATGATGCGGGCGAGCCGCTCACGTTCACGGACCCCGCCTTTCGCGACGCGGGCCTCATCGACCTCACCAACCCGGCCGCGCGCGACTGGATGAAGTCCTACATGCTCACCGCCGCCAACATGGGGATTGACGGCTGGATGGCCGACTTCTCCGAGTGGCTGCCGACCACGAGCGTGCTGCATGATGGCTCCGATCCGTTCGTCTATCACAACCTCTACCCGCTCGACTTCCAGCGCCTCAACACCGAGGCCATGACCGAGGCGCACGCCGACGGCCCCGAGGCCCCAAACAACTGGACCTTCTTCGCGCGCAGCGGCTGGGCGTCTGTCAATGGCGGCGCGTCGGGCACCGCCGCGACGATGTGGGCGGGCGATCAAGACACCAACTGGAAGCGCGATGATGGCTTCCCCACCGTCATCCCGATCGGCACGCATGTGGGCTTGGCGGGCGTGTCGATGTTTGGCACCGACATCGCGGGTTATTCTTCGGTCAGCTCCCCCAACACCAACAAGGAGCTGTTCTACCGCTGGTCCGCGCTCGGCAGCATGACCCCGCTGATGCGCACGCACCACGGCTCCGACGAGTGCGGCAACTGGGCCTTTGATCGCGACCCCGAGACGCTCGCCCATTATCGCCGCTACGCGTCACTCCACACCTTGCTGTTCCCCTATCTGCGCGCGCGCTTCGACGAGGCCAAGACCAAGGGCTGGCCCATCATGCGTCACCCCTACCTGCACACCGACGATCCTGCGCTGTGGCGCGATGACGTCTTCTTCTTAGGCGCGGACCTGTTCGTCGCGCCGGTCGTCACACCAGGCGTCACCTCGCGCCCCGTGCGCCTGCCCGACGCGGGCTGGTGGCCGCTGTTCGGTGATGCGCCCGTGTCCACGCGCGAGCTTGTCGCCCAAGCGCCCGCCACGGAGCTGCCCGCGTTCGCGCGCCCTGGCACCATCTTGCCGCTCTTGGGCCAGGTCGTGGACTCCTTCTATGGCACCAGCTCGCGCACTTTTACTGATCTGCGCGCCGTCACGGATTCTTACACCCTGGCGCTGTACCCCGACGCCAGCGGCGCCCTCACCTCAACCGCCGTCGGCGGCGCGATGGTGTCGGGCACAGATTGGCGCGAGGCCGCCCAGCTCGACTGGGCAACCGCCACCCTCAATAACGCGCCGCTGACCGCCTGCGACGCCGAGCCCATCGCCCCCTGCGTGGACCTCACCGCCCGCACCATCCTCATCACAGGCGCGCAGGCGACCCTCACCATCCCCCACACCGCAGGCACCGACAGCGCCCAGCTCACCCTCTCTGGCGCGACCCCCACCCACACATGGCGCATCGCCATCGCAGGCGACGCCTTCGGCGACATCACCGACCCCACCCCGCTGACCGACCTCGATCCCCAGATTCCGCCGCCCTGTGAGGCGGACGAGCAAGAGTGAGCGCGGTGATTCTCAGTGTGTTGCTTGTGCGGACAGACCTCACCCCCCCGGCCCCCTCTCCATGAATGGAGAGGGGGTGACGCCTTGGGAAGATTGAGCTTTGCTTGCGGATGAGGTGCCCTCGCTTTTTGAGGTAAGCTTTTGTTTTTGAACAACATCTATCATGTTTGGTCCCCCCTCTCCATGAATGGAGAGGGGGCTAGGGGGTGAGGTCTCCTCGCGCATCGCTCATCTCGCGCTTGTTTGACCGCGCGTCGCTATGCTATCTCTCACCTCGTAAAGATCCCCAGCTCGACAAGTGATCTCGCGCGCGCGGCTCATCCGCGCGCCGTCACGCTCATCACAGCTCGGGGCTGCTGGTCGCGACACCCTCCAGGCCGTCGCACCGCTCAGATCAGCCGCGAGGTTGGCGCGACGCTTTGGTCCGCGCCTGCATTGCCACAGAGGTCACAGGCTCACCCATGAACAACTTCTCTGAGAAGGTCTCTTTTGTCTGGTCCGTCGCGGACCTGCTTCGCGGCCACTACAAGCAGTCTGAATATGGCCGCGTGATCCTGCCCTTCTTGGTGCTGCGACGCCTGGATCAAGTCCTCGCCCACACCCGCGCCGCCGTCATCGCCGCCTCCGAGAAGTATCCCGCCGACAAGACCCCCGAGGCGCTGCGCGAGCAGATGCTCATCAGAGCCTCCGGTGAGTCCTTTTATAACACCTCCAGGCTCGATCTGGCCGCGGTCAAGGCCGACTCCGCCAACGTCGCCGCTAACCTCATCGGCTACGTCAACGGCTTCAGCAAGAACGTGCGCGACATCATGGACAAGTTTCGCTTCCAGGAGCAGCTCACGCGCCTGGATGAAGCGGACCTGCTCTTTCACGTCCTCAAGAAGTTCGTGGAGGTCGATCTTGATCCTTACCAGCGCGACCTCACAGGCGCGCCCCGCTTGGGCGATGATGGCAAGCCTCAGCCCAACGTCAGCAACCTGGAGATGGGCTACATCTTCGAGGAGCTGATCCGCAAGTTCTCCGAGCAGTCCAACGAGACCGCGGGTGAGCACTTCACCCCGCGCGAGGTCATCAAGCTCATGGTGACGCTGCTCTTTGAGCCGGACGACGCGATCCTCCACAAGCCCGGCACCTTGCGCACCATGTACGATCCTGCCTGCGGCACTGGCGGCATGCTCTCCGTCGCGGAGGAGCACCTGTCGCACCTGAACCCCCAAGCCACGCTCAAGGTCTTCGGGCAAGAGATCAACGGCGAGTCGTATGCGATCTGCAAGGCGGACATGCTGATCAAGGGGCATGAGGCCGATAACATCAAGTATGGCAACTCCTTCTCCGAGGACGGGCTGCCCGCGCTGAAGGCCGACTACCTCATCTCCAACCCGCCCTTTGGCGTGGACTGGTCCAAGGTCGATCAGGTCGTGCGCGAGGAGCATGAGCGCGGCCACGCGGGCCGCTTTGGGCCTGGCCTGCCTCGCAAGAATGATGGCTCGCTGCTGTTCCTGCTGCACATGCTCAGCAAGATGAAGCCCCTCGACCAAGGCGGCAGCCGCCTCGCCATCGTCTTCAACGGCTCGCCGCTGTTCACCGGCGCCGCCGAGTCCGGCGAGTCCAACATCAGGCAGTGGATCCTTGAGAATGACTGGCTGGAGGCCATCGTCGCGCTCCCCGACCAGATGTTCTACAACACAGGCATCTCCACCTACATCTGGCTCGTCACCAACCGCAAGGCTGCCCATCGCAAGGGCAAGGTCCAGCTCATCAACGGCGTGGCCGAGTTCCAGAAGATGCGCAAGAGCCTCGGGGACAAGCGAAAAGCGTTGAGCGACGACCACATCCACACCCTCGCCACGCGCTACAGTGATTTTGCGCCTGGCCCTGACGTGAAGATCTTCGACAACGCCGACTTCGGCTTCCACCGCATCACGGTCGAGCGCCCCCTCAAGCTCAACTTCCAAGCCTCCCCCGAGCGCATCGCGCTGCTGCAGGAGGAGTCCGCGTGGAAGAACCTGCTCACCTCCAAGAAGAAGGGTGACAAGGCCAGCGCCGAGATCGCGCAAGGCCGCGCCACGCAAAAAGAGGCGCTCGGCGTCCTCCAGACCCTCGACCCCACCAAACTCTACAAGGCGCGCCCTGAGTTTGAGAAGGCCCTCAAGGCCGCCGCCAAGGCGCGACGTGTCTCCATCCCCGCCCCAATCCAAAAGGCGATCCTCAGCGCGCTGTCCGAGCGTGATGAGACGGCGCAGGTGTGCTTGACGAAGCGCGGCGAGCCCGAGCCTGACACCGAGCTGCGCGACTATGAGAACGTCCCGCTCAAAGAGGACATCGACGCGTACATGGCCCGCGAGGTCTTACCGCACGTCCCCGACGCCTGGGTGGACCACGACAAGACCAAGGTGGGCTACGAGATCCCCTTCACCCGCCACTTCTATGTCTACGAGCCGCCCCGACCGCTCGCCGCGATCGAGCAGGAGATCCGCGACCTGGAGCGTGAGATTCAAGGGATGCTTGAGGAGGTGTTGGGATGAGCGTTTTGGATGAAATTGTGGTTCCCTATGGTTGGGAGCTTGAACGATTTGATTCCTGTTTTGATAGGATTAGATGTGTCGGGCATCCGGACGCTGCTCCTCTTTCCGTATTCTTGGGCTTGGGGGTTGTGTTGAGGAGTTCACGCGATGACAATCACAATCAATTGGGTTCGGATTTAAGTAAGTATCAGCTTGTTGAGCCTTTTGATATTGTTTTTAATCGACTTAGGGCGTGGCAGGGTGGCTTTGGTGTCTCCAAATATAGAGGTATTGTGAGCCCTGCTTACATTGTTGCTAGGCCACGAGTAGGTGTTGACTCTAGATTTGTGTGTTTTTTGTTGCTGTCATCTGTCTATTTGTCTGAATTGACACGGGTTTCCAAGTTTATGCCTCCTTCGCAGTTTGATATTTTGTGGGGTGATTTGAAGTGTGTTAAGATTCTTGTTCCGCCGCTCGCCACTCAAAAAGCCATCGCCAACTTCCTCGACAAGAAGACAGCAGCGATCGACGCCCTCATCGATAAGAAGCGACGCCTCTTAGATCTGCTGGCCGAGAAGCGCGCAGCACTCTTAGAGCATTTGTTGGGAAATCTGAATGCTCCTTGTGTAAAGCTTTCTAAAGTCGCTGAACTTCTTCCAGGGTATGCTTTTTCGAGTGGCGATTTTATGTCTAATGGTGACGGCGTTTTGCTTCTCAGGGGGATTAATTTGAAGGTTGGTGAGATTGTGTGGGAAGATGTGGTTAGATGGCCGAGTGATATGTTGACTGGTGTTAGTAGGTTTATGCTTAAGCCTGGCGATGTTGTTTTGGGTATGGATCGTCCTTGGGTTTCATCCGGTCTACGCGTGGCTAAAATTAGTGATTCTGATTGTCCTAGCTTGCTATTGCAGCGAGTTGCTCGTATTCGGGTTGGTCGAGCTTTGTGTTCTGACTATTTGATGCTGGCTCTGGAGTGGAAAAAATTCCGGGCTTACTTGGAACCCGAAATGACTGGCGTTAGTGTGCCTCACTTGAGTGGAGAGCAGATTCTGTCTTATGCTGTGCCTTTGCCAAGTTTGAAGGAGCAAGAGTCTATCGCTCAATTGATTAATGCTCAGTTTAGTATGGATGCGCGGGTTGTTATTTGTTTGAATCAACAAATCGAGCGTCTTCAAGAATACCGCCAATCACTCATCACCGCAGCGGTCACGGGTCAGCTCAACATCGACGCAGAGGAGGGGGCGTGATGGCGCAGGGGATTCACACTGAGCAGACCTTTGAGGCGGAGATCGAGGCGCACCTGCTGGCGCATGGGTATGCGTCGCTGTCGAGCAAGGGCTTTGACCGGGAGCGGGCGATCTTCCCAGAGGTGGTCGTGGCGTTCTTGAAGGCGTCGCAGCCCAAGGCGTGGGCCAAGCTCGAAGGCATGTTGAAGGACAAGCTAGAGGCCATGCTCCTCAAGGAGCTGTGCAAGGTCATGGACGCGCGCGGCTCGCTCGATGTCCTGCGTCATGGCCTCACCTTCTATGGTCAGCGGCTGCGGCTCGCTTACTTTGCGCCCGGTCACCAGAAGAACCCCGCGCTGTGGGATCTCTACGCGCACAATCACCTCTCGGTGGTGCGTCAGCTTCGCTACGATCCTCACAATGACAATGAGCTGGACCTCACGCTGTGCTTAAACGGCGTCCCCGTCGTGACCTGCGAGCTGAAGAACGCCATGACGGGCCAGCAGGTCGGCCACGCCAAGCAGCAGTACAAGTCAGACCGCGATCCCAAGGCCCCCATCTTCGCCTTCAAGCGCCGCGCGCTGGTCCACTTCGCCGTGGACACCGAGGAGGCGTGGATGACCACCGAGCTTCGCGGGGCAAAGACCTCCTTCTTGCCCTTTAACCGAGGCCACAACAACGGCGCGGGCAACCCGCCCGTCGCGGGGCGTCACCGCACCTCGTATCTGTGGGAGGAGGTCTGGAGAAAGCCCAGCCTGCTCGACATCATCGGCAGGTTCATGCACCTGCAAGAAGAGGTCGGCCTCGACCCCAACACTGGCGAGCGGTGGGTGAAGGAGCGCATGATCTTCCCGCGCTACCATCAGCTCGACTGCGTGCGCAAGATCGAGGCCGCTGCGCGGCTGCAAGGCGCGGGCACCAACTACCTCGTGCAGCACTCCGCAGGCTCCGGCAAGTCCAACTCCATCGCATGGCTCGCCCATCGGCTCGCCTCACTCCACGACGCGGACGATCGGCCCGTCTATGACGCGGTCGTCGTACTCACCGATCGCCGCGTGCTCGATCAGCAGCTCCAGCAGACCATCTATCAGTTCGATCATAAAGATGGCGTGGTCGAGAAGATCGACAAGAACTCCGAGCAGCTCGCCGCCGCGCTGCGCTCCGGCACGCCGATCATCATCTCCACCATTCATAAGTTTGGGTTTATCCAAGACAAGGTGAAGGAGCTGCCCGACCGTCGCTACGCGATCATCGTGGATGAGGCGCACTCGTCGCAGAGCGGCGAGATGGCGGTGAGCGTGAAGGAGATGCTGTCGGATAGCAGCCTGCAGGACAGGATCAAGGCGCAGCAAGACGAGGAGGAGGCTGCTGAGCGCGGTGACGGCGAGGCGATCGTCGCCCCCGATCAGCTCGCGCTGCGCAAGGCGCTGCTGCGTGGGCCTCAGCCTAACTTGAGCTTCTTCGCGTTCACCGCCACCCCCAAGCACAAGACCTTGGAGATGTTCGGCCACCGAGGCCCCGACGGTAAGCCCGCGCCCTTTCACCTGTACTCGATGCGTCAGGCCATTGAGGAGCGGTTTATCCTGGATGTGCTCTTGGGTTACACGACCTACAAGCGCTTCTTTAAGCTGGCCAAGGCCGTCGCCGAGGATCCTCAGCTCGACAAGAAGCGCGCGTCGACGGCGCTGGCGAGGTTCGTGAACCTGCACCCGACCAACATCGCGCAGAAGACTGAGATCATCATCGAGCACTTCCGCACGACGGTCGCACATCAGCTCGGCGGCAAGGCCAAGGCGATGGTCGTCACGGGCTCGCGACTGCAAGCGGTCAAGTACAAGCTCAGCTTCGACGGCTACATCCAGAAGCAGGGCTACGACGACATCCGCTGCCTCGTGGCCTTCTCTGGCGAGGTGCGCGATCCTGACGCCCCCAGCGTGCCTTACACCGAGGTGCAGCTCAACGGCGGCATCAAGGAGGGTGAGCTGCCCGAGCGCTTCGCGTCGGACACCTACCAAGTGCTCATCGTCGCGAACAAGTACCAGACGGGCTTTGATCAGCCGCTGCTGGCGGTGATGTATGTGGACAAGCGCCTGGATGGCATCCAAGCGGTGCAGACGCTCTCGCGGCTCAACCGCATGGCGCCCGGCAAAGAGGCCACCTTCGTCATCGACTTTGTGAACGAGCGCGAGGGCATCCTCGCCTCATTCCAAGACTACTACGAGGTGACGACCGCTGAGGATGAGGTTGATCCTCAGCAGCTCTATCACTTGGCCTATGAGCTGGAGCAGGCGCAGGTCTACACGCATTCCGAGGTGGACGGCTTCGCGCAGGTGTTCTTCAAGCTGCCGGAGCATGTCAACGCCTCCAGCCACGCCAAGCTCAACGGCTGGGTCGATCCTGCCGTGGACCGCTTCAAGGCGCTGGGGAGCACGCCGGAGGAGCGCGTCGAGCTGCAAGAGCAGTTTCGCGGCAAGCTCGCCGCGTACAAGAGCTTGTATAGCTTCTTATCGCAGGTCGTGCCGTTTCAAGATCCTGCGCTGGAGAAGCTCTACGCGTTTGGGCGCATGTTGCTGCGCAAGCTGCCCCGGCCCGAGACCAGCGCCGCGCTCGATCTGGACGATGATGTGATCTTGGCCTCGCTCAAGCTCAAGAAAGAGGCCGAGGGCGACCTCGTGCTGCGCGCAGGGGAGGGCGGCGCGCTGGTCGGACCCAGTGAGACGGGCACCGCGTCAGCCAAGCAGACCAAGGTGTTGCTCTCCACCATCATCGACGCGCTGAACGAGCGCTTCGGCTTGGACCTGCCCAACCACATCAACGAGTTCTTGGGCGGCGTCAGCGACGCGCTGGTGGAGGCCGACACGATCCGCTTAGGCGCGCAGGCCAACGACCGCGCCAACTTCGCGCACCTGTTCAACCCCGCGCTCAGCGACGCGATGGCGGAGCACTTGGAGGAGAGCGCAGACTTTGTCACGCTGTTCTTCCAAGACGACGATCTGCGCGAGTTCTTGACCAAGCGCCTGATGCACGAGGTCTACGGGCGCATCCGCGCGACGCAACAGCCCGCGCCCGCGCCCGCACCCCCGCTGCCCTTCACACGGCTCGACGCGGCCCAGGTGCGGCCCTTCGTGAACGCGGTGCCGGTGTATGAGCTGAAGGTGGCCGCAGGGCGCTTCTCTCAGCCGCAGCCCGTGTCAGAGGTCATCCAACACGAGGAGGTCGCTGACCCCGCCGCCTATGACTGGGCGAGCCTGGAGGGACGCACCAAGCCTGGGATGGGCTTGTTCGTGGCGCAGGTCATCGGCGAGTCGATGAACAGGCGCATCCCCAACGGCGCGTGGTGTGTGTGGCGGCTCAACCCTGCGGGCAGCCGCCAAGGCAAGGTGGTGTTGGCCCAACACCGCGACATCCAGGACGACGCGCTGGGCAGCTACACCGTCAAGCTCTACGAGTCGCAAAAGGTCGCTGACCCCGACGGCAGCTGGCACCACACCCAGATCATCCTCAAGCCCGAGTCGAGCGACCCGAGCTTCTCACCGCTGGTGTTCGACGCTCAAGACGAGGGGGAGCTGCGCATCATCGCGGAGCTTGTCGAGATCCTCGGCTGATGGCGCTTCGATCCGCCCCAGTCAGGATGGATGGTCGCCTGTGCCAAGCGTAACTTGACGTGAGCGCTGAGTTTGGAAGCGTCAAACGCTGAGGGAGGAGCGAGCGGTTTGAAAGCGCGCTGTGCGTCAGGCGCGTGGCGACCTCACCCCCCCACCCCCTCTCCATGAATGGAGAGGGGGAGTCGAACGGGATGGATGTTGTTTAAAACCAACAGCTTACTTCAAAAGGCGAAGGCGCCTCATTTTCAAGCTAACCTCAATCTTACCAAGGCGTCACCCCCTCTCCATTGATGGAGAGGGGGCCGGGGGGTGAGGTCTGCTGGCGACGTTATACCATGCCAAGGCAGCAACTAAGCTGCTGATTCTATTGGATATAAACTCAGGGCCAACATTAACTTAATAACTTTTAAGTTATATGCAGGCGAGTCACGCCGTCACTTGCAGCGCTGCTGCGCGCAGCTCAGCGTGCGACGCGCTGAGGTGGCGCGGCGACGACCATGTGGGCCTCCTCCATGACGCAGGAGAGGTAGGCGACGCGCAGGCGAGTGTAGTCCTCGCGCAGCGGGCTGGACTGGGCGTAGCAGGGATCGTGGCGCGCGCTCACGATGTCGTCGCACATGGCGCGCTCGGCGTCGTCGAGCGCGTCGGGATCTTGCGCGCCGGAGGCGCTGTGCATGGAGGTGCACACCGCCATCCAATCATCGCGCAGCGTGGCGCCGAGGCGCAGCTGGCGGCCCGTCTGCCACGCGAACGTGATCGTGACCATCAGCGCGCTGGCGACGATGGCGCCCCACATGATCAGCGCGCTGATCTCGGGTCGTTGGTAGGGATAAAGATCGCGAGGATCCATCAAGGCACGCCGAGGGTGCGAGGGCTTGAGCGACGCGTCTCACAGCGGCTGTGAGGCTCCAGCTTTGGGGTGAGGCGATTGACGCGCCCATTGAGTGTAACGCGTCGCCGCGCGCGATCAATCCTTCGCGCGCGGCGACCTCGTCAACTTACGCGCCAGCGCGCGCTTTAGCCTTCGGCGCGCGTGAAGACCAGGCGAGCCTCTGTGGGGTGGGCGTCGGTGACGACCGTGTCGCCCTCTTGGAACTTGCCCTCCAAGATCTCCAGCGCCAGCGGCTGCTGGAAGTGCTGCGCGAAGGCGCGGCGCAAGGGTCGCGCGCCGTACTCGGGCTCATAGCCCTCGCGTGACAGCAGGTCGAGCGCGGCGGGGGTCATCTCCAGGCCGAGCTTCTGCTCGGCCAACAGCCTGCGCATGCTGCGCTCTTGAATGCGCGCGATCTTCTTGATGTCCTCCAAGTCGAGCGCGCGAAACGCGAGCTTCTTGTCGAGGCGGTTGAGGAACTCGGGCCTGAAGTGATCGCGCAGGATCTGCTCAATGGCCGTGTCCAGCTCCTCATCGGTGCAGCCGCTGGTGGTCAGCTCCATGATCTTGCGCGAGCCGATGTTGGAGGTGAGGATCACGAGCGTGTTGGTGAAGTCCACGCGCCGGCCCTGGCTGTCGGTGAGGCGACCCTCATCGAGCACTTGGAGCAGGATGTTGAACACGTCGGGGTGGGCCTTCTCGGCCTCATCAAACAGCACGACGCTGTAGGGCGCGTGGCGCACGGCCTCGGTCAAGATGCCGCCCTGCTCGCTGCCCACATAACCGCGCGCGGAGCCGATGAGCGTGTTGACCTTGGACTGCTCCATGTACTCCGACATGTCGATGCGCACGATGGCGTCCTCGTCGTCGAACAGGAACTCGGCCAGCGCCTTGGCGAGCTCGGTCTTGCCGACGCCGGTGGGGCCGACGAACAGGAACGAGCCCATCGGGCGCTTGCCCTCTTGCAGGCCCGCACGTGCGGTGCGGACCTTCTCGGAGATGACATCGATGGCGGCGTCTTGGCCGATCACGCGCTCGCGCAGGCGCACGGGCATGTTGAGGATCTTCTCTTTCTCGGACTCAGCGAGCTTGTTGACGGGGATGCCGGTCCAGCCGCCGATGACGGCGGCGATGTCGTCCTCATCGACGTCATCCTTGAGCATGCGCGCGCCTTGGGCGCGATTATCAAGCTCTTGTTGCGCGCGATCGATGTCCTGCTTGAGCCTCGGCAGCACAGCATACTTCATCTCAGCGGCGCGCCCCAGCTCGCCCTTGCGCTGCGCCTCCTCGACCTCTTTTTCGGCGGCCTCGAACTCCTCTTTCTTGTGCGTGATGCGATCGAGGAGCTGCTTTTCTTGCTCCCACTGGCTCTGGAGCGAGGCCAGCTCATCGCGCTTGGCGCCCAGGCGCTCGTCGAGGCGGCGGCGATCGGCCTCGGCGTCGCTGCCGCGCTCATTGGCGAGCGCTTGGCGCTCCATCTCCATGCTGATGACGCGCCGCTCCAGCTGATCCAGGCGCGAGGGCTTGGAGTCGATCTCAATGCGCAGGCGGCTGGCGGCCTCGTCGATGGCGTCGATGGCCTTGTCGGGCAGGGCGCGATCGGTGATGTAGCGGGCGGTCATCTTGACGGCGGCGACCAGCGCCTCGTCCTTGATGCGCACGCCGTGGTGGATCTCATAAGGTTGCTTGATGCCACGCAGGATCGAGATGCACTGCTCAATGCTGGGCTCCTCGATCTGGATGGTCTGGAAGCGACGCTCCAGGGCGGGGTCGACCTCGATGTATTGGCGATACTCATCAAGGGTGGTGGTGCCGATGATGCTCAGCTCACCGCGCGCGAGCGCGGGCTTGAGCAGGCCAGCGGCGTTCATGGGGCCATCGCCGCCGCCCGCGCCGACCATGGTGTGCAGCTCATCGATGAACAGGATGATCTGGCCTTGGCTGGCGACGATCTCATGGATGATGGCCTTGATGCGCTCCTCGAACTGACCGCGCAGGCTGGTACCCGCCACCAGCGAGCCGACATCAAGGCTCATGATCTTCTTGCCCTTGAGGCCGAGCGGCACATCATCGGCGACGATGCGCTGGGCCAGCGCCTCGACCACGGCGGTCTTGCCCACGCCCGGCTCACCGACCACGACGGGGTTGTTCTTACCGCGTCGGCTCAAGACCTGCATGATGCGTCGGATCTCCACATCGCGCCCGATGACGCGCTGGAGCTTGCCTTGCGCGGCCTCGGCGGTGAGGTCTGTGGCGTACTTGCTGAGCATGTCGCCAGATGGCCCCTCGGGGGAGGTGACCTTCTTGCCCTTGCGCGAGGCCTTGAGCTGATCGCGCAGCGCGTCGACGGTGGCGTTGTTGTCGCGCAGCAGCTTGCCCGCGTAGCCGCGGCTGCCGAGCGCGAGCGCGAGGATGACGTGCTCCTCGGTGGTGTACTGGTCGTCGAGCTTGCGGGCCTCTTGGCGCGCGTCCTCCAAGGTCGCCAGCAGGCTCTTGCCCACGAAGACCTGATCTTGGGAGCGATAGCTCTTGGGCATCAGCTCCAGCTCCTCGACCATGCGCAGGCCGACCTTCTTGACGTCGACGCCGATCTGCTCCAGCAGCGCGCGCCCGACGTTGTCGCCCTCCTCTAAGATGGCGACCAGCACGTGCTCATTATCAACGTGCTGATGACGCAGCTTGGCGGCCAAGGATTGCGCGCGCTCAAGCGCCTTGCGCGCCGAGGCGGTGAACGTCGAGAGGTCGAATTTCGTGGCCATACAGCTCCCCGGCTCGTGCAAGATGAGAAGATCGCCAAGCCTCACACCGCGCGTCGCGTCAGCGGGCCGCGTGGCGCGCGTCGCTGACGTGCGTCGGTGGGCTTGTCAGAGGCGCGGCGATTGTCCAGAGCTTTAGGCTTTGGCGCAAGCCAAAAGGCGCGCGTCGGCATGCGCCGCGCGCTTCACACCAAGCTCAGTCAAAGGCGACGAACACGGGCGCATCGCTGCGCACGTCGCTGAAGTTGCCCAGCTGGCCGAGCACATTATCACCCCAGCACTGTACGGCGCCCTCGGCGATCAGCGCGCAGGCGTGTGTCTCACCGGAGACGAGCTGCGTGGCGGCGCTGGCGAGCGCCACACGCTCAAGCGTCGCGCGCGCGCCGTTGATCCCGCGTCGACACCACACCTCGCCGCTCTGCGTCAGCGCGCACACATGCGAGGCGCCAGCGGCCACGCCGATGATCTGGCTCAACCCCTCAAGCCTCACAGGCTCAGGGACGTGCGTTTTGGCAGCGTCGCTGATCTCACCGACGGCTTGCTCTCCCCAGCACCACACCTGCCCTGAGGCCAAGGCGCAGGTCTTGTTGGCGGCGGCGGCGAGCTGCGTGACCTCGCTGACGCCTGCGACGGGCATCGGCACGCCCGCGCGCTGCATGGTGAGCTTGGCGGCGCGCTCAGCGCCGAGGCCGAGCTGGTGGTGGGTGTTATCACCCCAGCACAGCACGCTGCCATCGCGTCGCGCGCCGCAGGTGTGCGACGCCCCCGCGACCAGATCGATCCCCTGGCTGAAGCCCTTGACGAGCGACGGGGGGAACAGCTGCTCGGCGTCACCTTGGCCGAGCTGGCCGCGCACGTTGTAGCCAAAGCAGGCGACCTGGCCATCCGCCATCAGCGCGCAGGTGTGGGCCTCGCCAGCGACCAGCTCACGCACCGGCGCCGACACCTCCAGCACCTTGGGCTTGTCGCGGTTGGGCACCTTCTGAGGATCAGCGCCGAGCTGCGCGTAGCTGTTATCTCCCAGGCAGGCGACCCCGCCAGGCACGACCGCGCAGGTGTGCGACTTGCCTGTGGCGATGTGTGAGGGTTGCGCGATGTGATCCATGCCCGACAAGAGCACGGGCTGACGGAACACCGCCTTGTTATCACCGCTGCCAAGCTCACGCTGCGCGTTGGCGCCCCAGCACTGCGTGCGACCGCCTTGCAGCAGCGCGCAGGTGTGATCCGCGCCTGCGGCGAGGCCGCGCACAGGGCCAAAGTTAGACCTGCCCTGGCCGAGCGGCTGGGGGACGATCACCTCGTCATCACTTTGCGATGACGAGGGGCCCGACATCGCGACGTCATCGCGCCCGTTGGGGCTTGACTGACAGGCGGTCATGAGCCCCAGACAGGCGAGCAAAGCGGGCAGGTGAGAGCGCGTGGGGGCGGTGCGAAGTGGCGAGCGCATTGGGACCTCGGGCGGCGCATGCTGCGGATGGCGCGTCATCGGACGCGCCCGCATGGTAGCGTGGTGTCAACGCCCCGTCATGTCACATCCGCGCGAAGCGCCCGCTGATCACATCGACGGGCTGGGTCGGCGCGACGGTGGTGCCGTCACCGAGCTGACGCCTCTCAGCGCCTGCGCTTGCGTCGCAGCGACAGCGCGCCGAGCAGCAGCAGCGCCAGGGGCGCCGCGCCGTGTGGCGTGGCCGAGGTGGAGGCGCAGCCGCAGCCCTCGCTCTGGCTGGTGGTCGGGGTGAGGATGATCACCTCATCATCGGGATTGACGGGCAGCGCGCCCGGAGCGACGCAGGTGCCGCCTTGGCACACTTGGCCTAGGGCGCAGGTGACGTCCTCACAAGGATCGACGGGCGTGACGCAGCTGCCTTGCTGACACACTTGGCCCGTCGCGCAGGTGACACCCTCGCACAGATCCGGACCTTCCACACACTCACCGGCCTCGCAGACCTTCCCCACGGCGCAGCGGATGCCATCACACGGGTCCGGAGGCGCCTCGCAGCGGCCGCCACGACACAGCTGGCCCTCGGGACAGTTGACCGCCTCGCAAGGGTCTTGCGGGGCCATGCAGACGTACTGCGGCGGGCAGACGCCCACTGAGTTCACGTTAGGGTTGAGGCATAAGAAGTAGGTCTGGCCTTGAGCGGGCAGCTCATAGCAGAGCGAGTCGCCGGGGCAGGTGCCGTCTTGCGAGCAGAAGGTGATGCACTCGCCAGCGCCATCGCCGTTGAAGTCCACGCAGCTGCCCTGCGCGCCGCACTGACCGGGGCTGCCATCGCAGGGGCGACACACCGGGCAGGTCGAGAGGCACTTGCCGCTGGGATCACACACAAAGCCCGGTCCACAGGAGGCGTCGTCCGTGCAAGGCGGCACGACGCAATCACCCCCACGGCAGACCAAGCCGGCGTCGCACTGATTATCATGGGTGCAAGGCACGAACTCACACGCGCCCTGGACGCACTGCTCACGCTCGCCCAAGCAGTCGCTGTCTTGGGTGCAGGAGCAGACGCGTGGGTAGAGGGCGCACACGCCCGCTTGATCGTCTTGATGGAGCGAGCGCGCGCCATTACCGCCCGTGTAGGCGTAGAACATCGTGGCGCTCTGAAGCGGCGAGTGATCGAGGCCGAGCAGGTGGCCGATCTCGTGGGTGGCGACCCCCTCCAGGTCAGTGCGCCCTTGGGCGCAGCCTGTGGCGTTGCACTGATCGGTGAAGCGGACGCCGACGCCGTTGAACGCGATGGGAGCGTCGATGATGGTGCAGCTGCGCCCAAAGCGCAGCAGCGTGACGGCGATCACGCCGCCGTTGGCGTCGCCCAGCTCGCGCGGCCAATCCTGCTCGAAGAACGAGAGCACGACGTTGAAGCCATTGTTAATGGCCGTGCGCGTGGTGGTGCCCTCATAGCTTGAGCGGAAGTTGGAGCAGCACGGCTGCTCCCATTGAGAGAACGATGAGGCGAAGATCTCCAACACCCGCGCGAACGGCAGGTCATCCGAGCCAGCGTTGTTGACGTAGTAGGGCAGCGGGAGGCGGTTGTTGGCCCAGGTGTAGCCCGTGGTCGCGGTGCAGCTCTCGACGAACTCAAAGGCTTGAGCGTCTTGGGCGCCGAAGGTGAGGGCGCCTAACATGGCGAGGGTGGTGAGGGCGTGTCGTGGGGAGAGGTTCACTTGCTACCTCCCTTGATCGCGGCGATCAGCGCCTCAAGCTCAGGCATAAAGGAGGCGACGGCCTTGCTCGGCTCGCTGCCCCCCTCGCGCAGCTTGTGCTGCAGCCCCTGCACGGGGACGAACGCAAGGCCGTCCAGCTCGCGCTGGGCGGTGGCCTTGTCGCCCTCGCCAGTGATGCGATACTTGGACTGCGCCATGGAGGTCAGGTAGTGCACCTGCCCCTGGCCCCTCTTCAAGAACAGCACCACACGCTCGCCGCGCTCAAAGCGCGCGTCGCCGCTGATGTGCGTGGTGATGCCCTCATGCGTGCCGCCAAACTGTTGCACCACGAGCTTTTCTTGAGGCTCGCCCCACAGCGCGCGCTCCACCGTGATGGTCGTGCGCAAGAGCGATCGCTCGCGCCCCTTATCATAGACCGTCTCTTGCGCGGTCACGACGCCTTGAACGATCACATCAGCGCGCGTGATCAGGGCGGGCAGGTCCATATAGTGCGCCACGGTCGCGCTGGCGCTGACGGCCCAGAGCAGCGAGGTGGTGAGGATGAGCGCCGTGGTAGCAGCGCGCCATCGCGCGCGAAGAAGATTGCTCACAGTCAGGGCTCCAGAGGTGAGGCGCGAGCGCGTCAGGGGCGCACCCATTGTAAAGGATCGCGCCTCAGGCTCAAGCGCACACTGCGCACTATCAGCGCGGCAGCGCGCCGAGCGTGATCGGCACCTCAAGGGCCTGCGCGTCGCGCCGCACGCTCAGCGTGATCGTCGCGCCGATGGTCGAGTGACCCGCCAGCCATGACAGCTTGGCCGCGTCGGGCAGCAGCTCGCGCTCCCAGTGCGTGATGATGTCACCAGGGCGCAGCCCCGCGCGCTGGGCGGGTCCGCCCTCGACCACCTGTAACACCGAGGCGCCACCACCGAGCGCGCGGCGCTGGTCGTCGGGCGCGTCCTCGACGTAGATGCCGATCCAGCTGCGCATCACCTTGCCGTCGGCGCGCAGCCGCTCCACGATCTGCTTGACGCGGCTGATCGGCACCGCGAAGCCGATGCCCGCGATGTCCTCTTTGATCGCTGTGTTGACGCCGATCACCTCGCCGCGCGCGTTGAGCAGCGGGCCGCCCGAGCTGCCAGGGTTGATGGAGGCGTCTGTCTGGATCAGATCGCGGTACATCATGGCGCCGCGCGCGCGCACATCACGTCGCCCCGTCGCGCTCACGATGCCCGCCGTGACCGTGCTGGAGAGCCCCATCGGGTTGCCGATGGCGATGACCCACTCGCCGATGCGCAGCGTGTCGGAGTCACCCAGCGGGAGCGCGCTCAGCGGCTCCTCACTCTCCAGCGCCAGCAGCGCTAAGTCCGTGCGCCGATCCTCACCCACCACCCGCGCGGCCACGCGGCGCTGGTCTGCTAACACGACGTCGATCTCGGTGGCGTGGCGGATGACGTGATAGTTGGTCACGGCCAAGCCTCCCGCCTCGATGATGAAGCCGGAGCCCAAGCTCACGCGCTCAGGGCCTGGGGTGGTGCGGGTGTCGTCCTCATCGCGGCGCGCGGTCGCGCGGGTGTAGATGTTGATCACGCCGGGCTGCGCGCGCTCCACGAGCGTGGCGAAGTCACCGGTCGAGGCCTCGACCGGGGCGCTGTGGTGAGAGGAGGTGGGCTTTGGGTGAGGCGCCGCTTGGTGTTTGGGCCGCTCACAGCTCAAGAGCGCTGTGGCGAGCAGGGCGAGCTTCACCGCGATCTGAGGGTGTGGCGGGCCACAAGACATCAACAGCTCCTGGTTCAGCGCGCGCAGCAGCGCATGGCGGACACAACACCGCGCGCGAGGCCGTTTATTCAGCCTCGCGCGCGTGACGCGTCGTGCGCGGCGCACGACGCGGGAGGCGCTGCAAGCGCGGGCTTTTAGCCAGCGGCCTCGACGAAGGCGATCTGGAGCTCATGGATGAGCCCCGTCAGCAGCTTGGCCTCCTCCTCATCGAGGTTGCCACGGGTCTTGCGCTGGAGCAGACGCAACAGCTCGATGTTGTGACGCGCGTAATCCAGATCCTTCACGAGCGAGTCGGTCTCGGGATTAGGCAGCTTGCCTAAGCCGACCAGCGCGCTGTGATAGATCCCAACGACGAAGTCGCCAAAGTCGATCGCCATGCCTGCGCCTGCCTCATTGGGCAGGACCACACCAGCGTGGTCGCCTAGAATCTTGGCGTTGTCCTTGGTGTCGTCGCTCATAACCCTCTCACTCCTCCTCGTCATGGGCCTCAGCGCGACGCGCGGCGAGGGCTGCGGCGACGGCCAGACGCTTCTTGTCGAGGACGCCCTCGACGAACACGGCCTCAAGCGGCACCGCCTTGGCGCTCACGTCCTTGAGCGAGGCGAGGTACGCCTCGTGATCCTGGTGATTGACCAGCCCACGCTGAATGTTGCGATCAATCGTCCGGATGTCAAACTTGCGATCTTCTGGCAGGCCCATGTTGGCGGCTCCATAGCGAGAGAGGGGAGGGGTGCGACTGTAGCACAACACCACGCACAGTGTGTTACATAGCTCACGCGCGCGCGTCAACGTCAGGCAGCAGGCGCGCTCGTGAGCGCGCCTGCTGCCTGGCGGTTGGGATGAGGAGGGGGGGAGGTGAGGCCCGCTCAAGGGTGCAGCGCGAGCGCCTCATCAATGCGCGCGCGCAGATGCTCAGGCGCGCGCTTGCGTTCTTGTTGTAAGATCTGGCGCGCTACGGGCACGCGCCGCCCCTGGCTCAAGTCGATGAGCGCGAGCTGGGTCTGCGCGGCGTGGCGGTAGGGGGATTGAGGCTTTAAGGTGCGGTAGATCTGCTCCGCGTCCTCGTGCTTGCCCAGCTCAAACTTGACGTTGGCGAGGTTGAAGTAGAGCCTGTCGCGCGCGCTTGGGGGGGCCTCCTCGATCGCGCGCTCCAGCGCTTGCTCCGCCTCGCGGTAGCGCTCCATCGCGGAGAAGATCAGCCCCAGCTTGCCCAACATCTCAGCGCGGGGGCCAAACCTGCGCAAGAACCACTCGCCCTCATACAGCTCCAGCAGCTGCTTGTACTCACCGCGCTGAAAGCGCAGCGCGAACGCCTTCTCAAAGGCGGTCCAGCGCTTGCTGAGCAGGCGCGGGTAGCCGATGTAGTAGATCGGGATCCACAGGCAGGCCAGCGACAGCGCCCAGAGCGGGGCGTTGAAGGCGACGCGCAGCACGATCATGACGATCAAGGACAGCGGGATCAACGCCCGGCGCCACTCAATGCGCAGGCTTGATCGTCTGACTCGCTGCATGGTCTCCTCGGCGGTTAAGCTTCGCATCTGGCGCTCCACAAGGTCATTGTAGCGGTTGTGTGTCACACTGCAAAGGTCAGGCACGATGCCCTCACTCTCCTTCACCTCGTTATGCGGCGCGGCGGCGATCGACGCGAACGCTTACCTGCTGCGCCTGGGCGAGGCGGGCGCGCTCTTGCTCGATGTGGGCCAGCCGCGCCCGGGCGCGCCGTGGCTTGAGGCCCTTGACGCGGCGCTCGCTGACGCGCAGGCGCCGCTTGGCGGCGTCTGGCTGAGCCACGCGCACGCGGATCATCTGGGCGGCTGGCCCGAGCTGCTGACGCGCGCGCCGCGCGCGCTCGGCTGGTGCACCCCCGAGACGCGCCGCGCGGCCGCCGCCGCGCTTTTGCCCACGCTCTCAGGCGCGCGCCCCCAAGCGCGCGCGCGGGCGAGCGCGCTGGCCGAGCGCTTGACGGCGCTTGACGCGCCGTTGCGCTTGTCGTGGCCTGAGGGTGAGCTGCCGTGGCAGCTCGTCTTGCGACCGGTGCCGTGCGGACACATCCCAGGCGCCGCCGCCTTGGTGGTGGACATCACGCGCGGCGCGATGTTCCATCGCGTCTGCTACTTGAGTGATTTTTCGCTCACCGATCAGCCGCTCACGCCTGGCCTCGCGCTGGACGCGCTGCGCGATCGCCCCATTGACACGCTCATCATGGAGGGGGTGCTGGCCGACGCGCCGGGGCCTTGGCCGCGCTACGCTTTGGAGCTTGATCGGCTGGCGAGCGTCGCGATGAGCGCGCCGTCAGGCGCGCTCATCGCGGTGAGCGCGCTGGGTGAGGCGCCGCAGGTGGTGGCGGGGCTTGACGCGCGCGGCTGTGAGGTGGTGGCCCATGAGGGGCTTGGCGAGCAGCTATCGGAGCTTGCGAGCGCGCGCTTGGTGTCGCTGTCGGAGTGCGCGCGGCTGCTGCGCCAGGGGCGGATCGTCGTGGCGGCAGGGGCAGCGCTGAGCGCGACCTCGCCAGCGGGCCAGCTCGCGCGCGAGCTGGTGAGCCGCGAGGGCGCGCGCGTCGTGCTGCTCAACAGCCTGCATCAGCGCAGCCCTGCGGGCGCGCTGTGGGACGCCCGAGACGCGGCCTTCGCCGCGCCCTGGGGCGCGCGCGTCGCGCGTCGCGCGCAGCTCGCGCATGCGCGGCTGCCCTGTCACGCGACGCGCGCGGACCTGATGCGCGCCGCGCGGGCGCTCGCGCCCGCGCGGCTCGTGCTGGTGCACGGGCGTGAGCGCGCGCTTGAGGGGTTAGCGCGCGCGATCCGCAATGAGAATGAGGGGGTGATCGCTGAGGTGTGCGTGCCGCGCGATGGCGAGGTGATCTGGCTCGACGACGAGGCGCGCTGACGCGCGGCTCGCTAGGCCCCG
>CAYXWB010000046.1:0-23788 GCA_964468515.1 uncultured Bradymonadales bacterium | reverse complement strand
CCCCCCCCCCCCCCCCCCCCCCCCCCCCCCCCCCCCCCCCCCCCCCCCCCCGCGTAGTAAGTGTGAGATAGGATCTTGACTATAAAAAACAGCCGAGATCCAACTCCCTGTAGAGCCAGCAAGGCAATTAGGCTCAGCATAATCCCATAGCATGGGTATAGCTTGGCGCCCAAAGCAATGCTGAGCCTTTTCTCCGACCCCGTTCCATCGCACTAAACTATTTCCTGTCATTGCCACTCGATCTATAGCAAACGCCAGATACACTCCCACCGCCTCCGCATAAGCGCGCGCCCCGCACCCACCACCATCAATCCCAACGCCATCATTGGAGAGTCCCGCAGCAATCGCGTCTTGTTCGCAGCGCTCAATGGCCTCTTGCACGAGGTCTGAGAAGGTGGTGAGGGCGGTGAGCTGGCGGGGGGTGAAGAGATCGCCAAACTTTGTCAAACCATAATTAGGCGTTTTAAAATCACGAGGATTATCTGGAAGCTGAACATTAGGAACCCAATCGGGCATAAGCACGTTAGCGATCTCTTCATGCGCTAACATGGGATCTAAATAAACGCGCCCCCGGTTCCCCTCAGCTACAATAGCCATGAGTCGATGACCAAGCCCCTGCGTCTGGCCCTGCTCTCTAATATAATTGTAATCAACTGGAGAACCAGACAACAAACACATAAATGCAGCTCGTTTACCAGCAGAAGTCCCATCCTTCGCGCTCGCAGGCGGCGAGCCGACCCTGACGGTGAAGCGATACTGATCGCCGTCGATGACAGGATGAACATAAGCCTCTTTACCCTTCTTGGAGGAGAGGATGAAGGTGCTGGCGAGGGGGACATCGACGTGTGAGAAGGCGGGGTTGGGGCTCGTGACTGTGCGCGCCCACAGCCACGCGATGACGGTGAGTGATTCGCCCGCATACTGCGCCAGCTCGGGGCGCTGCGCGACAAGCTCAGGCGTGATGGTGATGGTGGGGTAGAGGTGGCCGATGCGCGCTTGGGCTTGCTCGCGCATCCAGGCGCCGTAGCGGCGCACGTCTTCGGCGAGCCCGCTAGCGCCGGGCCACGTCTTCATGAGGGCGGTCTGATCGTCATCGTCAGTGAGGGGGCCGACCGGAGGGAGGCCTGCGAACCTCGGGGGCAGCTCGATCATCGCCTTGTTGATCGTGACCGCCACGGGGTTCAAGTCCGAGGCGTGGCTCTCAAGGCCGAGCCGCTGCGCCTCAAGCGGGATGGCGCCGCCGCCCGCGAACGGATCGTGAAAGGCAGGGAGAACGTCGGGGTTGAACAGCGTGGCGGCGTCGGGGTGATCCTTGTTGAGCGCGCATGTCTCACGCCAGCTACGCCAGATCTCAGCGCGGGCGCTGGCCAAGACCTCGGGGTTGTTGGTGTTCTCCCACTTCACGAGGTCTTCCACGATAGCGAACAGGCGCTCACGCTCAGCGGCGGCGCGCTCCTTGTTGACGCCGTACTTGAAGCCGCCGCCCTGCTGAAACCCAGGATCATTGACGAGCTGGGCGAACAAGACCGCGCGCGCGGCGGCCAGCGGACGACGCGCCCACCACAGATGCAGCGTGCTCGGGTGACCGTGCCGGATCGACTTCTCACGCGCGGAGGCTGCGTTGATGGCGTCGAGCGGGAGCGCGACCTCGATGAGCTTGCGTGGGGATTTGATCGGGGTGGTCGTCATCGGCACATGTCCTTCAAGCAGCTGCGCGGTGAGCACAGGAGGCCGCGCGCACAAAGCGCACGGGCGGAGGTGGCAGAGGTGCTGGTGTAACATGCGGCACGGTAGCACACAATTTTGCCACCTTCCTCAAAGCTAGAGCAAGGTGATTTAAAGTAAGCTAGGTTGACTTAAAGTCGTTTATGAGTCGTCATGGTCTATCGCCTGAGACACAAACGTGCTCAACCTACGCCGCGAGAGAGGCACCATGAAGAACACTCAAACCTATGTAACCCAAGTCAAAAACGCGACACCCATCGCGCTGACAGCGGAGGAGACGCGACAGCTCGCCACGTTACGCGAGCAGCTCGCGCGAGGGGAGTACAAGCTCGTGACCGCGACAGGAGCGCAGCTCGCGCTGCCCGAGGTGCTCAAGGCGATCTTGGAGCACGCGATGGCGGTGATGATCGCTGGCGAGGCGATCACGATCGGGGCGACGCGCCGAGAGATGACCACTGGCGAGGTGGCGGAGCTGCTCGGCTTGTCACGTCAGTACGTGATCAAGCTGATCGACACAGGCGCGCTGCCCGCTCACCACGTCGGGACGCATCGACGCGTGCTCCTTCAAGACGCGCTCGCCTATCAAGAGCGTCGCTACCTCAAGCTGAGCCAGGACATGCAGCGCATCTCCCAGCTCAACCAAGCGCTCGGTGATTGAGCAAGCCAACACCTCACCCGCGCGAAGCGCGGACAGAGCCTCACTTGAGCGATGCAGCGCAAGGGAGCGAGCCCTGGCGAGTGAACCTCCCACAAGCCACCTCGCGCAGCCGCATGATAAGCGGTGCTCAGCGAAGCATGGGTGATTGACGCGCCTCAAGGCGACCTGACGCAAGCGTCAGGTCGCCTCCGGCGCGCGAGCGCGCTTGAGGAGGTCTTGCAGGTTGTAGTTGACGCTGGCGACGCCAAAATCTGGCTCATGCGTGAACGGCTCGCGCACATAGAATGGCCCCTCGACGCCATCATCAGCGACCAGCACGATGGCGAGGATGAACTTTTCGGCCTGATTGAGCGCGTAGAGGATCTCATTGCGCGTGACGGTCACGGTCGTCGCGCCGCGCACGCGGCCCTTGACCTCGATGTGACGTGAGGTGGCGAGGCTGCCATCGGCGGCGCGTGGGATGCTGGTGACGTCCCAGCCGCACTTCTGCGCGGACACGTCGATGACCTGATGGCCGAGCGCGCGCTCGGCGTCGATCACGGCGCGCATGGCGGCCTGCTCAATGTGCGCGCGGGCCTGCGCGTCGGCGGACCAGCTCACCACCGCGTCAGCGCGTTGCTCAAGCCACCCCTGCGGGATGACCAGCGCGCCGCCGACCACCACGGGCGAGGCGCTGATGACGTGGCGGCGCGCCTTCAGCTCGGCGGTGCGCTGGGCCAAGCGCGCGTCCAGCTCCTCGATCATGCGGGTGACATTATCCAAGGTCAGGCGCAGGTCTTTGCCTGCGGCGAGGTCGTCGCGCAGCTTGACGTGGCGATCTGACCAGAAGTTAATCTCGCGCACGAGCCGCTCGTGGACCGCCGCGAGGATCTTGTCAACTTGGCGGTGCCGCCTGTCGCGGACCTCCTGAAAGTGCTCAGGCACGAGGTGCGCCGAGGCATAGGTGATGGCGAGCTGCTCAAGGTCTTGGGTGAGCCAGTCGCTGCGGCGCAGCGCGTCGAGGCGCGCGCGGGTGTCGGCGTCGAGCACGGTGAGATCGAGCGGCTCTAGGTCGAGGTGAGGCGCCAAGCCCGCGTGGTGCGCTTGGCCTTCAGGATCAAGCGCCACAAACTGGAGACGCCGCGAGGCGTGGCGGCTCGGATCAGCGCCCTCCTTGACCGCGTGATCGAGCATCATCAAGACGCGCGGGGTGAGGCCAGGGTCGGCGCGATCAAGCAGCAGGGCGCCGCGCTTGAGCTTGTCGCGGTGACGCTCCAAGGTGAGGTCGATGACCGCGCGCATGAGCGGGTGGCCCGGATGAATGAGGCTCGCCAGCGCCGCGTCAGGGCGCTCAGGCAAGCGCGTCTGCTGTTTCTCAAAGCAGACGCGCTCGTAGCGCTTGAGCGCGGGGGTGCGGTGGCGCTGGTCGCGGCCCACGAGCTGCCGATCGCGCTCCAAGATCATCGCGGGCACATGCGTGATCTCAGCGCGCCCCTGCTCGCGCGGGCGCAGCTTGCCGCCGAGCTGCTCAAAGGCCGGGACAAAGAAGGAGCGGATGAAGAAGGGCTGGAGACGACGCGCCTGCGCGCGCTCCATCTGCGCTCTGACCTCGAACAGGCGCTCATGATCCATGATCTCTTCGGACAGCGCGTTGCGCGCTAAGATGGCGCGGATATGCTCCGCGTCCAGCGCGCCCTCGACCTGACGCAGCAAGCGCTCACGCACTTGCGGATCCTCGCCATAGCGGATCGCGTCAATGAGCAGATCCTTCAAGCTGTGCTCCTCAAAGACCTCACCCAAGATGTCAAAGACGCGCCCGCCCAACGCGGCGCGCTCGATCTCGAGCTTCTCAAAGAGGCGCGTGAACACGTCGCCCTCGCGGGTTTGGGCTGCGACGAGGTTCCACAGGTGACAGACCTCTGTCTGACCGATGCGGTGAATGCGCCCAAAGCGCTGCTCTAGGCGGTTGGGGTTCCACGGCAGATCATAGTTGATCATGAGGTTGGCGTTCTGGAGGTTGACGCCCTCGCCTGCTGCGTCGGTGGCGAGCAAGACGCGCGCGGTCGGATCATGACGGAAGCGTTCTTGGACCTTGCGCCGATCATCGCGCCTGACACCGCCGTGGATCATGACCACGGCGTCCTCACTGCCGAGCAAGCCGCGCAGCTTGATGGCGAGGTAGTTGAGGGTGTCGCGATGCTCGGTGAAGATGATGAGCTTGCGTTGGTGTCCGAGCGCGTCGCGCAGCTCTGGCGTGTCTTGCAAGAGCGAGGACAGCTCATCCCACTTACGATCTTGCCCCCCGTGGACGACCTGACGCGCCTGCGCCTCAAGCTGCCCCAAGCACAACAGCTCCGCCTCAAGCTCTTGGATGGTCTGCGCTGCGGTGGCCTGATCGAGCACGTCCTCCTCAAGCTGCTCATAATCGGCAGCGGGCAGATCATCATCCATGCGCCACAGCGCGTCGCCATGCGAGGAGGTTGAGGCGGCAGCCAGGGCGGCGAGCTGCTGGCCACGCTGGTCGAGCTTGATGGACTGGACGTGGCTCTGGAGCTTGACGCGGCGCCGCCGCAGCGACTGATAGATGGCCTCGGGGCTTGAGGCGAGTCGGCGCTGAAGCAGCGTCAAGGCGAAGCCGACTGTGCCGCGTCGCTTGCCATCCTTGAGCTGATCCGCGCGGTTCATCTCCTCTTTGACATAGGTTGTCACCGCCTCATAGAGCGCGGCCTCCGCCTCGGAGAGCTGATAGTTGACGGTGCGCGCGCGGCGCTCTGGGAACAGCGGCGTGCCGTCAAACTTGAGCAGATCCTCTTTGACCATGCGACGCATCACGTCGGAGACGTCAACCTTGTGCACCCCATCACGAAACTTGCCGTAGAAGCGATCGGCGTCGAGCAGCGACAAGAAGAGCTGAAAGTCAGCCTCTTTACCATTATGCGGCGTCGCGGTCATCAGCAAGAAGTGGCGCGTGATCGCGCCCAAAAGCTCGCCTAGCTCAAAGCGCCGCGTCTTGTTGATCTTGTCACCGTAATAGCTCGCGGAGAGCTTGTGCGCCTCATCGACGACGATCAGATCCCAGCGCGTCTGACGCAGCAGCTCGGCGTAATCATCGCTGCGCGCGAGCTGATCAATGCGGGCGATGAGCAGGTCATGGCGCTCAAAGGGGTTGGCCTGGACCTCGCGATCAGCCAGCTCACGCGAGAACAGCTCGAAGGTGAGGCCAAACTTCTCGAACAGCTCATCTTGCCACTGCTCGACGAGGCTGCCCGGCGCGACGATCAAGACGCGGCGCGCGTCGGCGCGCATGAGGAGTTCTTGGATGAGCAGCCCCGCCATGATGGTCTTGCCCGCGCCCGGATCATCGGCCAGCACATAGCGCAGCGGCTGACGCGGCAGCATCGCCTCATAGACCGCGGTGATCTGGTGAGGCAGCGGATCGACGTTGGAGGCGTAGACCGCCATCATGGGATCAAACAAGTGCGCGAGGTTGATCCGGTAGGCCTCAACGACGAGCTTAAAATCATCGCCTGATGCGTCAAAAGCCCAAGGTAGCCCGACAGTCGCGATCGCCAAGTTGGGCTCATCCTCACGAAACAGCATCCGCTCCAAGAGCTGACCATCGGGCGTCTTGTAATAGACGGTCAACGCGTCAGCGCCCGCAGGCTCGGTCGTGACGACGCGGACGAGCTGATCGGGATCAATCCCTGAGATGGCAGCGTTCTTCTTGATGTCTTCGAGCTTGAGCATGGACCTCTCTCGCTTTTAGAGCCTACGCGGCGCACGTCCCCTGCGCTGCTTCTTCCATTTTCAAGGGGGTGAGGCAGTGTGCGCAGGGGCGAGGATGGTGTCAAGCGGTCGCCTGACCACAGAGTGAGCTGACAAAGGCGCGCCACGGGCCTACACTCCTTTGCGCTCACGCCACCTGTCACCCCGACCCACCGCCATGTCGATGATCCCCACGCGCCACACCCCGCAGACCTCAGATGGCTGGCGCCTCGACGCGCGCTGTTATGTCGATCCTGATCGCTATGAGCCGAGCAAGCCGCCTGTGCTGTTCATCCCCGGCTACGGCATGAACAGCTACATCTTGGCCTATCACCCGCGCGGCGTCTCCATGGTAGAGCACCTGGTGCGGCGCGGGTTTGAGGTGTGGACGGTGAACCTGCGCGGCCAAGGCGACGCTGAGCCGCCCTCCCAGCGGGCGCGCCGTGACATCGGCTTTCGTCAGCTCGCGCTCACTGATGTCCCCTGCGCCCTGGAGCTTGTGCGAGCGCACACCCGCGCTCAAGATCCTCGCCCCGTGCTGGTGGGGTGCAGCTTGGGCGGCACCATCGTGTATGCGTATCTGGCGCATCACCCCGATGATCACGGCGCGCTTGGCGCCATCACCCTGGGCGCGCCGCTGCGATGGGACACCACCCACCCGCTGCTCAAGCTGGCCGCGCGCTCCCCCGCGCTCATCGGGGCCATCCCGATCAAGGGCATCCGCCCCTTAGCGGCGCGCGCGCTGCCGATCGTGGCGCGCGCGCCCGTCTTGCTCGCCATCTACATGAACGCCGCTGAGATCGACCTGAGCCGCCCTCTGGAGCTGGTCCCCACCGTCGACGACCCCACGCGCTGGCTCAACCGCCAGATCGCGCGCTGGGTGCAGCAGCGCGATCTGTTCGTCAACGGCGTCAACATCAGCGAGGCGCTCGCCAAGGTCAACGGCCTGCCGCTGATGTGCCTGATCGCCAATCGCGACGGCGTCGTCACGCCGCAAGCGGCGCTGTCCGTCCTGGAGTGTTATGGCGATCATCGCGTCAGCGTGCGCGTCGTCGGCGATGACACCCGCTGGTACGCGCACGCTGACATGTTCATCGGCAACAGCGCCCATGAGCTCGTGTTTGATCCTATGGCGCGCTGGATCGAGGCGCTGCCCGATGCCTGAGCTAGCCGAGGTCGAGATCGTGCGGCGCAACCTCACGCGCTGGTGGGTCGGGCGCGCCGCCGATGCCATCGCGCTCTATGACCCAGCCGCCCTCACGCGCGGTGACGCCGCCGCGCTAGACGCCGCCATGCGGCGCCCCGCGCGCGCCGCGCGCAGGCGCGGCAAATACCTGTTGGTTGACCTCGGCGATGACCTCACGCTGCTGTTCCACTTCCGCATGACCGGCAAGATCGCGCCCATCATCAACGACACCACCATCAGCCGCTTGGCGTGGCGCTTGCCCGAGGTCGGCTGGCTCGCATTTCAGGACAGCAGGCGCTTGGGCGAGGTGGCGCTGCATGATGCTGCGTCGCTGGCGGCGCATCCAGCGCTCTCAAGCATGGGGCCTGAGCCGCATGAGCTGCCCGATGGCGACGCGCTCGGCGCGCGCCTGACGCGCGGCGCGCGCCCGCTCAAGGACGCGCTGCTCGATCAGCGCGTCATCGCTGGGGTGGGCAACATCGCCATCAGCGAGGTGTTCTGGCGCCTGGGCCTGCACCCCGAGGTGCGCTGCGACGCGCTCGACGCACAAGCGCGCCACGCGCTGGCGCGTGAGCTGCCCGCTTACTTTGACTGGCTCGTGGCCGATCAGCAGGCCGATGAGCTCTACTACTTGAGCCAAGGCAAGGTGGACAACCCGTTCACCGTCTATCGGCGCGACGGTCAGCCCTGCCCGCGCTGCGCGAGCGCGATCGCGCGTCACGTGCGCCAAGGCCGCTCGACCTATTATTGCCCCCAATGCCAATCAGGCTGACAAGCCACAGGGCGCGAACCTCTCATCCCAGAGGCGCCGCGCCCTGTTTTTAAGCGGGGATCGTCCAAGTCACGAGGTCAGACGCAGCCAGCGCATGATCAAAAATCGCTGATGCGCGCGACCAGCTCAGGCCGATCGATGAACACATTGCGCGAGCGCTGCACGCGCTCAATGGCGTCATTGCGCAGCCGCTCATTGGTGCTGGGCGGATCTTGGTCATGCCAGCCGCGGAAGAAGCTCTCTTGGGACGGGTCGATGGGCGCCTGATAGATGGTGGAGAAGTAGAACATGGCGCGCGCCACATCCCCCTTGTGCTCATCGCGCGGCTCAAAGCATCCATGAGCAAACTTCGAGCCGCCCACGGACCACGTGGGCGTGCCGCTGACCTCGCAGAACGGGAAGTTGTTGCGCTGGCTGTTGGCGTTGCGCTCGGTGGGGAACAGGTGGTGCAGATCGGAGCGCGCGGGCTCCGTCCCCGCGCCCATGCTCTGCGGCCAGGTGTGCTCCGCGCTGAAGCCGCTCGGCGTGGCCTCATCGCCGATCGCGTGCACCACCTCTAAGCCCGTATAGACGCAGCTGATGCGGCCATTGTTGTTGTCGATCGTCGCGTACATCGCGTGGCGCGCCCGATCATAGCCCAGCCCCATGTGATCATGGAGCGAGCGGATCTTCGCCTGCAGCTCCTCATCGCTGAGCCCCAGGTAAGGATCCGCCCCCACCGTGCACGCGTCCCCTACCCCATCATCATCTTCGTCTGCTTGGTCGCGGTTGAAGACATCAGGGCAGTTGTCACAGACATCACCGACCTCATCCCCATCGGTGTCACGCTGATCGGGGTTGTTCACCAAGGGGCAGTTGTCGCACGCGTCACCGATGCCATCGCCATCGGCGTCAGCCTGCTCAGGGTTCTGCAAGAAGGGGCAGTTGTCCTCATCATCGGTCCAGCCATCGCCGTCGGTGTCCACGCGGCCCATGGTGCAAGGGCCCGCCTTACACAAGATGGACAGCGAGAAGGCGCCGGGCGTCTGGGAGGTGTTCTGGAGGGTGAGGGTGTAGTCGCCGCTGTTGAAGAACTCCCAGCCAGCCTCCAGCTCGCTGTTGCGATAGGGGATCGTCGCCTGCACAGGCGCGCTCGGGTTGCTGAACACCAGCGGGCGCTGCTCGCCCTGGCGCGACAGCGCCAGATACGGCGCCCAAGGCTCGCCAGCGGCGTCAGGGGCCAAGATCACCGTGATCGTGTCCCCCTGCTGCGCGATCATCGGGATGTCCACACGCTGCCCAGGCGCGAACGTCCCCGAGAGCTGGTAGGTGGCCGTGGTCAGGCGGCTAGGGAACAGGGTCGGGGATGGGTCGTCAGGCACGTCACCCTGATCCGCGGGCGAGTCAGCGTCAGGCGCAGCGTCAGCGTCGGGCGTCGCGTCGGCGTCAGGCTCAACGCTCAGATCGTCGGGCATGTCGCCCGGTGCCGGAGGGTGGACTGACGGCTCAGCGCATGCGCCAAACAGAGCGATGGCGAAGCAGAGCGCGAAGCGATGGGAGAGCAGGTGCATAAGCGTGGTGTCCTGAGCAGGAGCGTCGTTTCCCTGCTCAGCATCATAGCGATGAGGCCCCCGCGATGCCAGCGCCGCTGTGACAGGATGTGTCAGCGCGCCCACGTTGTGATGGCGCGCTGCGCGCTCGCTCAGAACGGCAGCTCAAACAGCAGCCCCGCGCGCCACGCGCGAAACTGCGCGGGCTCAGCGCGGCGATAGTCCATGGTGCTCAGCTCCAGCTCCGCGTAAGGGCGCGCGATGAGCAGCTGCTGGCTCGACGCCTCAAAGAGCGCCTGATCAATCGACAAGCGCGCGGTGAGATCCCAGCGATGGCGCAGCTCATCGAGCGCGCCGAGCTGGCTTGTGGTCACCGACGCGCGCAGCACGTTGGCGTAGCGCCCGTAGAGGTGGAGCTGTCCCATGAGCAGGCCCTGCGCGCCGAGCATCGTGGGGCCGGCCGCGCCGCCCCAGTCCAAGCGCCCCTCAAGCAGCGCCCCCACGACCAAGAAGCTTGAGATGTTGTCGCGCGTCCAGATCGGGTAGAGGTAGCCGCCCTTGGCGCCAATCCCAAAGCGCAGATCGCGCCGCCCATCGTGACTCAGCCGGATGTCCATCCCCCAGCCGAACACATCGCGCCACGACTCGCGCACAGGCCCCATGCGCTGCTCCAAGGTCAAGAATCGGAACAGCACGAGGTCCATCACGAGGTTGTCCAAGACGTCCTCATCCAACCTCAACCTGGCGTCCAGGCCGATCCCGCGCGACTCAATATCCGAGCGAAACCCGCGCCTGCGCTGCTCGCCCAAGCGCTCATGGATCATCGACGCGCTCACATCGAACACGCCCGCGAGCGCGCTGCCCTGGCCATCTTGGGCGACGGCGCCGCCCAAGACAAACTGCCCCTTGCCCGCAGGCCCCATCGCGAGCCTGTCGCGCCGCGTCTGCTCACGCTCAAAGGTGATCTGCTTGGCGTCAAGGTAGGCCATGCCGTCGAGATCGGGGGCGAAGGCCTCGATCGTCTCAGCGAGCGCGTCGAGCGAGGCCAGGTAGGCCTCGCGCATCAGCCCAAGCTTCGCAAGCTCCGCCTGCTCCTCCTGCGTGTAGGGCCTGCGCTCGCCCTCGCGCAGCCGCACGTCGGTCTGGCGTGCCCACGCCAGCAGCGCCTCTTGGCGCGCCATCAGATCCTCAATGGCGAACAGCTCGCGACGCAGGTCGAGCTGCTGCTGCGCCGTCATCACCTGAGGCACTCTGGCCGCGTACGCCTGGATCATGCGCTCGCGATAGAAGGCGATGTCCATGAAGTAGCGCTCGATCCTGCTGCAATAATACAGATAATCAATGGCCCGCTTGATCACCGGGTCAGACGCGCCGCTGGCGCGCCCCTGGAGCACCTCGCTCATCAGCGCGCTCAGCTCGCGGTAGGCGTCTCGGCGCAGCTCGGCCTCGCGCGCGTCGAGGCGCTCATCAAGCGCGCTAAGACGCGCGCGCTGGTCGGCGGAGCCGACCGCCGCGCGCAGCGCTGCCAGCGCCGCCCGTCGCTCTCCCACCGCGTCCATCGCCACCTCGCGGCTGCTAAAATGCGTCTCAGCGCGCTTGATCAGCAGCGAGCCGCGATCGCCGCTCTGCACGGAGGCGAACAGGTCGAGCACCTCCGTGGGCATCATCGCGAAGCGCCACGGATCGGGCAGCGCCACATCCAGCGCGGGCGCCAGCACGTCGATCAGCATCGTCGCGCAGTTGTCCGACATGAAGAAGTACGGGTAGGTGATGTGACGCTCAGCCTCCCAGATGCGCTGCATCACCTGCAAGAGCTGCTGCTGATTGAGGTTGAACGCGTAGCGACGCAGCGAGCGCTGCTCATACTGCAAGAACAGCCGGTCCGTGCCGCGAAACGTGTTGACCTGGATCACCCCATAGAAGCCGCCAAACAACCCCTTGGTGAAGTAGTCCACCTTGCTCACGTTGGAGTCCGTGATCGCACCATACTGGTAGACCGGCTCGAAGCCTTGGCTGCGCACGGTCGCGCCAGACTTGTAGCGCACCTGCATCAGCAGGTGCCCATAGAGCGACTCAGGGCGATCGCTGGTGGCCGCAGCCAACAAGAGGTCGACGCCCTCGACATGCTCCATGCCAGCCCACAGCGCGAACTGGGGGCACGCCTCCAGCACGTCTACGGGGCGGCCCTCACGCGCGGCGACGCCGCGCAGCGGCTCGCGCCAAGCGGGGTCAAGCTCGCTCAAGCGGCGCGACAAGACGCGCACCTGGCTGAACTTCTGACAGCCGATGCCGATGTTCACGTCCATCGCGGCCAAGCGCGTTGGCGCATCAGGCGACTGAGACACGCGCAGGATGTCCTCGGCGCGCACGAAGAACACCTCCGCGAAGGTGACAAGATCCAGATGCTCCGACTGCATGCCGAGGTAGCGGCTGTAACCCCAGGCGTCGACGTTAAACGCCGGCGCGCCCTCGCGCCCATCCCAGCCGTTGATCAGGCGCCAGTCCTGGCGCGCGGACCAGCGCTTGGCCTGATCGACGCGGGCCATGACCATGTGCACCAGCGCGCGCTGGCGCAGCAGGCGCACGCGCTCATGCGCGTTCAAGACAGACTCATCACGCGTCGGCCCCACCTCGCCCTGCATCGGCGGCGCGTTATAGATGTAGAACGTGCGCCCATCCTCGCTGAAGGTGGGGCAAGGCTTGGTGTAGCGGCCTACGCCATCAAGGCAGGCGCGGCGCACGCGCTCGACGCGCCAGGGGCCAGCCCCTGCGGCGCGCCACAGCGCGTCGGGCATGGCCTTGGCGGCCAAGAGCAGGTCTTCGGCCTCTTGGGCCTGCCAGCGCGCGGGCGAGATAAGCTGGACCTGATAGCGCGAGGCCAGCTCGCGCGCCGACGACGCGCCGGGGTGGTCGGCCCACGGGTCATCACTGGCGCGCGCGGTGAGGGGCAACAGCCAGAGCAGCGCGAGGGCCAGCGCCGCGATGAGCTGGCGAGCAGCAGAGGTGGGCATGCGTGGCTCGTGGGTCAGCGCGTCAGCAGGCCAGCGGCGGCCTCACGCAGCGCAGGATCGCGCGCCATGGCGGCCTGCAGGTGATGCGCCAAGGCGCTGGCGCGCGCGGGCGTCACGCGCGCTTGGCCGTCCCAGACGCTAGCCAGCGCGACACGCTCGCGACGCAGCAGCGCGGCGAACGCCGCGCGCTGGGTCGACGCCCCAAACGCGCTCGCCAGCGCCCCTGCGCTCGGGCCGCCGCCAAGCGCCGCGTCTTGACGCACCTGCGCCGCGTTTTCTTGTAAGTAGAGCGCCAGCGCCGCGTTGGCGTTGGGATCGGGCGTCATCAGATACACCGTGATGATCACCCCGCCCGTGGTCACCGCGGAGGTCGTGGTCGAGGTGGAGGTCGTGCTCAAGAAGGAGTTGGCCGCTTCATCTTGGGCCTGCGCTTCGGTGGCGCTCAGGGCCAGCCCGAGCGTCATAGCCAGAGCGGGCGCGAGGAGATGCTTGCGAGCCATGTGAGCCTGCCTGATGAGGTGAAGGTGCCAGCCGCGTCCGGGCCGCTCTTGAATTAGACGATCTCACGCGCGCAAGTCAACCTGCCCCCGCGCGTTGTGGACCATCAGGGTTGGCTTTTACGCCAGCCGGCTCTATGATCCAGACAGCTTGGACGACGGCACACGCCAGAGGTGACACCGCTTGGGCGCCTCATCGATAACTAAACACGCGGCGCTGCTCGTCAGGCTCCAAGCACGCGCGCTGGCACGCCAGCGCCCACGCTACGACGTACGAGGTGCTCTCATGGGAACGTTCATCCGCGCCAGCGCCCTCCTCGCCGCGCTCGTCGCGCTCTCAGGCTGCGGCCCAGGTGGGGAGGTTGATCCCAGCCAGAGCCGCTTCTTGGTCTACAATTATAACCCCGCCACCCAAGACTATCGCCTCCAAGAAGTGCCGATCCGCACCCTGACCAACGTCAGCGCCGTCGATGGCTCCATCACCTACCTGCGCGGCTCCGGTGACCTGACCGTCGCCGAAGAAGATCCTAGCACCGCCGAGGAGTGGGCCAATCACCTCACCGTTGAAGGATCGAACACCCCCAACATCGAGTACACCATTGATGATGGCCTCGTGATCCCATGGGACTTCGACAGCGCCATGATGCTCACGGTCTATCACCACCTTGAGCGCTCAGCCGACTTCTTTGACAGCATCCCGCGCGATGGCACCGACCTCAACCAGCCCATCAGCCAGCTCGTCGGACGCATCCCCACTTATTATTATCCCCAGCTCTCACTGCTCGGCTTGGCCCTGCCGCTGTTCACTGACAACGCTGCCTATGCCTACACCCTCAACGCCTTCCTCATCCCCGCCCGCTTGAACCTCGTCGACGCCGTGCCCCTGTTCGCCAACCGCGGCGTCATGACCCACGAGTACTCGCACGCCGTGTTCAACCGCTTGGTCTTTAACAACGCGCGCGCCCCCGTGTTCTTGCTCGAAGGCTGGGACAGCGACATCAGCGCGCGCCGCGCCCTGAACGAGCTGCAGGCGCTTGATGAGGGCGTCGCCGACATCTTCGCCGCTTTGGATCTGAAGACCGGCGACTTCTTCTCCCCCTCCATCGCCGTTGAGCTCGTCGATCGCGACATGGGCAAGCGCCGCGTCTACAGCCCCTGCATGTTGGAGGCCGCTACCGTCGGCGGCTACCTGCGAGCATGTGATGGTCGCCAAGGCCCCTCCGCCGATCCCAACGACCCCAACAGCTCACCTCAGCTCCCAGCCTTTGACATCTACCATCTGGGCGCCACCACGGCCTCGATCTTCTGGGCGCTTCGCAAAGAGCTCAGCGGCCGCGTCAGCGATGAGCAGCTCGGCAACGTCATGCTCAAGTCGCTGCGCGCTATCCAAAACCCCACCAAGAACTTCCGCATCTCGCAGTTCTTCAACGCCCTCCATGACAACCTCCCCGCCGCTGAGCAAGCCGCCGCATGTGGCCTGCTGCGTGAGCGCCTGCCTGCCATCAACGACGAGCTCTCATGTCAGCCTTGATCATCGCGCTGCTGCTCCCCGTCCTGGCCCAGATCGGCGCCCCGATCACGCGCGACGCCAGCCCCTCTGAGCCGATCGCACAGGCCGCGCAAGCGCAGGCTCAAGCGCTGCCCCAAGGCCAGACCCAGCCGCGCCCCATTCAGCCCACGCAGCCGCGCAAGCCCACGCCAAGCGACGCCAATCGCCCCCAGGCCAAGCCACGCCAGGCGGCGCCCAAGAAGAAGCAACCCGCGCAAGAACGCAGCGGCTTCTTGAGCGCCTTCTGGACCTTCTTCGCCCCACCCGGTGATTACACCACCAGCGTCGCGCTGGCGGGCGGCGCCAACTTCATGGAGACCGCCTTCGGCGCGCGCGACCCCAACGTCATCGGCCGCGCCCAGTTCAACTACCGATTCGATCCGCAGCTGCCCTTGCAGCTGTTCGGCGGCCTCGACTACTCCCAGTACGCCTCAAGCGCGGGGCCGCTCGAATACACCACCCGCTTCATCACCCCCTTCATCGGCGGCGGCTTGGTCTACTGGCTCGCCGGCCTGCGCCTTGACCTCGGCCTTGAGCTTGGCGCGGCTGTGCGCACCTCCTCTCAGACCGATGGCCTCGGCTACGAGCGCTCCGATTATGCCATGAGCCCCACCGCAGGCCTCATCGGCGGCGTCGGCTTCTCCATCTTTGGCCACGTCTCGCTCAACCTCCAAGGCGCCATGCGCTATCGGCCCGCTGGCCAAGAATACCTCTCCGCTGGTCGCCTCGACTACACCATCCTCTATGGCCTAGAGTGGATCATCGACGCCAAGCCCGTGAAGCTCTACTGAGCCACCATCCCGCACCTGCAACCCACCCGCTCGCTTGGACGATCCCCGCTTAGAATCAGCGCTTACGACGCACCGCCCGAGAGGTCGTGTGTGAGCGCGCCTCACCGCCAGCGCGCCGCATCGCTTGAATTAGACCTCCCCAGACCACCCTCTGCGCCTGACTGAAGCTGCCTTAAAGCGCGTGGGCGCGACCTCACGGTCGCGCCCACAGCAGCTTGAGCGCGCCTCAAAGCGCCGCCTAGCGCCCGCGCAGCTTCTTCAGGTTCTCCTTCATCATCGGGCCGAGCTGCTGCGGATCCTCACCGCGTCGCGACGCCTCGATCCCCTGCTCCAGCGCCTGGATCGCGCCCGCGCTGTCGCCGCCCTTGAGCCGCGCCTGCGCGAGCCCGCTGGACGCCCACGCCACCTCATCGTGCGAGGACGCGCTGCGCGCGAGGTTCACCAGCGTCTGCAAGGTCGTGGCGGCGTCGGCCCAGCGCTGCGCGCTGAGCTGGAGCTGGCCAAGCTGCGTGAGCAGCTGGCGCTTGACGCCCGGCATCTGCGCCGCCTGCGCGTCACGATCGGCATAGGCCAGCCCCTCCACAAGCGCCGCCTCGGCCTTGGCCTCTTGCCCCGTGACGCGGGCCAGCAGCGCCCCCTGGCGCAGCTTCGCGTCCGCCGCGCGCACAAGATCAGCGGCGCGCTCATAATCCGTCGCGGCCGCCGCGAAGTGCTTGAGCGCCTCACCGTGGCGCTGCTCCGCCTGCGCGCTGTGACCCGCCGCGTAGCGCGTCGCCGCGACGTGGCCCACGGGCCGCGTCGCCTCAGGCACGGCGCTCAACGCGCTGAGCGCCTCGGCGCAGGTGTGCAGCGCGCCCGTGACCTTGCCCTGCTGCTCGACCTGGCACAGGTTCGCGTAGAGCGTCGCTTGGGCGAGCTGGGTGGCGGGGGTGCGCGTGTCATCGCGCAAGGTGGCGAGGGCCTCGCGATAGTGCTCACGGGCGGGCTCAAGCTGGCCGCGCGTGTGCAGCATGCCCGCCAGACGCGCGCTGGCGCGCGCGCTGACCTCGCGCATGTTCAACGCCTTAAACCGCTTGGCGGCCTCCTCACAGTGGGGCTGCGCGTCGGCTCGCGAGGCCTCCACCAGCGCCTCACACAGCGCCAAATGCGACTGTGCCACGAGCTGCGGGCTCTGCCCGCGCTTCGCCCGCGAGAGCGCCGCGCTCAGGTGCTGCTCCGCCGCCTTCGCGTCGCCGCGCTGGCGCGCGTCCTCGCCGCGCGCCGCGTCGAGCTGCACCAACATCGCGTGATGCTTCATGGAGGTCGCCTGCGCGCTGGCGCGCTCGATCCACGGGCGCGCCTCGGCGTGACGCCCCATCGCTTGCAGGGTGCGCCCCAAGCGCAGCGCGTAGCGCGCCTGCGCGGGCACATTCTTCGCGCTCTGCGCCATGCTGTGCGCCTGATCCAAGAGCGCCCGCGCGCGCTCCAGATCGCCCTGGCGCTGCGCCAGCTCCGCCGTGCGCGCCAGCGCGTTCGCGCTGGCCACGGGCGTGTTCGCGCGACGCAGCACCTCAATGCGCGCTTGCAGCGCGGCGTCGCTTAAGCCCGGCTGGCCTTGCAGCCGCTGCACCAGTGAGAGGTTCATCTCACACAGCGCCACGAAGACCTCATCCTTGAGCGCGCTCGCCTCCGTGACGCACAAGCGCAGCGCGCGCGACGCCTCGCCCAAGCGCCCCTGCGCGGTGTCAATATGCCCCATCGTCAGCAAGATGCGCCCCACCCCAGCCTCTAGCTTGAGGCGCTTGGCGCCCTCAAGCGCCCGCTCGACGCTCACACGCGCCTTCGTAAGCTCGCCGCGCTCCCACAACACGTTGCTCAGCTCAAGCGAGGCCTCCACGCGGGTGACACTGTCAGCGGGCGCCTCATCGTGCGCCTTCTTGTACTGCGCCAGCGCCTCATCCCAAGCGCCACGCTCATAAGCGGCGCGGGCTTGGGCAAGCGCCTCTGGTGCGGCCTGCGTCTCGGCGCTCGCGCCCACGCTCACGCTCATCATCAGCGCCGCCACGACGCCCACGGTCCTTCGCTTCATCCTCGTCTACCTCGTCGTATCGTCCTCGCGCCCGCTCGCTTTGCATGCGAAGCGCACAGCGCGCTCAAAGGCTCATCATGCGCCGCGACACAGCATCGCGACAACACCAACAGCAACGGCTTGGCGCGCCTCATGATTCCTGCATCACTCGTCAGCGCTCAGCAGCGCGCCCGGCAACATCACCCCAACGATGATGACCGTAGGGATGCGCACCGAGAGCTCAGCGCCCACGGTCCACGCCGAGCGGCCACCCACGCGCTCATAGCCTAGCCCCAGGCCCGCGCCGATCGCGACCTCGCCGAACAGCGAGACGAAGCCGCAAAACTCAATATCACAGTCGCCCTCCCCCCTCTCCTCCACATGCTGATACAGCTCAATGAAGGTGAGCAGCTGCGACGCGCCGCCCGCGCCACCACCCGAGGCGGTGTCCCACACTGGCCCGCCCTGCGCCCGCGCGCCCCAGCGCACATAGCGAGAATCGCCAAAGGGGCGCATCAGACCCACGTCAAGGTAGGCGCCATGACGCAGCGGACCGCCGCGCACGCCTAAGCCCTCGCGGCGCAGATACCCCAAGCCGATGTCCAGCGATCTGTCGCCGCGCTCATCCATCAGCTGCAGCGGATAGACGCCCGCGCGCAGATCGCCCACCGCGCTCAAGCCATCATCGGGCGCGCGCTCAGACGCCTGCGCGAGCTGCGCGGAGGCTTGATAAGACACGCGCGCAGGCGGCGTGGCTAAGAACACGGGCACACAACCCGACAGAGTCAGCGCCCACGCTAACCCCGCAAACTTGCTCCACCATGATGACACCAATGTCACACTGCCTCCGCTCAGATGGGCCGCAGACCCGCATGTCGCCGTCATGGCATGCTTCTCGCAACCTCATGCGTCTACCGGCTCCCCCCACCCTCTGGAGGTTCGCCATGAAGATCGCTCGCTTTCAAGACCTCTACCAAGCCCTCGCCGCGATGTTGCGCCTCCAACGCGCGCGCCCCGAGGAGGACACGCTCGTCTATTACAATGAGCGCCTGCTGTTCGCGTCGTATGAGCGCGGCCAGACGCAGCTTGAGCGCTTGCAAGACGGCGAGCGCCGGGTGCTGGCGCGCTTGATCCATGCTCAAGCGAGCGCGTAGCGGTCGCCTGAGCGGGTGACCTCACGATGCAGGATGAGCCGCTCCAAATGTGCGATCAAGCTCAGCGTCGCCAGCGGCCACACCTGCGGCGGCGCGTCCGCATACGCCAGCGGCACAAGCTCAGCCGCCGTCGCTGACCCAAGCTCACGCACCGCCTCACGCACGCGCGCCTCACGCGCGAGCCTGTGCGCGATGTAATCGCGCGCTGCGCCCGACGCGTCTAACAGCGCCCAGCCATGCGCCGGGAACAACACCCGCGCGTTGCGCTGTACCACGCGCGCCAAGCTCGCCAGATAATCCTCCATCGCCCCGTCCGGCGCGCTCACCAAGATCGTGCCCTGTGAGGCGATCAGATCCCCGCCATACAGCGCGCCCGTCACAGCATCATAGAACGCCAGATGATCCGACGCGTGCCCTGGGGTGTGCATCACGCTGAGCCTCGGCGCGCCCTTAGCGTCTGGCAACAGCCCATCGCTATCGCCGAGCGCGCGGTCGATCTCCCATGACGCGCCCGCGAGCCTTGCGGTCGCCTCGTGCGCCCACACCGGCGCACCATAGCGCGCGATGAGCCACGCCACGCCCCCCACATGATCGGGGTGATGGTGCGTCAGCACCACCGCCTCAAACCGATCACCCAGCGCAAGCCTCGCGTCGATCACCTCAGCCAGCTTGCCAAGCTCAGCCTCATCCTGCGCGCCAGGATCAAGCACGATGAACGCGCCATGATGCGCGATCACATAGGCGTTGGTGTGCGTCGCCGGAGGCAAGGTTGGCGAGCGCAGCGCCACCATGTAGCTGTCCGCCCCGATCTCGTGGCGAAGCAGCGCATCGGCGGCGTCTTGATCAATGCGAGCTGAGGTCGCGCCCAAGTGACGCAGAAAAGCGAGCGTGGGCGGCGTCACGAAGACCTCACACGCGCGATGCATCGCGCCAGCGCGCGCTGGCGCGATCCACGCGCCTCGCTCAAGCTCCGAGCGCTGCATCCGCGCGTCGAGCTGATCAAGATCGAGCTGGGCGACCTCCGCCTCGCTCACGTGGAGCACGAAGAACTCTGTCTCAAAGCGCAGCGGCGCCCAGTCCGGCGTGGTCCATCGCCCGCGTGGGCGCAACCGCTCGGGATCAAGCGTCGCGCCGCGCGCCTGCGCCCACGCGATGAGCGCGCGCGCCCCGGCGCCCTCAAGCAGCGCCTCGCGCAAGCTCGCGAGCGACGCGTCTTGATGGGCGCTCACGAGCCCCGAAGCGAGCGCCAAGAGCCCCAGCTCCTCCAGCAGCTCACGCGCCGCACACCCCGCCAGCGCGTCGCCCTCAAGCCCCGGCAGCGCGTCATCGTCTGGATCGACGCCGCCCCCGATGAACGCGTGATAGCCCCCCAGAAACCGCAACGTCGCGAGCCTGCGCGCCCAGAACACCTCCAGCGCGTCGCCCTCCCCCCGACACAAGATCACACACGACGATCGCTTCGGCACACCATCCTCCACACGACAAGGCACCCACGCCGCGACCACGACGACTACCCAGACAACCTGCCTCACTTGAGCCCGATCATGCACGCGCAGAGATCGGCGCGCGTCGCACGCTACCTCCAACCTCCTCACGACAGAGGCGCGCTGCCACCAGGCTAATGCCACCTCCCGATAAGACGCAAACAAGCGCAGCGAGGTGGTGGGAGCGCGCGCTCAAACCTCGCGTGGCGTTGAGCGCGCTCGTGGTGTCCCCCATGGCGAGCGCACGGCGCGATGAGGAGCTCTCAGGCCAACGCGCCTCCCCCTCCTCCGGCTGGCCACCACAGCCTGCCTGTCACGTGCTTAGCTCAAGGCATGGCGCGCAGCGCGCTGGCCAGCGCGCTGGTCTGCGTGGGCACTTGGTCGTGATTGATGTGGGCACCATCGGGGCAGGTGATGACGCGTAACGCCGCGTCATCTTCGTGGTGGAGCCCTGGCGCGCCGAGCGCGGCTAAGAAGGGCTCCCAATAGGCTGCGCGTGGCATGCGCTCGCGCTCAATGGCCTCCACCGCGCCGGACAGGCGCGGGTGAAAGAACAGGACGCGCGCGCCCCTCTGGCGCAGCGTCGCGATGGGCGTCGCGAAGGCTGCGACGCGCTCAGCGAGCGCGTCCGGCGCCAGCGGCTCACTACGCCTCAGCGAAGGCATGAGCGCGCCCTGTAGCTCCTCGTGGCGCGCGCGCGTGATGCGATCGTAGGCCAGCGGCGCGAAGCGCCGCTGATCATAGGACTCTAGCGGGAACATGAGGTGGCGACGCGCCGCGAAGGTCTTGCTGGCGCTGACCGTGTTGAGCATAAAATGAAACAGGCGCAACCGCGCATCAAGCCCCATGCTCAGCCACGCGCCAAAGCGCTGCGCCACCGTCTCCTCACGCGCGTAGCGGATGAACACGTCTATCTTCTCGGACGAGCCAGGCACCACGGCCAGCTGACGCATCGGCCACAGCTCCACGACGACATCCCCCGCGAACGTCGTCTCATCAGCCAAATAGGTCAGCGCGTGCAGCGAGTCGGTGCCCGAGATCGACAGGTTATAGATGGCCACATCGTCGAGCTGCTGTGACAACAGCGCGGGGTCCACGCCGTTCTGCACGCGCGAGGAGCCGAGCAACACCACGGCTGGGGTGGCGGGCTTATGCGCGCGCAGGCGCCGCACCTCGCGCGCCCACAGCGCCGGCTCATTGCGCAAGCTTGGGGTCACACCCCACTGCCACAAGCCCACCTCCCACACCCCGCACAGCACGAGCGCGAGCAGCAGCGCCAGCGCCGTCTGGCGACGCCAGGGGAGATCAGGCAGCCGCGCCGCCGCGCAGTGGCTCAGCTCGCCACGGGAGGGCTCAGAACTGGAAGTAGATGAAGGCACGGCCTGTCCCTATGTTGGTCAGTGTGAGGAAGATCATCACCGCGATCACCAGCGCGCCCAGCCACCACGGCAGGCGGCCAAACAGCGCCTCGCCCTTCTCATCGCGCCCGATGCGCTGCATGATCAGCATCGCCGCCACCACCCCCAAGGCGACGAGCGCATGCTTCACGTCAAGGAGCGACCCTTCTTGCAGGCCAAACATCCCGCGCAGGATAGCGCGCGTCATCGCCCAGTCCGACGCTCGAAACGGGACCCAAGCGATGCACACCAGCAGGTAGGTCACAGCCCAGCCCAGCGCGCTCCCAAAGCGCCCTCGCAGCCATGACACACGCGCCAGCTGCGGCCTCAGCTGACGCTCACCGATGAGATACGTGCCATGCAGCGCGCCCCACAACACGAAGTTCCACGACGCGCCATGCCACAACCCACCCAAGAGCATCGTCAAGAACAGGTTCACCTGCGTGCGCGTGGGGCCGCGCCGATTACCACCCAGTGAGATATAGAGATAATCACGCAGCCAGCTTGACAGCGAGATATGCCAGCGACGCCAGAAATCACTGAACCCTCGCGCCGCATAAGGCGCGTGGAAGTTATCGGGCAGCTCAAACCCCAGCATCATCGCCACGCCGATCGCGCAGATCGAATAACCAGCAAAATCAAAGTAGATCTGACCTGAAAAGGCGAGCGTCCCGACCCAGGCGTCTAACGCTCCTGGGGCGTGGGTGGATTGATAGACAGTGTCAACTTGGGGTGCGAGCAGCGCGTCAGAGAGCACCACCTTTTGAAACATCCCCAAGACGGCCAGCGCAAACCCCCAGCACAGCTTCCCCCAGCTGCGGGCGGGCGGGCGCTCGCACTGAGGGCCAAAGTCCACCGCCCGCACGATTGGCCCCGCGACGAGCTGGGGGAAGAATGTCACATAGAGCGAAAAATCGAGGAAAGATCGCCACGGCTTCATCGTGCCGCGATAAATGTCTATCGTATAAGACAAGGTCTGAAATGTATAAAATGAGATCCCCACCGGCAGCAAGATGTCAAACCGCTCTGAGAAGGTCGGCGCGCCCGTCATCAGCTCGGATAAGACATTAACGTTCTCACGAAAGAAGTTACTATACTTAAAGAACGCGAGCAGCCCCAGGTTGCTCGCCAAGCTCAAGATGAGAAACCCACGCCGCGCTCGCGAGGACACCGCGCTCGCGATGCGTTGACTGAGAAACCAGTCAACGCACGTTGAGAACAAGATGAGCAGGACATACTCGACACGCCACGCTGCATAAAAGCAGACGCTCATCACCAGCAGCATCGCCTTGCGCCAAGCCCAGCTCCAGGGGACGCCATAATAGAGGAGCAGCACGACCAGCAAGAACAGCACGAACAAGGTAGAGTTAAAGACCATAGCTCGCCCCTCCTCCTCGTGCCCTCTGTAGCTGCCGTAGCGCGCGGCTACAGCTCACGCGCCGCGGCGCGTGGCGAGCTCGCCGATAACCCCTCAGGCGACACGCCCACCCCACTCGCCACCTCCTCAACCCACGCATCTTGTCTTCACTCATGAAGCTCTCTTGCTCACCAGAAGGTGCGCGCTGCACATGCGCTGAAGCTCCAGCTCATTCACGTGATGCCCCCTTACACCAAAAAGCAGGGGGCGACGAGCTTGATCCACACGCGCGGTATCACCACGTCGTCACGTCGCGCGCTGGACGCTGACCGCGCGGGCTTGCTACCGTGGCCGCGCGCCCGCGCGCCATTGCATCATGCGTGGTTCAGGCGCATGATGCCTGATCAGCTCCCTCTGGCGATCACCCCCGCTCGGGCCAACTTGAGATGGACGCCATGACGACTCGCTCGCTGCTCGTTGCCGCCGCCCTCACGCTCCTCGCCGCAGGCTGCGTGGTCACGGATCCTCCGCCCGTGCTGATTGATCGCCCTGATGAGGGCATGGTCATCACTGAGCCTGACGCGAGCGCAGATCAGCGCCTCGATGAGGAGGAGGATGAGCTGCCGGTCGATCCTAACAACCGCGCGCCGCGCGCCGTGCCAGGGCCGCAGCTCACCGTGAACGTCGGCCAAGAAGTCAGGCTGGATGGCTCCGGCAGCGATGATCCTGATGGCGATCCCCTCACCTATGTGTGGACGCTGCGTGGCCCCGCAGGCTCCACCGCCACGCTCGTCAACGCTGACACCGCGCGCCCTCGCTTCTCACCCGATGCGCCCGGCGATTATATCGTCACGCTCGTCGTCAATGATGGCAAGGTCAACAGCCCC
>CAYXWB010000045.1:0-24122 GCA_964468515.1 uncultured Bradymonadales bacterium | reverse complement strand
TGTTGCAGCGCGCAGGTGTGCTGGAGGCCGCCCGTGATCTGCTGCACGTTGGTCAACAGGCCGTTACGAAACGGCGCGGGGCCGTCCACCTGCACGCCATTGGCGAGCTGCCAGAAGTCATTATCCCCCCAGCACCAAGCGCGGTCTTGATCATCAACCGCGCACGAGGTGAACGGCGCGGCGGAGGGGTACAGCGCGCCCATCAGCGAGGTGACGTTGACCGGCGAGGTGCTGTCATTGGTGGCGCGGTTGTTGCCGAGCTGACCCTCGACGTTGCGGCCCCAGCAGCGGACCTGCCTATCACCGCGCGTCGCGCAGGTGTGCTGGTGACCGGCCGCGATGCGTCGATAGCCGCCTGAGGGCACGATACACTGCGACGCCACACACTCACCTTGGGCGCACGGACCACACTCAGCGCGGCCGCCATCCCAGTCGATCGGCCCGCACGCGATGGCGGCCTCTTGACAGGTGTTCTCGCAACGATTTAGCAGACATACCTGAGGTGCCTGACACCCTCCACACATCACCGACGCGCCACCCTGGATCACCTCACCACACTGCGCGCTCTGCATGACGCAGAGATCAACGCAGCGCGCCTCACGGCAGACCTCGCGCTCGGTGCAGGTGTCACCACCGCATGGGCCAGGCGGTGGCACATCGGGCATCACGTCATTTGGCGTGTCAAGATCAGCGGGGGTGTCAGTGGGGGGGACATCGGGGCCATCAGGCGGCACGTCAGCGGGAGGTGTGACAGGCACATCGGGGCGCGCATCGAGGGGCATGTCAGGGCGCGTGGGAGGCGCGTCAGGGGGGTCATCGCCGGGGGCGGGGGCGAGGTCGCCGCTGGCGCATCCGACAAGCGTGAGCGCGACGCTCCACACCAGGGCGGCGCGGATCGTGAGGTGGGGCATCATCATGCGCTTGAGCCTGACCATGAGGGGTGAACCTGACGCAGCGCGCCCTGCGATCTGCGCGAGATCGAGGCGGTGGTGTGGGGTGTGAGCGCGTCATCGCGCGAAGCTCAAGGATTACAGACTTGGCGCGCGCAGACAAGCGAGGCTAGCTGACCGCGACGGCGGCGATGCATCCGAGCGCGCTGACGCGCTCGGGCGCGACCTGATGCGGGCGACGACGCCACGCGGCGCTGGCGTTGAGGCCGAGGGCGTCGAGCGCGGGCAGCAGGCGCTCGGACAAGGCGTCATAGAAGATGAGCGCGCGCTGTTGCTGGCTGAGCACGCCTAAGTTCTCGACCTCACCGGGGGCGATGTCGACCTCCAAGCCCGCGAGCGCGTCGAGCAGCTCAGGGCCGCCGCCACAGCGCAGCTCGACGGCCGCCAAGAGGCTGGGCAGGGCGCGCTGTACGGCGAGCAGGGAGGGGGCGTCGAGGCGCTCAAGCGACCAGCGCAGCGTCTCCCAGGCCAGCTGGGCGTGGGCGTCATCGTCCTCGCCCAGCTGGAGCGCGAGCTGTTCGGGGACGGGCTCGGTGGAGACGACGTGCAGCGCCTCCATGGTGCGCATGGCGATGGCGCGCGCGATGCCGCCGAGCACGAGCACCTCGATCACGATGGCGCCCCAGTCTTCGAGCGGTTCGAGGCAGGCGACGGTGAAGATGAGCGGCTCTCGCCCGAGCATGACGCTGAGCTTGGCGCACAGCTCGGTGTGACGGCACGCGTCGGAGACCATGCGCGTGAGCGCGCCCACAAGCTCAAGCGGGGCGCCGAGCTGGAGGAGGCTGGCGAGCAGGTGGGCCGCGCGCGCGCTGGTGTGGTGCGCGGCCTCGGCGCGCGCGGCCCACTGGGCGGCGGCCGCCTCGCGTGACCAGACGGCGTGACGCGCGGGCTGGAGCGTCGCCCAAGGGATCGTCGCGCGACGCCCCATCTGCTTACGGTAAGCTCGCACCAGCGGCTCGGAGGCGACGCCTAGCTTCAACGTGATCTCGCGCGAGGTCATGATGTGGCGCTCTTACAGCGGACCAAGAGGGGGAGCGCGCTGCGCGCTCCGCACGACCGATCAGCAGGCCCCTGAGCCGATCGGGGCGCGACGACAACTTACCGCGCGCGCTCTAGCCTAGCGGCGCGAGCGCCGCGCGACAAGCGCGCGTTGTCGCGATGGTGCGCCTGACGTAGAGTGTGCGCCCGGCGCCAGCCGCCTAAAAGACGCGCCGCGCGCTCGCGCGCGGCGCGTCCAGGACGAGACCTCTCTGCGTGAGCCTGCTATGACCTCTGCGCCGCTGCATCCGCCAGGCCCTCCTCACCAGCTCCCCCCTGAGGCGACGCTACCTGAGGATCGCACGCTGCTGGAGCAGCCCGCGTCAGGTGCGCTGCGTGAGCGGCTGCGCGTGTGGTGGCGCGCGGGCACATGGCGTGCTCCAGCGCTTGTGTTCGCGATCGCGCTGAGCGTCCTCACGCTCACCAGCGGCCTCACGGGCCATCTGGCCAAACCCTCCACGGACACGCACTTTGTCTACCTGGCGAACACCTATAATAGCATGATCGCGGCAGCGCTCGGCGATGAGGATGCGCGGGCGCGACGTCAAGGCAAGGTGGCGTTTGAGCTGGATCGTGCGCCACCTCATTATAATGATTGGGCGAGCTACTGGGAGCTGACGCTGCGTGACGGCCAAGAGGTGCGAGGCACCTGGGTGGAGCGCCATGGGCGAGGCCGCTTTGAGCAGCTCAGCGGGCGCGAGATGATCCTGTCACCTGAGGAGCTGCGCCCCGGGGCGCCGCCGCGCCAGCGCTACTTTGTGTCATTTCCGCCGGGGCCGGCGCTGGTGATGATGCCGCTGGCGGCGGTGTGGCAGTATCATGTCAATGACGTGTGGGTGACGCTGCTGTCGGCCGCGCTCAACGTGGCGCTGATGTTCGCGCTGCTGGAGCGGCTGGCGCGCGCCGGGCGCAGCGGGCGAAGCCGAGCTGAGAACCTGTGGCTGACCGCGCTGTTTGGCTTTGGCACCTGCCACTACTGGCTCGCCATCATGGGGCAGGTGTGGTTCACGGCGCTCGTGATGGGGGTGAGCTTCACGCTGATGATGATGCACTGCGCGATCGATCGCAGGCACCCGTTCTGGGCGGGGGTCTTCTGCGCCTTGGCGTTCGCCACGCGCACGCCGCTGCTGTTCACCTGCGTGTTCTTCTTCTTGTTCGTGTTGTTCCCTGGCGGCGCGCGCTTAAAGCGCGCGCAGCTGCCGCAAGCAGCGCGTGAGCTCGCGTGGTTCTGCGCGCCGTGTCTTGTAGTGGGCGTGGCATTGTTAGTGATGAACTATGCGCGCTTTGAGCAACTGTCTGAGTTCGGCCATCGCTATCTTGCAGCAGGGCAGATCCCACGGATCAAGCAGTACGGGCTGTTCCACTGGCACTTCCTTGGCAAGAACCTCACCAGCCTGCTCACGCTGATGCCGCGTCTGCAGGGGCACGCGCCCTATGTGGTGGTGAGCAAGCACGGGATGAGCATGCTCTTGACGACGCCTACGCTGCTCTATCTGCTGTGGCCGCGCCCCAGGCTCGGCCGCGCGGACGTGTTCTGGCACCGAGCGCTGTGGCTCACGGTCGCGGCGTGCGCCATCCCTGGCCTGTTCTATCAGAACACGGGCTATGAGCAGTTCGGGTTTCGCTTCAGCTTGGACTACACGCCGTACCTGATCGCGCTGCTGGCGACGGGGCGCGCGCCGATGACGCGCTGGTTCAAGGCGACGATCGTGTGGAGCGTGGGCGTGAACCTGTTCGGCGCGATCACGTTCAAGCGGCTGCGCCAGTTCTACACCGAGGACTTCTTCCCTTGATCGCAAAATCCATATCAATCATAACGCGATAGCCATGGTGCATGACACCTTTTTTGAGGCCCTCATGAGCGATCTCACGCCGCCACTCGCCGCCCCCGACCCAGCCCCGCCTGCCCCGAGCGGGCACTACCGGCCCAAGCGCCAAGGCCTGTTCACCTCGTTCCCTTATGAGACGGTGGCGGCGATAAGCGCGACCTCGGCGGGCATCGGGCTGGTGATGCTGCTGATGGAGGCGCTGCTGCTGCCAGCGCTTATTGGCGAGCCCCCGGGGGTGATGTTGCACCTGCCCGTGCCGTTCTTGAGCGCGCCGTTGGGGGTGGGGGCGGCGCTGATCTTGGCCATCGCGGCGCGCGGCGGCTGGCGGGTGATGCGCATCCCGGCGATCATGATGATCGCCTATTGGGGTCTGTTCGCCGCGCTCTGGGCCAACCTCTGAGTGAGGGCGCGCGTCATGGCAGGATCCTGCTTTGACCTGGCCCCTTCGGCTGCGCTATCAATGCCCGCTAAGACGCGCTGACACATCACCTCGCGCCCCCTCCACGGAGCAGCCCTATCATGGACATCCACGCGCTGGCCGAGCGCCTCTGGCGCGCCCAAGCCGACCGCACGCCCTGCCCCCAGCTCACGCGCGATCAGCCCGAGCTGAGCGTGGCGCAGGCTTATGAGATCCAGGAGATCAACCTGCGGCGACGCGGCGGACGCAGGATCGGCCACAAGATCGGGCTGACGAGCGAGGCCGTGCAGAGCTGGCTCGGGGTGAGCGAGCCTGACTTTGGCGGCCTGCTCGAAGACATGCTGATCCCTGATGGCGGCGTCGCCCCTGTGAGCAGGCTGCTTCAGCCGCGCGTGGAGGCTGAGATCGCGTTCGTGCTCAGCGCTGACCTCGACATGGCGGCCATCACCAGCGCGGACGTGCTCAGCGCGACCGCGTTCTTACTGCCCGCGCTGGAGATCATCGACTCGCGCATCGCCAACTGGACCATCAAGTACCAAGACACCATCGCGGACAACGCCTCAAGCGGCCTGTTCGTGCTGGGGAGCACCCCCGTGGATCCGCGCGGCGTGTCACTGGGATTGGCCGGGATGGTGATGCGCCAGAACGGGCAGGTCAGCTCAACCGGCGCGGGCGCCGCCTGCCTGGGCCACCCGCTCAACGCCGTGACGTGGCTCGCTAACACCATGCGCAAGCTGGGTCAGCCGCTGCGACGTGGTGAGATCATCCTGTCTGGCGCGCTCGGCCCCGTGTGCGACGTGCGCGCGGGCGATGAGGTCGAGGCGCACATCGCTCACCTGGGCCATGTGCGCGTGCGCTTCGCTTGAAGCACGTGACGATCCGCTCCCCCTCCCACGCAGAGGCGACGCCATGACCTCCTCTCCTGCTCGCACCGGGGTCGCCATCTTAGGCTCCGGCAACATCGGCACCGACCTGCTCATCAAGCTGTTGCATCGCGCGCCCTCGCTGGAGGTCCTGCTGATGGTCGGCATCGATCCTGAGAGCGAGGGCTTGGCGCGCGCCCGCGCGCTCGGCGTCGCCACGAGCCACGAGGGCTTGGCGGGGCTGCTGGCGCATCCTGCGCTTGATGACATCGCCATCGTCTTCGACGCCACCAGCGCCCACGCGCACTTTGAGCACGCGCGCGCGCTCCAAGCGATCGGCAAGCGCGTGGTGGACCTCACGCCCGCTGCGGTCGGCCCCTATGTGGTGCCCGTCGCGAACCTCACCGAGCACCTCGACGCGCCCAACGTGAACCTCGTGACCTGCGGCGGCCAGGCGACCATCCCCATCGCCTGGGCCATCGGCCAAGTGGCGCCGCTTCACTACGCCGAGATCGTCGCCTCGATCGCGAGCAAGTCAGCAGGGCCAGGCACGCGCGCGAACATCGACGAGTTCACCGTCACCACCTCGCGCGGCCTGGAGGTCATCGCAGGCGCGCCCGTGGGCAAGGCGATCATCATCCTCAACCCCGCGCTGCCGCCCGTGATCATGCGCGACACCGTGCATGTGCTATGCGAGCGCGTCGACACCGACCTCATCACGCGCGCCATTGATGATGTGGTCGCGCGCGTCGCGCGTTATGTGCCTGGCTACCGGCTCGTGCAGCGCCCCGTCTTCCAAGACCTCGCCAGCGAGCCGCTGCACATCCCCGGTCGCGGTGATTTTGACGGGCTCAAGGTCTCCGTCTTCTTGGAGGTCGAGGGCGCGGGCGATCATCTGCCGCGTTATGCGGGCAACTTAGACATCATGACCAGCGCGGCGATGCGCGTCGGTGAGCTGATCGGCGCGCGCTTGCGCGGTGAGGAGGTGGCGCCATGACCCAGCGCGTGAACAAGCTGCTCATCCAAGACTGCACCTTGCGCGATGGCATGCACGCGCTCGCGCACCAGTACACCGTCGATCAGATGGTCGCCATCGCGCGCAAGCTCGATGAAGCGCGCGTGGACCTGATCGAGGTCAGCCACGGCGACGGGCTGCGCGGTGACTCGCTCAACTACGGCTTCGCGCGCCACACCGAGGCCGTCTACATCCAAGCCGTGCGCGAGGTCCTCACCCACGCCAAGCTCGCCGCGCTGCTGTTGCCCGGCATCGGCACCGTCGAGGACATCCGCCTCGCGAAGTCCTGGGGCGTGGACACCATCCGCATCGCCACACACTGCACCGAGGCTGACATCGCGCGCCAGCACATTGAGGCCGCGCGCGCGATGGACCTCGACGTGGTCGGCTTCTTGATGATGGCGCACATGATCCCCACCGCTGAGCTGGTCGAGCAGGCCAAGCGCATGGAATCTTATGGCGCGCACTGTGTCTATGTCACCGACTCCGCAGGGGCGCTGCTGATGCACGAGGCGCGCGAGCGCGTCGCCGCGCTCAAGGACGCGCTGGGCTGTGAGGTCGGCTTTCACAACCACAACAACCTCGGCCTTGGCGTCGCCAACACCGTGCTCGCCATTGAGGCCGGCGCCGATCGTGTGGACGGCTCCGTAGCGGGCATGGGCGCGGGCGCGGGCAACTGCGCCTTGGAGGTGCTCATCGCCGTCACCGATCGCATGGGCATCCGCACCGACGTCGGCCTCTACCCGCTCATCGACTGCGCCGACGCCTTGGTGCGCCCGCTGCAAGTGCGCCCCGTGCAGACCGACGGCAACGCGCTGATGCTCGGCTACGCGGGCGTCTACTCCTCCTTCTTATTGCACACCGAGCGCGCGGCGCGCGCGCACGGCGTGGACCCGCGCGATGTCCTCGTGGCGCTGGGGCGCCGACGCATGGTCGGCGGTCAAGAAGACATGATCGTGGACGTCGCGCTCGACCTAAAGCGCGACGCTAAAAAATCTCAATAACCAAACAAAATTAGCGATTTAGATGAGGTGCATGACACCCTCTATCGCCCCCTCAGGATGAACCTCGACGCCGCGCGGGTTGAGCTAACGCCTCTCGTCACCTCGCGCGCCGAGCCCCCATGCCCCCTCGCCACACCACGCCGCTGCTGCTCACGACCCTGACGCTGCTCATCGCGGCGTGCGGCGAAGGCGCGGGCGATCGTCCAAGCTACACCTCCCCCCGCGACCAACCTCCCCTCACCACGCCCACCCCTGAGCCGCCCCCCGACGATCCGCGCGCGGACACGGACACCGACGGCGACGGCCTCACCGATCAGGTCGAGCGACGCATCGGCACCGACCCCGCGCGCCGTGATCAGGCCTGCGTTGAGGCGCGCTACGTGCATGAGCCTGAGCGTGTGGCGCGCCCGCTGGATGTGATCCTCGTGGTGGACAACTCAGGCAGCATGAGCGAGGAGATCAGCGCCCTGCGACGCGACCTCGCCCAAACCTTCGCGGCGCCGCTGCGCGACCCCAACAGCGCGCTGCGCCTGCTCGTCATCAGCGCCTACCGTGAGGCCCCTGGTGTGCTGCCGCTGTGTCTGTCTGGCCAGGCGTTTGGCGGCCCCTGTGGGCAGGTCACTCCGCCTCGCACCGCGCGGTTCGCTCACTATGAGCGCGAGATCAACAGCGTGAACAGCATGAGCGCGCTGCTCGCCACGCTGCGCGCGCCTGACCCGCACGCGCTGCTCCCCACGGGCTGGCTCGGGTGGCTACGCCAAGGCAGCGATGTGGCGATCGTCGAGGTCTCCGATGATCGCTCTGACATGAGCGCCGCAGGCTTTGAGGCATCGCTGCGTGAGCTCGCGCCTGGGCTCTACAGCCCGCGCGCGCGGATCACCTGGCACAGCATCAGCGGGATGAACGCGCTAGGCGTGCGCTTACCCTCTCACCCGCTCAACGCAGCCCCTTGTGAGACGGCCGCTGAGGGCGGCGCGCAGACGCAGCTGCTCAGCATCAACACGGGCGGGCTGCGCTTCTCGATCTGTGAGACGGGCTCCTATGCAGCGCTGTTTGAGCGGACGCTCACCCACAACGCCGGGGAGATCCCCTGCCACCTCCCGCTGCCTTGGCCCAACAGCTCGGCGCTGCGCCCAGCGGCCTCACGCGCGGCCGCGCAGTGGCGCCTGCGCCCGGGCGCGCCGTATCAGGCGCTGCGCTTTGTGGACGACGCCTCAGCGTGCTCAGGCGCAGACAGCTATTGGGTTGAGCGCGGTGAGGCGCCCGGCGACGCAGCGCTCGTGCTCTGCCCCACGACCTGCGCCGCGATTCAAGACGCCCGCGAACCTGTGACCTTGCGCGTCCTCGCGGGGTGCGAGGACGCGCGCTGCGACAACAGCATCACGCACCTGAGCTGCGATCCTTAAGCTGCCACGCTTAGGGCCGCGGCAGCGTGACCGCTTGGGGCGTCGACGACGCGCGCACCGCATCGCCCAGCTGCCCCGCGAAGCCCTCCCCCCAGCACACGACCTGCCCCTGGGCCAGCACCGCGCAGGTGTGGCGCGCGCCCGCAACAAGCGCGCTGGCCTTGGCAGGCAAGCTGACCTGACGGGGCGCTGAGGAGGCATCGCTCACCGCCGCGCCGAGCAGGCCGCGCTCGGCGCGCCCCCAACACCACACCTGCTCGTTCGGCACCTCAAGCGCGCAAGAGTGCGCCTCGCCAAGCGCGAGCTGTGAGATGCGCCGCCCTGGGAACACCAGCCCTGGCGTGGTCCGATCGGACTCGCCACCTGTGCCCAAGCGATTTCGCGCGCCCTGACCCCAACACCACACGCGCGCATCGGCATCAAGCGCGCAGGTGTGGGCCGCACCCAGGCTCACTGATGCGAAGCTGCCGCCCTCAGGATGGGCGATCGCATCGCCTGGCTGCGCGCGACTCACGCGGCTGCCATCACCGAGCTGCCCTGAGCTGTTATCACCCCAACAATGCAACGCGTTGTCGCCGCTGAGGGCGCAGGTGTGCGCCGCGCCGAGCGCCACCTGCGTCACGTCAGCGAGGCCCATCACTTGGCGCGGGCGACTCAGCAGCTCTGGCGAGATGCCGATGCCGAGCTGGCCTTCGCTCGCTCGCCCCCAACACCACAGCGCGCCATCAGGATCAATCGCGCAGGTGTGCTGGCTCGCAAACCCGGAGAAGATCTTCGCGAGCGCGAGCTCTCCTGAGGCCAAGGCGACGGGCGCGCCAGGCGACGGGCGCGCGAACCGGTTGCCCAAGCCCAGCTGGCCAAAATCATTGGCACCCCAACAGCGCGCCTCGCCAGCGACCAGCGCGCAGGTGTGCGCCGCGCCCGTCGCGAGCGCGCCTGGTCCTTCGGCCTGCTGCATGATGACGCTAGGCGTCGCCTGACTCGCCATCATCGCAGCGCCCAGGCCCAGCTGCCCCTCCTCACCGCGCCCCCAGCACACCACGCGCTGCTGCGCGTCTAGCGCGCAGGTGTGCGCGCTGCCAAGCGCCAGCGCGGGCGGCGTCGCGGCGCTCAAGCCCACCAGCACGTGGGGCGCGCTCACATACCCCAAGCGCCCATCACCGAGCCCGCTGTCCGACCAATAACCCCAGCACGTCAGCGCCCCATCGCGCGCGATGCCACACGACATGTCGCGACCCACCGCGACGCGCTCAAACGTCACGTTGCCCACCGCGCGCGCGGGCTGCGGGAAGCGCGTCTGGCTGGGCTGCGCCATGCGCCCCGCCACGTCCTCACCCCAACAATAGAGCGCGCTGTCATCGCGACGCACCCCACACACATACCCCTCACCGAGCGCCAGCGAGGCGAACTGATCGCCGCCCGCCACAGGCGCGGGCGTCGCGCTGTCGTCCTCCACCTCACCGCGCCCCAGCGAGAACCCCTCCCCTTTGCCCCAGCAGTAGGCCCGATCAGCGAGCGTCAGCGCGCAGCTCATCTGATCGCCCGCCTCGATCTGACGGATCACCTGGCCGGGGATCGTGATCACGCGCGCGGCGTCATCTTGGAGCGCGTCATCGCCCGTGAGCTGACGGCGCGCGTTATCCCCCCAGCACGACGCCCCTTGCGCCCGCGTGATGCACAGGTGACCGCGCCCCACGCTCACCCGCTCGACGCCATCGCGCTGCAGCTTGACCGGCACGCTGCGCGTGGTGAACGCCTCATAACCTGGGCCAAGCTGGAGGGTGGTGTTGTCACCCCAACAGTACAGCTCGCCCGACGCAGTGACACCACATGCGTTTCGACCGCCTGCAGCCAGCTGCTCGAAGCGCTGCTCGGTTTGAACCTCGGTGGGCGTGTCGCGATCGGGGTCGTCCCTCAGGCCAGCGCCTAACCTCCCGTTCGCCCCAGCGCCCCAACAATAGGCTTGGCCCATGGCGGTGAGCCCGCAGCTGAAGTCATCGCCCGCCACCAAGGAGGTGAAGCGCAGCGACGCGCTCACCAGGTGGATCGTCCCCGCGCGCGCCGCGTCAAACGGCACGCCCCACTGCCCAAGCTCGCCAGCGCCCCAACAGTAGGCCCGGCCAAGCTCATCCAACGCGCAGGCGTGACGCGGCCCCACCGCCACATCCAACGCGCCCTCACCCACAGGCGCCGCCGTCACCGTCACCTGCGTCGTCGCGCTCGCCGTCGCGAAGCTCGCCGTGATCGCGACCTGCCCGGCCGCCAGGGCCGTGACCTCTCCCGTCGCGCTCACGCGCGCGACGGCCTCATTGGCGCTGCGCCAGGTGATCATCGCGCTGGGCACGGGCGCATCCGCCCGATCGCGCACCTGGGCCATGAGCTGCGCGCGCGCGCCTGCGGCGAGGGTGAGCGTGGGCGGGGAGAGGACGACCTGAAACTCGCTCGCGTCGCGCACGGTGATCGTAGCCCGAGCGACCCCTGCGCCTGAGCGCGCCTCGATGATCGCCTCGCCAGGCGTCAGCGCCTCGACCTCACCCGCCACGCTCACCCTCGCGTGGTGCGGTGACAGGCTCTCCCAGCGCACGCTCGCCCCAGAGATCTCTTGGCCCTGGGGATCGCGCACAGTCGCCGCCAGCGTCAGCCGAGCGCCTGTGACCAAGGTCGCTGAGGCCGGCGTCAACACGATCGTGCGCGCCGCGCGCTGAGACAACACCTGCGGTGAGTCGACAGGCTCATAGAGCCCACAACCGCTCACGAGCGCCACCACAACGCACAGATACGCTCGACCATAACGAGAGGAGCAGAGGATCATCACCCACCTTGGGACTCATGCCGCGATCGGGCTTGAAGCGTAAGAGGCTCACGCCCTCTATCTTAGAGGCTGCGCGCGGTGGGTGAAAGCGCGATCACGGCGCTCAGCGGACCAGCGCCTCAAACCGCGTCGCGCGCTGAGACAGGTCGATCTGCCCCTTGCGCTCATAAGCGCGCGCCAGCAGCATGTGAACGCGCGGGTCAAAGGGGTTGATGTAGACCGACTCCGTGAGGGCTTCGAGCGCCTCATCGACGTGGCCCACCGCGAGCGAGGCCTCCCCCAAGCTCAACCACATCCCGCCATGCGAGGGGAACGTGTCACGCACGACCAGCAACGCGTCGAGCGCCTCTTGCGGGCGCTTGAGCGCGAGCAAGCTCTGCGCGAGCCGCGCTTGCAGCGCGGGGTTAGGTGACTTGGTCAGCGCGATGGCCTTGTGATACTGCGCCACCGCCGCCTCAAACCGCTCGCGCGCTTGGAACATCTGGCCAAGCTTGAAGTGATCGCGCGCCTGCGGTGAGGGCAGCTGAGACAGCTCCGTGGCGGGCTCATCACCCTCCTTAAAGCGCAGCTTGTTGTCCCACATCGCGCCCTCGGGTGAGGGAGGATAGGGGCGCACCTTGAGGTAGCCACGCCACGCCCGCTCGAACTTGGGGAAGGTCGTGTTCAACGCCCCCGCGAACGCCACATCCGCAGCTTGCCCCTCGCCGATGCGCTCAAGCACCTTCGCGAACGCGCCCGCGCCGAGCTGACCGCGCAGATATTCCATCACGGTGTAGACCTCCGCGAACGCCAGCGACGCGTCTTCTTGGCTCGGGAGCTTGGCCATCGACGGGTGCATCTGCGCGAAGGTGATGAGGTCATCGCTGGCGACGCGCCTCTGTAACAGGTGCTCGCTGGAGGGGTGCAGCTGCTGCGCCTCGGGGCCGCGCCAGCGGCGCTCCAAGAACTTGGCCATCCCCTCATGCATCCAGATCGGCACGCCGCCGCCCGCCTTATGATGGATCACATAGTGGACGTACTCATGCACCAGCGTGTCCGCCCAATCATAGCCTTGCAGCAGCGCGCGCGGGCTGGTGATCATCAAGCGGTTGTACTTGCACAGGGCGATGGTGCCAGACGTGCGGATCTCCTGCTCGGTGAGGCTTGAGACCTTAGCGAGCGTGGCAGTGCGCGGGTAGATCTCCACGCGGATCGGCGTCGGGGGGCGATGGCCTAGCTCCTCACCGATGGCATCATAAGCCCGATCAAGCACGTCGAGCGCGTAAGGCAGCAGCACCTCGTCTTTGCCCGGCGGCAGGAAGACCTCAAACCGCTTCTGGGGGCTGAGATGACGCGTATAACCGCGCACGACCTCCTCCGTGGCAGCGACAAGATCGCGCTCCGCTTGGAGCATGGGCGCGATCAGCTCAGCCTTGAGCGCCAGATCAAACAGCGCCACCGCCTGCGCATACTCACCGCGCGCGAACGCCAAGCGCGCCTCCAGCACCTGCACCTGGGAGCCAGACAAGCGCCCGCGCGCCGCGCTCAGCGCTGCCTCGGCGTCGCTCACCAGCCCCTGCTCGATCTGGGCGTCGATCTCGCGCACGAGCGCCCGATCTTGGGCCTGGGCGCTGCAAACGAGCAGGAGCGTGGCGCACAGCGCCACGCTCATCAGCGCGCGGCGCCATCGATCAATGCGGGTCATGGCGCTACTCCGAGAGGCTGCGATAATAGTCTTCAATCTCGCTGGCGTAGTCATTGAGGCGCTCCTCTTTCATGCCGCGCTCGACCGCATCGCGCCAGCCACGCGGCGAGCTGCTTGAGGGGCCGGGCACCTCGACCTTCTCACGCGAGCCCTCGCCGCGCTGGCCTTCGCCCTCGCGCTGACGCTGCATGGACTGCTTCATGGAGGACTTGACCTCCCCGAGCGCCTCCATGGCCTGACGCTGCGCGTCTTGCGCGGGCTGCAGCTGCTGGCGCTCCAGGCCATCGCCCGCGCGCTTCATCGCATCACTGGCCCGCTTGAGCGGCTCCCCGATCTGCCCCTGGATGCCAGGCATCTGCTGCTCGGCCTCACCCAAGCGCTGGCCCAGCGCGTCGGCGCGCTGGCGCGCCTCACGCTGGCGCTCGGCCAGCTGCTGCGCGCGAGGATCGCGCTGCTGCTGTTGTTCTTGGGCGCGCGCTTGATCCATCAGCTCATCCAAGCGCCGCGTGATCTGATCGGCCTTATCAGCCAGCGGGCGCACCTGACGCATCCCCTCCGAGAGCTTCGCATACTCGGGGCTGCGCCGCTCCGTGTGGCGCTGAGACAGCTGCATGGAGAAGCGCAGGTTGTCCAGCTCCTCACGGGCGCGGCGCGAGACATCGCGCGCGGTGGCGATGTCGCCCTGCTGGACGCCCTCACGGAGCGCGCGAAGCTGCTCACGCACGCGCTCGGCGGAGGGGCCATTGAGCGGGGGCACCAAGCCCTCACGCTGCAAGCCATCGAGCTGGCGTTGCATCCCATCAATGTCCTGGAGCAGCTCGCGCTGCGCCTGCTCGACCAGCTGCTGCTGCTGCGCGTCCCGCTCGCTCTGGAGCTCGCTCTGCAGCTTATCGGTGTCACGGTTGAGGTCTTGCTGCAAGAGCTGCAAATCGTCGGCCTCGCGCATCAGCTCGGCCATCTTCTTGTCAAACTCGCGCATCCCCTCGGGGTCCACCTTCGCGCTGGCCTCACCGACCTGTTCTTGCATGCCGTCGAGGCCCTCAGACATCTGGTCGAGGGCGGCGAGGGCGCCGTCAATGTCGCCGCGCTCAAGCATCTGCTCCAGCGAGGAGAAGGCGTCCTTGACCTTGCCCGCGTCTGTCTCACTGATGGCGTCTTGGATGGCATCCATGTTGACGTGTTCTTGCGGCATGCGCTCGAGCTGGTCTTGCATGCGCTGGTTCAGCTCGGCCATGCGCTGACGCAGGCGCGTGATCTCGCGCATGATCTCCTCGCGCAGGGCGGGATCTTGCGTGTCACGATAGCGCTCCAGCAGCTCGCGCAAGCGCTCCTTCATGGCCTTGATCTCATCAAGCGCCTGCGCGGCAGACTGCATCTTCTGGCTGACGAGCAGGTCGTCGAGGCGCAGCGAGGTCTTCTCCAGCGCGGCCTCCATCTCAGCGGCGTAGCGAGCGAGGATGGCAGGGGCGGGGGCGCGCTGAAGCGCCGCCTGACCGCGCGCATGGAGCGTGCTCAGCTCACGCGACATGCCCTCAATCAGCGTCAGCTCGCGCGGTGCCATGAGCGGATCCGCCTTGAGTCGCGGCACAAGCTCGGCCAGCGCGGCGAGCTTGGGGGCGAGCTGGTCGTGAGCATCCTTTAAGGCCGCGATGCGCGCGCTGAGCGCGCTGTCATCAAGCCCCCCGCTCACCTGCTGACGCCAGACGCCTCCCCGATCAAGGACGCGCTCACCAAGCGGCGCCTCCAGATAATCAGCCAGTGAGATCAGCAGCGCCTCTAAGATGGCCTGCTGCGCGTCCATGTTGGCCAAGTGCTTGTCCTCGGGGCTCGCCACCACGAGCACAAGGGGCGCGCTCTCACCGACCCCAGGCCCCGTGCTCACGTTCTGATCCGTGGCCCGCAGCGTGAAGGTGACGGTGTCACGCGGCTGGAGGTTGAGCGTGGCGAGGTCCAGGCGCAGCGTCCCGCTGACTTGGCGAGGCGCGCCCTCAAGCGGCGCCCCCTCCACAGGGCGTGACGCGGGCTCGCCAGGCGCTCCCATGAGCTGATGATGTTGCGATAAGGTGCCAACCCCGAAGTCATCCTCGACGCTGTAGACGAGCTCCAAGACGTCCTCGGGGCTGACCTCTAGGCGGCCCTCATGCGACAGGAGCTGCACCTTGGGCGGCGCGTCGGGCTGGGCCACGATCGCGCGCATGATAGGATCACGCACGACGTGGTCTTGCGCGTCGCGCGCCTCAAAATAATAGCGACCGCTGCGCATGAGCGGGAACGACGCGCGCCACACCATCCCCTCACCGCGCGTCACGCGCACAGGGGTGCGCCCGCCATCCTCACCCTCAAGGATCAGGGACAGCTCGCGCAGGGTGCTGTCGAGCGTGTAAGTCTCAAGCGACACCTGGGTGCCGACCAGCGCCTCAATATGTCCTGAGGTGAAGGACTCCACACGAGGCGGACGCTGCGTGTAGCTCGGCTCCTCATAGCTGAGGCTGATGCTGCCGACCAGCGGGCGCGTCTCAAGCTGCGCGAGCTTGGCCTCGACGGCGCGCGCGAGCTGACCTGTCAGCGCGCGCGAGGTCCACTGAGGGGCGATGATAAGCGGCACGAGCAGCAGCGCGAAGCAGCCCGCCAGCGCCAGCGCTGGCGGGGTCAGCTCACGCACGGGCAGCAGGTGGCCCAGATGCCCTCCCTGCGACGCAGCGCGCGCGCGCTCCCGCGCGCGCTCAATGTGCGCCCTGGCGAGCGGCGCGCTCAGCTGCGGATCAAAGCTCTCATCACGCAGGGACGCGCCAAAGCGCAGCGCGCTGACCAGATCATCGCGCAGCGCGGGCGCTTGGGGGTAGAGCTTGCGGGCGACGCCCAGCGCGTCGGGCCGCGCTCGCCAGAAGCGCGCGAGCGCGACGCCTGCGGCCAGCATCACGAGCCCTGCGCCACCCCAGATCACCTCATCGACGCCGCGCGCGGCCAAGGGGGCGAACAGCAGCGCGAGCAAGAGCGATGACAGCGCCACCGCGCACAGCGCGGTGGCCACCCACAGGGCGCCCTCCAGCAGCGCGCCGCGCATCCACACGCGCCCCGTGGCGCCTAGCAGCGCCTCCAGCTCAGCCAGCGCGCGCGCGAGCGGATCAGCGGCCGCAGGCGGCCCGAGGCGGACCACCTGCGGGCCAGCAAGCGCAGGCTCATGGGCGAGCTCGGCGGTGGGCTCAGGCGATGCAGGCGCGTCGCTTGGCGACGCCGCCGTGGCGAGCGTCGAGGGGGGAGCAGCATCAGCGGGTTGATCATGAGAGGAGGACATGGCGCTCCGCGCGGAGGAGACCGAGGCCAGTGAGGGACACAGGCTGCTTTAGCAGCGCGCCTCAGCCAGGGCAAGCGCTCGAATCAACAGCGCGCGATCGGGGCACATTCCTGAGCGAGCAGGCAGCCTCACGCGACGCGCATCGCAAGAAAAGAGAACCCCCGCGTGACCTGTCTTGGCTGGTTCGACCAGGGACCAGCAGTCACGCGGGGGCGGCGGTGTCTGGGAAATCTCCTCACGTATGCGGCCTCATCGCCGCATCAGCAGTGGCCCAACAAAGGAGCGGCGTCTCGCCAGGCCTTCGTATCACCACAGCGCTGGAGATGCAGGCCCGTCAGGAGGGCACCACCTCACCGGCCGACTTCATACTGTGATAAACCACTGGATCACCTCCTTTTTACGGCAGGTCGAGGATCGCGACTCCCAAGTCGCTTTGGCCCTTCTGCGCGCCATGCCGGCTGACGTCGCGGGCACTTCAACCACCCGCGCCCAAATGCGCGTTGGCTGATCCCAGGCGGTGTAACCCGGGGAATTTATAAGAACCACGCGAGCGTGGGTCTTGACTTGGTCAGCGCACTTGGGATGATCGAGGTCGCCTTCATGGCGACCGCATCCTCATCGTGCGGACCTAATAATGCGCCTGCGACCCCTTCTATTCCAAAATCGAAGAATTCTTCACGCCAACGCGTAGACGATCGGGATCAAGAAGCGGTGAGAGGCCCACCCTAACCCCTCGGGGCGCGCGCCAAAGCTCTCAACGCTGCGGATCGTCTCAAGCGCCGCCTCATCCAGCAGCGCATGTCCTGACGAGCTGTGCACACGCGCGCTGAGCAGCTTGCCCGTCTGGTCGACCATGATCTCGATCACCACGCGCCCTTCTTGCTGCATGCGTCGCGCCGCGCGCGGATAGCGCTTGCGCTGGTTCACCTGGTGATACAACCGCTTGTGATACTGCCGCATCAGCCCGGCCCGATCGACGACGCCGCCGAGCGCGCCGCGACCTTGGCCCTGGGGCGCGGACGCGCTGAGGCGCGACGCGCCTCGCGCGTCGCGCGGGCCTGCGCTGCCTGTGCCACCGCGCGCCACGCTCGCGAGCGTGAGCGTCGCATCAGGGCGCGTCGCCTGCGCGGGGGCGCTCGGCTCAGGCGCCACCTCGACCTGCTTCGCCTCGCTAGGGTCGCGCGTCGTGGCGACCGCTGCCAGCTTCACCTCGGGCTCGGGCTCGGGCTCGGGCTCAGGCTCAGGCGCCTCGCGCTTCACCACCTGACGCTGCTTGGGCTCAGGTTTTGGCTCAGGCTTGAGTTTGGGTTCGGGCTCGGGTTCGGGCTCAGGCTCGGGTGCCGACGCTTCGGCAGGCGCCTGCGTCGCCGCGAGCGTCAGCTCGGGCGTCGGCGCGCTGGGGATGATGAGCAGCTCCATCGCGATCTCGCGATGCGCCGCTGCTGGGGTCGGCGCCTCCTCATGGCTGACAGGCTCAAGCGCCACGACCCCAAAACCACCCCACAACGCGACGCCCACAAACAGGCCGTGCGCGAGCGCAGACAGGAGGATGGTGTGTGAGAACCTCATAAGAAAGCCCAGCATAAGTCAGCGACTACACGCCCGACGCGCGCCTGACTGGCAGCGTTAGACGATCAAGCTGAGGCTGTCAATGCGAGTGATAACGGTTCTCATTTGCACCCAGGCGCGCTCACTCCACCCAGGTCGTGAACTCCCACACATCGGGCAACCCGAGGCCCACAGGTCGCACCATAAACGCACACTCACCCGTCTCCTCGCCCCGCAGTGAGAACCGCATCGCCTCATCCGCGCTCACCGTGAAGACGCCGCGCGAGCCACCGCGCGTGCTGGAGCACACGAACGGCGTCAGGATCTCAACCTCAAGCTCCAGCGTGGTGCAGATGGGCCAATACTGCGTGACAGGTCGCAAGATGACATCCGACGCGCGGCCCACATAGAGGGGATCAATCACAGGATCGAAGTCAAACAGCTCAGGGGAGATGACGTGAGCGACCAGCTGCTGATAGCGGGTGATGCGGTTAGCACGCTGCACGGACAGGGTGATGGGGCCAGCCTCTTGCGGGGCCTCCACCTCCAGCACGCGCTCATTGCAGCCCACGCCCAGCGTCTCGCGCTCGCTGAGCACGTCCACCGCGCAGCCGCCCTCCCCCACCAAGCGCTCGCCGCTTGGGCTCTGACGCACATAATCCAGCGCGATGGGGCGACCGCGCAGGTAAGCGGCCTCGCCGCTGTCAGTGCAGCGGTGTGCGGCGGAGATGCCGCCGATGGTGGCGACGGTCACATCAATGGCGTCACTCGCCGCGCCGCGCCCTGAGACATTGGCGTTCACGCGCAGCTCAGCGCGCCCGGCTCGCTCGGCGCGCAGCAGGATCCGATCCGCAGCCCCGGCGAACACGCCCGTGGCGAACACCGCGCTGTTGGACGAGGAGGCTTGATTGATCTGGCTGACGCGCTCGCCATCAGGCCCCTCGATCTGAACTTGGAGGGTGGCGCCCTCAGCCAGCGGTCGGTTGAAGTCGGTGTTGGCGTCAGCAGACGCATAGGCGAAGGTGAGGTTGCCCTCTTTGCCGAGCTGCTTGGCGCGGCCATCACAGGTGCAGGCTTGAGACAGCGACAGCGCCAGCAGCGGCAACGCGACAAGCGAGAGGCGGTGAGAGAGGGGCATGAGCGACTCCAAATGACAGCGCGTGGCGAGGGCGAGATGAGCAGCGATGAGCGGACCAAGAGGCAAAGAGAGGACGAGATAGCGCGCGCCCCTATTCAGCGCGAGGGGGGCATTATCGCGTTCTTCGATATGGATCTGACCCTGATCGGCGTCAACAGCGCGCAGCTTTGGGCGATGCATCTGTGGCGCACGGGCGGCCTGAGCACGAGCCAGCTGATGCGCAGCTTTGGATGGTTGGCGCGCTATAAGATGGCGCTGATCGACATTGAGCAGGTCACGTCGATGGCCTCACGTCATGTCGCAGGTCAGCCCGAGGGGCTGATGATCAGGCAGATGCGACGCTGGTATGAGGCCGAGGTGCGCCAGCACATCTTGCCCCATATGGCGGCGCAGGTGAAGTCGCACCAAGCGCGAGGCCATCACACGGTCTTATTGACCGCGTCGTCGCCCTATCTGAGCGCGCCGCTGAGCGAGGAGCTGGCGCTTGATGACTACATCTGCACCCGCTTTGAGGTCGACGCGGGCGGGTGTTTGACGGGCGAGCTTGTGCGCCCGCTGTGTTATGGCCAAGGCAAGGTGACGCTCGCGCAGCGCTGGGCCAAGGAGCGAGGTTTATCTCTAGAGCTCGCCTACTTCTATACGGACTCCTACACCGATCTGCCGATGCTCCAGCGCGTCGGGCGGCCTGTCGTGGTCAACCCTGATCCGCGCCTCAAGCGCCACGCGCGACGCCACGGCATCCCCACGCTTTGAATCATGCCCTGAGGTGCGAGCGCGCCAGTGGGATGGCTTGTCAGCGACTCTGACGCGAGTTACACTGCGCCTCGCAGCGGTCCCACACGCACAACATGACAGCGCCCCTTCGTTCACAGCGTGCGCGCGTGCGACCTCCCAGCAGACGCGCTGGGCTGTGCCCTGTCCTTTAGCCCAGCGCCGCGCGTGCGGCGAGCCGAGGAGAACGCGGAATGAGCGCCGAGCGTTATTATGTCAAGCGTCCGACGGGCAAGGTCTTCGGCCCCTTTGACAAGAACGCGATCTTGATCATGCTCAAGTCCAACAAGCTCGACGCCGACGCCGAGGTATCAGCGGACAAAGTGGCGTGGCTGTCGCTGGCTCAAGTGCCCGAGTTCGCGCCCTTCGCGCGGCCAAGCGCCCCGAGCTCTGCGGGCACGATGCTGGGGACAGGCTGGGCCGCTGACGCGAGCTTGCCACGGCGCGCGGATGGCGGCGGCGAGCTGCCCCGGCCTGCGGGGCTAGACCTGCCGCGCAGCGCGAGCGGACACCCTGAGGATCTGCCCCGCTCTAGCGCTGGCGGCTTGTCTCACCTGCCGCGCGCTGCTGAGCGGCCTCGCGGCGACGATCCGCTGAACGATCTGCCCCGCGCCAGCGCGCCGAGCTTGAGCGATCTGCCCCGCGCCAGCGCGCCGAGCTTGAGCGATCTGCCCCGCGCCAGCGCGCCCAGTGATCTGCCCCGCGCCAGCGCGCCCAGTGATCTGCCCCGCGCCAGCGCCCCAGCCGATCTGCCTCGCCCCCAAAGCGCCCCGCCCCTGCGCAGCGGCCAAGCGATGAGCCTGCCGCCGCTCAACGCGCCAGCCTCTTCAGGCATGCGCCCCGCCCTGACCCCATCCCACGAGGAGGAGGATCTGTTCAGCGCGCCCGCGCGGCAAGACGAGGATGATCTGTTCGGCGGGGGCGATGATCTGTTCGAGCTGTCGCGCGGCCAGATGGATGAGGAGGATCTGTTCGGCGCGCCTGCGCCCGCGCCTCCCGTTCGCCAGCCCACGCCCCAAGCGCCCGCGCCAAGCGCGGCTGAGCTGTTCAGCGGCCCCCTCTCGAGCGCCGAGGATGATCTGTTCGGCGCACCACCAAGCGCCTCGCCGACCTCGCACGCTCTGTTTGATGAGGATGATGAGGCTGGCGGCGATGACTTCTTAGGGGGCGATCAAGGCTTCTCCTTCTTGGATGAGAAGCCGCGCGTCGCCGCAGGCCCTGAGCTGCATGTGGACAGCTGGGGTGAAGACCTGTTGGATCCGAGCGCAGGCGCTGCACCGAGCTGGAGCGATGAGATGCTCGTGGGCAACACCAACCCCGAGGAGGCGAGGGGGGGGAGCCTCGGGGCGTCTGGAGCCTATGAGCTCGATCTGGACGCTTTCGAGGCGCCCCCGCTCGCGCGCCCCGCGCCTATAGCGCGCGCGCCACAGCCTGCGAGCGCGCCGGTGGATGATCCGCTGCGCCCAGCGTCGAGCGGGATGCAGCCCGTGAGCCCAGGCAAAGCCAAGAACGCGCAGACGACGCAAGCGGAGGCGACGGCGCAAGACAAGAAGCGCGGCAAGATGGTGATGTTGGGCGCGCCGGTGCTCGCCATCTTAGTGTTAGGTGGCCTCGTCTTTGGGGCGATCAAGCTGTTTGACAAGGAGCCGATCGAGGTCGCCCCTGTGGCCGCCCCGATGAAGGCGCTTGAGGTCGATCTGAAGCAGCTGCGGGCGGCGAGCTGGGGTGAGCTGAGGCAGCTGACGACCGAGGCGCGCAAGGCCAAGCTCACCCCTGAGACGGCCGGCAAGGTGCTCCTCGCGCACGCCCTCATGCTCGCCTCACAGCGCGATGAGGAGACGCTCAAAGCAGCGCAAGCGCTGGCCACAGGGCAAGCGGCGGCGGGCATCCCCGAGGCCGCGCTGGGGCGCGGCGCGCTGCTCGCGCTCACAGGTGATGATCCTGGCCCCGCGCGCGAGATCCTAGAGCCGTTGGCTGATGCAGGCGGTGAGCTTGGCTTCTTCGCGCAGGTGATGTTAGGGGCAGCGGACGCGCGCATGCTGGAGCGGCTTGGACCTCCCGCAAGCGAGGCGGCCCCCCCCATCGCGCCAACCCAAGCGGTGGCGGTGGCGCCAGACATGGGAGACGGGGCGGCTGATATGGCGCCTGAGGCTGCCCCTGCAGCCTCAGCGGCGGGGCTCGATCGTGCGAGTGTCGCCGCGCGCGCGCAGAAGGTCCTGACCAGCGCCGCACGTGAGCAAGGCGCGATGCCAGGCTATTGGCTGGGTCGCGTGCATCGCGCGCAAGCGCAGGAGCGCGACGCCTTGGCGTCGCTCGATCGCGCGGTGGCAGCCGATGAGGGCTACATCCCCGCGCTCGTGCTGCTCGGGCGCGCGCGCTATGAGCAGGGCGATCTCAATGACGCGCTCAAGCACTTGAGCCGCGTAGCAGGTGAGCTGGCGGCGCGCGCGAGCAACGTCGAGCGGGGCACGACCCATCACTACATCGGCCTCGTGTATTCAGCGCGAAGCCAGAGCCAAGAGGCGATCGACGCCTTCACCCAAGCGCTGAGCGTCGACACCGGGCGCGCTGACACGCTGCGCGCGCTGGCTGAGGAGTATGAGCGCGCCCAGCAGTACGAGCAGGCGCTCAACTTCTTCACGACCAACAAGAACTTGGGTCAGAAGGACCCTGACGTGCTGCTCGGCATCGTGCGCGCGTACAAGGGCTTGCGTCAGTGGCAGCAGGCGATCACGCAGCTGGAGCTTGGGCAAAAAGAGTTCCCCACCGACGCGCGCTTTCCTGAGCAATTAGGCGAGCTAAACCTGAGCCGTGGCACCTTCTACGAGGCCCAAAAGGCGCTGGAGCGCGCGGTCGAGATCGACCCGAAGCTGTTGTCTGCGCAGGCGACCTTGGCGCAGCTGGCGTGGCGCACGGAGAAGGACTTTGAGCGCGGCGAGCAGCATGTGCGCCAGATCGTGGCGCAGCCGGAGCTTATTGACACCAAGGTCGCCACGGGGGTGGCCGAGTTCTACCATCTGTCAGGGCGCCTCAACACGGCGCAGAGCTGGTATCAGTCGGCCATTGAGCGCGACCCGAACTTCTGGCCCGCGCGCTTGGCGCTGAGCCGCCTGTTGCTGGAGCAAGGTCAGACCAAGCAGGCCTTGGCGCTCTTGGAGCGCTCGCGCAAGGAGGGCGTGGCGGATATTCGACTGTCCGCTTATCTGGCTGACGCGTACCGTCAGACCAAGCTCTATGATCGCGCGATCGATGAGATTAATCAGGTCATCGAGAAGTTCCCCAAGAATGCAGAATATACCTTCATCCGTGGGCGTATTCACTTTGACCGGGGTAACTACGAGACGGCGATCGAGGACTTTAATAAGGCCTACCAGCTGGACCCTCGCTATCACGAGGCTTACTTTTTTGTGGGACGCACGGCGTTTGTGCAGGGCGACAAGAACACAGCCATGAAGATCTTCCGTCACGTGCTGGACTACCAGCCTGGCAATGGGGAGTTTCGGTTCTTTATGGGGCGCGCGTTGGAGGGTGAGAACCGCCAGATTCAGGCGCTGGAGGAGTATCGCAAGACGACCGAGGTGGATCCTGGCTATGGGGTGCGCAACCCTGAGCTGTTCATCTACCGGGGGCGGCTCTTGTCGAAGCTTGGCTACTCGCGCGAGGGTAAGAAAGACATCGCGCGCGCGCTGGAGCTGGCGCCTGAGCTGGACGAGGCGCTCATCGCGATGGGCGAGGCGGACTATATGGACAAAGATTATGACAGCGCCATCAAGCACTTGAGCAAGGCGCTTCAGCGCGATCCCGCGCGTCCCAAGCCCCAGCAGCTCTTGGGGATGTCCTACATCTACACCAAGCGCCCCGCCGAGGGAGCGCGCCACCTGCAGCAGGCGCTGCGTCATGGCAGCGAGGACACAGACATCTATCGCACGCTGGGCTATCTGTATAAAGAGATGGGCCAACGCGCGCAGGCGCGCGAAGCCTTCCAGGAGTTCGTGCGCAAGACAGCGACGCGCAACATCCCTGAGGGGACGCGTCGCGAGATCCTTCGTCAGATTCAGGAGCTGGGCGGTTAAGCGCGTGAGCGGCGCAGGAGGTTCCGGGTGCAATCATCGTCAAATCCCACCGAGCGCGCGCTGCGCCAGCGACATCAGCGCGTCCAAGCGCAGTCGCCCTACGAGATCTTCGCGTTGTGGGAGGGGTGCGGTCAAAAGCGCGTGCGCGAGGCGTTCTACCAGCTCGTCAAGGAGCATCACCCCGATCGCTACGGCGGCAACCTGAGCGAGGAGGTCAAGGCGCTCGCTCAAGAACATTTCATCGCGATCAAGCGCGCTTATGCGCAGCTTCAGCAGCT